>JAISXA010000268.1 GCA_031270685.1 Planctomycetota bacterium
GCGATGTCCGCCACCGCCCGCACCTGATTCAGGAAATCATCCATTGCACTCTCTGCCTCCACCTATCGTCACGACCCAGCTTTTTCAGCCGTTGTTTCGCCCGATAAATGCGGACCGCCGCCGCGGTTTTGCTGCAATCCAACCTCCTGGCTATTTCTTTTTGGTCGATCTTGTCGATATACATAAGCGTCAAGATCAAACGGTCCGAATCCGGAAGCTCCCCGAACATCGCGAAGAGAAGTTCGCCCGCCGCGTCCGGATTTCCCGGCCCAGGTTTTTCCAGCGGTTGGTCGCGCTCCTCGTCGAAAGCGAATTGTCTTTCCCGGCGCTCCCGCGACTTCCAGTACCGGTATCCGGTGATGGTGGCGATTCTCGCCAGCCAGTGGCGGAACGGCGCATCCTTGCGGTAATTGGCAAGACTAAGGTACGCCTCGACAAACACATCATGGGTCAACTCGTCGATGACGGCGGGATCCCGGGAAAAATTGCGCATCTGCCTGGCCATGGCTTCGCCATGGCGCTCCAAGAGCCGGGCGAAGGCGTCTGTTTCACCCGCCAAAACCCTGGTTATATCCTCCAGGTCTTGTTCGTCCGACTCAGGCATCCCGACCATATTCCCTTGGCTTCCGGCGGACAAACAATTGGAAATCGGCGACTGCGCGCGGTATCGTCACGGTTTGAACCGAAGGCGGCTCGAATGGAAATCATCCTCGTCCCGTGTTCCGCGTCAAGCGCGTTTTCAACCTCCTTCCTCCGGGATGATGCGCGCGCCGCCGCCGCGAAGCCGGATGCTACCCCTTGGTCAAAAGATCGAACGGCTTGAGGAGCTTCGGCACCGACACCTTGCGGCCGAGCGCGTCGTGGACGATGACGCTGCCGGCGATCCAGCCGTCCACATTGTTTTTGTCAAGGCCGGCTTGTTCCAGAATCCCAGGATCCAGGGCGAAAACCAGGTCGAGGCTGTTCTCGGACGGATCGCCCGCCCATTCGAGAAGGTTGCCGCCGCCAACGTCGATGCCGTAATGGCCAAGCTGGTAATGGTACGCCAACAGATCCCGATGGGTGTCAAGTACGCGGGCGAAGGCCGCGCCCGGATCGGGCATCGGCGTCGCGGTCGTGGCGATTTCCCCGCCGTCGGAGTCCATCGCCATCCCGTCGGCGCCCTTCGCCATCAAGGCGAATACCAGTTTGTCGCCTTGCAGGATGCCCGGAGGCAGACGCTCGGGATCCAGCTTGGCCGCTAAAAACGGCGCCGCGTCGACCCGCAGAACCGCGTCGCAACCGCTGGCCGGCAACGCGGTCCAGGAGAAGGCGGCGTCGGCGTCGGGCGCGGTCAAGGTCCATTCCGCCCACTCCGCCTGTTCCGAGAGAACCGCCTTTTCCGGCAGGATGGTCAGCATGTTTGCGAAAGAGCGCTTGCCGAAGCGGGAGACCAAATCGGTTGCCGGCAAGGCCCGGACCAGAAACGCCGGGGGATAAAAGGCGATGACGACGGCGATCGCCAGGACCAGCGCCAAAGACACGAACAATCTCTTATTCACGACATGCTCCTTGCCGTTCAGGCCGCGTGCGGCTTGAAGCGCTTCAGCCGCAGGGCATTGGTCAGGACCGACACCGAACTCAGCGACATCGCCGCCGCCGCCAGTATCGGATTGAGAAGGGGCCCGCCGAACAGATACAGCGCCCCGGCCGCCACCGGAATGCCCAAGGTGTTGTAGATAAAGGCCCAGAAGAGGTTTTCCTTGACGTTGCGAATGGTGGCCTTGCTTAGGCGGATGGCGGTCGACACATCGGTGAGATCGCTGTGCATCAGCACGATGTCGGCGGACTCCATCGCCACGTCGGCGCCGGAACCGATGGCGATGCCGACGTCCGACTGCACCAGGGCGGGAGCGTCGTTTATGCCGTCGCCTACCATCGCCACCGTCTTCCCCGCTTCCTGGAGCTTTTTGATCTCGCCCGACTTGTCCTGCGGCAGCACCTCGGAGAAGACCCGGTCGATTCCCACCTGTTTGGCGATTGCGGCGGCGGTGCGCGGATTGTCGCCGGTCAGCATCGCCACTTCCAATCCCATGCCGTGCATGGCCCGGATGGCGGCGGCGCTCGACTGCTTCACCACATCGGCAACCGCCACCAGCCCGGCCAGCGCGCCGTCGGCGGCCACAAACATGGCGGTCTTTCCTTCCCCGCCCAGGCGCTCCGTTTCCCCGGCCATGCCGGAGACGTCGATGCCGCGCTCTTTCATCAGCCTGGCGTTGCCGACCAGGCAGGCGCGGCCGGCCAGCGCTCCCTCCACGCCGCGGCCGGGAATGGCGGCGAAATCGGCCACCGCCTCCAGGACCAACCTTTCCGCTTCGGCCCGGCGGACGATGGCTTCGCCCAGCGGATGCTCCGATCCCTTCTCCAGCGCGGCGGCCGTCGCCAGCAACCGTTTTTCATCCACGCCGGCGGTGGGCAGAACGTCGGTTACGGCCGGGTTGCCCTCGGTGATGGTGCCGGTTTTGTCCAACACCACCACCTGGATCTTCCTGGCCGTCTCCAACGCCTCGCCCGATTTGATGAGTATGCCGTTATCCGCGCCCTTGCCGGTTCCGACCATGATGGCGGTTGGAGTGGCGAGGCCGAGGGCGCACGGGCAGGCGATGATCAGCACCGAAATGAAGATGGTGAGCGCGAACCCGACGTCTTTCGTGTACAGGTACCAGGCCACGGCGACCGCTACCGCGATCAGGCAGACCACCGGGACGAAAACGCCCGACACCACGTCGGCCAGCTTGGCGATGGGCGCCTTCGAGCTTTGGGCGTCCTCGACCAGCTTGATGATTTGCGCCAGCGCCGTTTCGCGCCCGACCTTGGTCGCCTGGAAGGTGATGCTGCCGAATTTGTTCATGGTGGCGGCGTAGACCTTGTCGCCGGCCTTTTTGTCCACCGGCATGCTTTCGCCGGTCAGCATCGATTCGTCGATGGCGGTGACGCCGTCGAGCACCACCCCGTCGACCGGAATCTTGTCGCCCGGCCGCACCCGCAGCGTGTCGCCCGCCGCCACCTCGTCGATGGGAATCTCCGTCTCGACCCCGTTCCGGATCAACAATGCGGTTTTCGGGGCCAGCCCCATCAGTTTCTTTATCGCTTCCGAAGTGCGGCCCTTGGACACCGCCTCGAGGGACTTTCCCAGCAGGATGAGGGTGATGATCACCCCCGCGCTTTCGAAATACATCCTCTCGACGGCGGCGAGATCGCCCTGGAGAATCCGCCACGTCTCGTAAAAGCTCCAGACCGCGGCCGCCGAAGTGCCGATGGCGATGAGCGAATCCATGTTCGGCGACCCGGCGAAAAGCGCCCGGAAGCCGACGCTGTAGAAGCGCCGCCCCACGTAAAGGATGGGAAGGACGAGAATGATTTGCGCCAGCGCGAAATTCAGGGGATAGCGCATGGGATCGAGAATCGCCGGCACCGGGAACGGGAGCCACCACACCATCGGCACCATGGCGAGGTACAACAGCGGCACGCCGAACAGGGCGGCGATGGAGAAATTGTTCCATAAGGCGCGGATTTCCGCCTGCTTGCGGATCCGGTCCGCGTCGACGGCGGCGGTGGATTCCAGGCTCAGGACCTGGTATCCCGTCTTTTCGATCGCCTTCTTGATGTCGGTGAGCGGCAGCCGTCTCCCGTCGTAAACCACCCGCGCCTTTTCGCTGGCGAAGTTGACCGTCGCCTCGGACACCCCGTCCATGCGTTTCAGGAGCTTTTCTATGCGGGCGGCGCAGGCGGCGCAGCTCATGCCGCCGATGGGAAGCACCGCCTCCGTCAAATCCGCCTTCTCCGCCACGCCGTACCCGGCGCGCTCCACCGACAGGCGGATGGCGTCGGTGGACACCGCCGCCGAGTCGAAGGCGACGGTCAGCTTCTCGGTCGCGAAATTGACGCTGGCCTTCCGCACGCCCGCCAGCTTTCCCACCACTTTTTCCACCCGCTTGGCGCAGGCGGCGCAGCTCATGCCGGTGATGACCAGCGTTTCCTGGGTGACGGCGCCCGGCGCCG
>JAISXA010000270.1 GCA_031270685.1 Planctomycetota bacterium
CTGCCCTACGCCCGGGTGCTCCTGGTCGACGACGTTCCGGCCAACCTGGAGATCGCCCGGGGAATGCTCAAGCCCTACCGCATGCGGGTGGACGTCGCCTCCAACGGCCGGCGGGCGATCGAACTGGTGCGGGAGGGGAAAATCCGCTACCAGGCCATTTTCATGGACCACATGATGCCGGACCTGGACGGGATCGAGGCGGTGCGGAAAATCCGGGAAATCGACAGCGAATACGCCCGGACCGTGCCGGTCATCGCCCTCACCGCCAACGCCATCACCGGCACCCGGCGGCTGTTCCTCGACAGCGGGTTCCAGGACTACCTTTCCAAGCCCATCGATCTCGCGCAACTGGACGCGGCGTTGATGCGTTGGGTGCGGAACCGGGACCTGGAGAACGGCTCCTCCGGCCGGTCGCCGGGGGCGGCGGCCGCTTCCGGCCGGCCGTTCCCGGAACTCGGGCCGATCGCCGGCCTCGACCAGGAGGCGGCGCTGGCCCGCTTCGGCGGCGACCGGGAGGCGTTCCTCCGCTCCCTTCGCTCCTACGCCGGGAACACCCTCCGGCTGATCGCGCGGATGGACAAGCCGGATGAAAAGGGGTTGGCGGCCTACGCCATCGCGGCGCACGGGATCAAGGGCAGCAGCTACGGCGTGGGGGCGGGGCGCCTGGGCCGGCTGGCCGAGGACCTGGAGGCGGCGGCGAGCTCCGGCGATATCGGATTCATACGGGACAACCACGCCGTCCTGGCGGCGATGGCGGAAAAGCTGCTGTCCGAACTGACCGGCCGGCTGGCCGAACTGGACCGGGAAGGCGGGAAGCTTGAGCGGGACGAACCGGAGGCCGCCCTCCTGGAGCGGTTGCGGCTGGCCTGCGGGAATTACGACATGGATGGGGTGGACCGGGCCATGGCCGAACTGGAAAGCTTCGCCTACGGACGGGGCGGGGACCTGGTCGCCTGGCTGCGGGAAAGGGTTTCGGCCATGGATTTCCGCCAGATTGTCGATGAACTGCCGGCCCGGGCGGCGGAGCGGGGGAACGGAGGATCGACATGACCGATCCGCGCAACCGGATCATGCCGGCGGACGACGACCCGGCCATGGTGAAGGATCGGGGCCGGCCATGCTCGTCCGCCTGAAAATCATCCTGATCGTCATGGCGATCGTGTCGGTCATCGCCGCCACCACCCTGGTCGCCAGCGTCCGTTTCATGCGCAGCGGCCTGCGGGCGGCCACCGAAAACTACATCGCCGTGATCGCCGAAATTTCGGAAAAGCTGGTTTCCTCCCGGATCGGACTGCTGAAAGCCGACGCGGCCACCGTCGCCCAGCACCTGGTGAACGCCCCGTTCGAGGAATGGGGCGGGATCATGCGCGAGCAACTGGCGCTGCACAGGGACTTCATCGACTTCACGGCGGCCGATCGCCGCGGGGTGCTGCTTTCCGAAGGCAGGTCGCCGACGCCGGCCGACCTATTCGACAGCGAGTACGCGCGAAAAGCCTTCGCCGGGGGGTCGGTCATCTCCACCACCCGCCAGGACCCGACCGGGGAGCTGGTTTTTCACGTCTGCGTGCCGCTGGGGGAGGATGGCAAGCGGATCCTGTCGGTGACCATTCCCGGCCTGCTTTTTTCCACCCTGCTGGACGACTTCAAGATTCTGGAAACCGGCAGCGTGTACATCCTGGACGCGACGGGCACCATCATCGCCTTCAAGGACCGGGAGACGGTGCTCAAGCGGCGCAACCCCATCGAGGTGGAAAAGGCGGATCCGGGAGCCGCGGCCATGGCCGATTTCACCCGCGTCGCGCTCCGGGGGGGAAAGGGCCTGGGCCAATACAACCTGTACGGGGTGGAGCGCATAGCCGCCTACTCCGCCATCTCCGGGTCGAACGCCAACTGGGTGCTGGGCGTCTCCTCCCCCATATCGGAAAGCCCGGAAGCGCACGTCACCCAGGGGCTGGTCCAGACCACCATGGTTTTCCTGGGCCTGGGATTCCTTACCGCCTTCCTGGCCGCCGGTTTCGTCGCCAAGCCCTTCCTGACCATCCAGCGGCAGAACCGCCACCTGGCGGAGATGAGCGCGGCCACCCAGGAGGCTTCGCGGGCCAAGAGCCGCTTCCTCGCCAACATGAGCCATGAAATGCGCACCCCGCTGAACGCGGTCGTCGGCTTCTCGGAGCTGCTGATCCATTCCCCGCCGGACCGGGAGGAATTGGGGCGGACGCTGGAGAAGATCCACGACGCCGGCATGACCCTCCTGGGGATCGTCAACGACATCCTCGACATCTCCAAGATCGAGTCCGGCAAGTTCGAACTGGCCGCCGCGGAATACGACCTGGTCAGCCTGATCAACGACGCCGTCACCCTCAACATCATGCGCCTCGGGGACAAGCCCATAACCTTCGACCTGGCGATCGGGGAAACCCTGCCCGCCCGGTTGCGGGGGGACGAGCTGCGGCTGAAGCAGATCATGAACAACCTGCTGAGCAACGCCTTCAAGTACACCCGGGAGGGCAAGGTGGAACTGGGGCTCGCCGCCGAAAGGGACGGGGAGTCGGTGTGGCTGACCATCGTGGTCCGGGACACCGGCATCGGCATCCCGGAGCGGGATCTGCCGAAGCTGTTCTCCGATTACAACCAGCTCGACGCCGGGAGCAACCGGCGGATCGAGGGTACGGGGCTGGGGCTTTCCATTTCCCGGTGGCTGGCGGAAATGATGGACGGGGACATCCGGGTGGAAAGCGAACCCGGCAAGGGCTCGGTTTTCACCGTCAGGGTCCGCCAGCGATCCGTGCCCTGCGACCCCATCGGCGCCGAGGCGGCGGAGAACCTGCGGCGATTCCGCTATTTCCGGGAACACCATGCCTACAAGGCGAACATCGTCATCCATCCCCTGCCTTACGCCCGGGTGCTCCTGGTCGACGACGTTCCGGCCAACCTGGAGATCGGACGGGGAATGCTCAAGCCCTACCGCATGCGGGTGGACGTCGCCACCAACGGCCGGCGGGCGATCGAACTGGTGCGGGAGGGGGAAATCCGCTACCAGGCCATTTTCATGGACCACATGATGCCGGACCTGGACGGGGTCGAGACGGTGCGGCAGATCCGGGCCATCGACTCCGAATACGCCCGGACCGTGCCCATCATCGCCCTCACCGCCAACGCCGTCACCGGCACCCGGCGGCTGTTCCTCGACAACGGGTTCCAGGACTTCCTGTCCAAGCCCGTCGATCTCGCGAAACTGGACGTGGTATTGATGCGCTGGGTGCGCGACCCGGAGCTGGAAAGCGCCGCCGCCGACCGCCCCCCGGAGGCGGACGCCCCTTCCGGCCGGCCGGTCCCGGAACTCGGGCCGATCGCCGGCCTCGACCAGGAGGCGGCGCTGGCCCGCTTCGGCGGCGACCGGGAGGCGTTCCTCCGCGCGCTAGGCTCCTACGCCGAAAACACCCGCCGGCTGATGGAGAAGCTGGTCCTGCCCGACGGGGAAGGGTTGGCGGCCTACGCCGTCGCGGCGCACGGGCTCAAGAGCGGCAGTTACGGCGTGGGGGCGGAGCGCCTGGGCGGGCTGGCCGAGGACCTGGAGCGGGCGGCGAACGCCGGCGCCATCGGATTCGTCCGGGACAACCACGCCGCCCTGGCGGCGATGGCGGAAAAGCTCCTCGCCGAACTGGCCGGCCGGCTGGCCGAACTGGACCGGGAAGGCGGAAAGCCCGGGAGAGGCGAACCGGATCCCGCCGTCCTGGAGCGGTTGCGGCTGGCCTGCGTGAATTACGACATGGACGGGGTGGACCGGGCCATGGACGAACTCGACGCTTTCGCCTATAATCGGGGCGGGGAGTTGATCGCCTGGCTGCGGGAAAGGGTTTCGGCCATGGATTTTCGGATGATCGCGGATGAACTCCCGGCCCGCCTGGCGGACCGGGCGACGGGAGAAGGGACATGACCAATTCACGCAACCGGATCATGCTGGTCGACGACAACCTGGCCAACCTGAGCATCGGCAAGAACATGCTGCGGGACTTGTACGAGGTTTACGCCGTCCCCTCGGCGGCGAAGCTGTTCGAGATCCTCGAACACGTGACGCCGGACCTGATCCTCCTTGACGTCCTGATGCCGGAGATGAACGGCTACGAGGTGATCCGGAAGCTGAAGTCCGACCAGCGCTGGAGCGACGTGCCGGTCATCTTCCTCACCGCCAGGATCGACGAGTCGAGCGAACTGCAGGGCCTGAGCCTGGGGGCGATCGACTACGTTTCCAAGCCGTTCTGCGCCCCGCTGCTGCTTAAGCGCATCGAAAACCACCTGTTGACCGCCAGCCAGAAAAAAGAGTTGCGGAATTACAATGAAAACCTGTGGGACATGGTGCGCCAGAAGACCGCGCAGATCTTCGAACTCCAGAACGCGGTGATGTGCACGGTGGCGGAGATGGTGGAATTCCGGGACACGCTCACCGGCGGCCACGTCACCCGCACCCAGTTGTACCTGAAGGTGCTGGTCGACAAGCTGATGGAGGAGCGGATCTACGAATCCACGGTCTCGGCCTGGGATCTCGATTTCCTGCTGCCCTCGGCCCAGCTCCACGACGTGGGCAAGATCGCCATCAGCGACGCCATCCTGAACAAGCCCGGCCGGCTGACCCCGGCGGAATTCGACGAGATGAAGCGGCATGTGGAGCTCGGGGTGGAGGCGATCGACCGGATTTCGAAAAAGACCGCCGAACACGCGTTTCTGCGCCATGCCCGGATCATCGCCGGCACCCATCACGAAAAATGGAACGGAACGGGATACCCGGCGGGGCTGAAGGGCGAGGCCATCCCCCTGGAGGGGCGGCTGATGGCCATCGCCGACGTGTACGACGCCCTGATTTCGGCCCGGCCCTACAAGAATCCGATCCCCACCGACGAATCGGAAAGGATAATCGTTGCGGCCGGGGGCAGCCATTTCGACCCGGTCCTGGTCGGCGTGTTCAGCCAGGTGGCCGACCGCTTCGCGGAAATCGCCCGGACGCACCGCTGACGGGGATGGCATGCTGAAAGCGCCGAATTCACCGGGCGGTCCGCTCGCGCGCTACAACGCGCTCAACGTTCCCGACCAGACCGTTTTCCAGGCCCTGTCCATCCTCTACGAACCGGCTTCGGCGGTGGTGGTGACCGCCGTCCTCAACGGCGCCGGGCTCCGCGAGTCGCCGCTCCGCTCCTTCACGCCGCAGAACGTGCTGCTGCGCCTGCGCCGCCTGGACCAGGCCGGGCTGGCGGACGCCGCCGCCGGCGGCGAAACCGGCAGGGAGGCGGCGCGGCTGTTGTGGAAGGCGCGGCCGCGGGAGGCGGAACTGGCGCTGCGCCACGCGGTGCGCGACGGCGCCTTCGCGGCGCTGGCGCGTTCGGCCCTGTCCGCGGCGCGCGGGAGGGACTGGCGCGACGAGGGGGCGGGGAGAAGCGCCCGGCGCAACCTGCGGCTGGCGTTCCACGGCGGCGATTGGGACGCGGCGCGCCGGGAGTGCCTGCTCCTGGGCGCCGAGCGCGGCGGCGCGGGCGGGGAATTCCTTTCCGCGCTCATCGACGCGCAGCCGGACGAGCTGTGGATGCGCCGGGGTTCCCCCGCCGCGCTGGCCGGCCTCGCGGAGTCGGCGTTGCGGGACGTCTTCTCCGGCCTCGGCGATCCGCGGACCCTGGTCGGGACGATGGGCAAACTCGCCGCCGACCATCCCGCCCTGGCGCTCGGACTGGCGCGCGCGGCTTTCCTGCGCGGCGGCGAGGCGGACTGGGCGGGCGCGGTCTTCGCCGAGACCGGCGCGCGCATCCGCCTGCTCGCCGCCTTCCGCTCCGGCGACGACCGGCTGGCCCTCGAGTGCGCGGGGCTGGCGCTGGCCGAGCGCCGACGCGGCGGCGGCCGCGACGCGACGCTCGACGGCCTCGAAGGCGTGGCGCAGGTCCTCGCCGCGATCCGCTCGGGCGGGCGCGGCGGCCTGGAGCGGGCGGTCAACAACCTTCTGGCGCCGGCGGCGCAAAGCCACGAATACGCCGGCGCGCTGCGGGCGCTCAGGCACGCGGCCCTGCATTTCCTCGGGCAGTCCTTCCCGGCGCGGACCCTGCCCGCGCTCGCCGGGGAGCTGCCGCAGGGGGGGCATCCGCTCACCGTTTTCATCCACGGCCTCGCCTCCTGGTGGATCGACCCGGCCCGCCTCGAAGCGTTGTGCCCGGCGTTGCGCGCGCTCGCGGGGCGGGCGGACGCGGGCGGCTGGCGCTGGCTGGCGGCGCAGCTCGACGGCCTCGCGGCCAAGGCGTCCGCCGGCGGGGCCGGGGCGCCGCCGTGGCCGCTCCTTGCCGACGCCTTCCCGGAGCAGGAGGAATGGCGGCGCAGCCTCGGCGCGCTCGCCGAGCTGGCGCGGGACGGCGGCGACCCGGAGGCGCAAAAGCGCCTCGCCTGGCTGGTCGGCGGCGACGGCTGGGGCGGCGGCGCGGAGGTCTTTTCCCTCCAGCCGGTCGAGCAGACGCGCGGCAAGGACGGAACCTGGACCCGGGGCAGGAACATCGCGCTGCGGAAGGTGTTCCATCATCCGGAAATGTTTCCCCACGCCGGCGACCGCGACCGGCTGGTCTTTTCCGCCCTCCGCTACGCCGAGGCGGACGGATTCCACTTCGAGCCGGGGCTGGCGCTCGAATCCCTGGTCGGGCATCCCCTCGTCTTCCGGGACGATGCAAGCGGCGCGCGGATCGACGTGGAGCGGGGCGTTTTCGAATTGACGGCGCTGGACCGCGATGGCGGCTGCGACATCGCCCTCGAACCCCCGCTCGCCGATTTTCCGCCCGCCGCCGGCGGCGGGGCGCCGGACCGGGATCTTCCGCCGGTGCTGGCCCGCTTCGAATCGCCCTGCCGGCTGCGGGTGTACAAGCTCGACCAGCGCTCCCGCCGACTGACCATGGTGGTCGGCCCGGGGCTGTCCATCCCGGCGCCGGGGAGGGAGGACGCGCTGCGGGCGCTCGGCCTGCTGGCCGGCAAGGTCCACGTCCATTCCGACCTGCCCGAACTCGCCGCCGGCGGCGCCCGGGTGGAGGCGGATCCGCGGCCGCGCTTCCATCTCCTGCCGCGCCGTCCCGGCCTGGACGTGGAATTGTGGGCGCATCCGCTCGGCGACGACGGCCCCGCGTACCGGCCCGGACGCGGCGGCCGCATCCTCGCCGCCGGTTCGGGCGACGGCGCGGTCGCCGCGCTCCGCGACCTCGACCGGGAAAAGACGCTCGCGGCCGGGGCGGCGGGCGCCTGTCCCAGCCTCGCCGGGCGCGAGGCGGGCGATTGGTCGTGGCGGCTGGAGGATCCCGAGGTCTGTCTCGCCTTCCTGGCCGAAGCCGGGGCGCTCGGCGAGCGGGCGGTGCTGGCCTGGCCGAGGGGCGGGCGGTTCCGGGTGCGCCGGGTACGCGGCGCGGGCGATCTGAGCCTGCGCCTGGCCGGGGGCGGCAATGATTGGCTGGGGCTGGACGGCGCGCTCCGGGTCGACGAAAACCTGGTCGTCGGCATGGCCGACCTGCTGGCGGCGCTGGGCCGGTCGAGCGGCCGCTTCGTTGAAATCGGGGACGGCGAGTACATCGCGCTCACCGAGGAGCTGGCGCGCCAGCTGCGCGACCTTGAGGCGCTGACCCGGCGCCGGGACGGGGAGCTGGCGCTGTCGAGCCTGGCGGCGGCGGCGGTGGAGGGGTTCGCGGAACTGGGCGCCGACGTCCGGGCCGACCGCGCCTGGCGGGAGACGCTCGCCCGCCGCGAGGCGCTCGACGCTTTTTCGCCCGGGCCGCCCGACGGCTTCGGCGCCGAACTCCGCGACTACCAGCTCGCGGGCTACCGCTGGCTGGCGCGGCTCGCCGAATGGGGCGCGGGCGCTTGCCTCGCCGACGACATGGGCCTGGGCAAAACGATCCAGGCGCTCGCCGTCCTGGTCCGGCGGGCCGAACTCGGCCCGGCGCTGGTGGTCGCGCCCACCAGCGTCTGCCACAACTGGATCGCGGAAACCCGGCGCTTCGCGCCGGCGCTGCGGCCGGTCGCCTTCGGCGAGGGCGACCGCGAACGGACGCTCTCCCGCCTCGGGCCGGGGGACCT
>JAISXA010000068.1 GCA_031270685.1 Planctomycetota bacterium
AGTTCCGGCATGGCGGTCTCCTTTTACAAGGCGTCGGTTCAACACCAAGTAAAAGAATCGCCATGCCTCTTTTCAACTTATTTCGGATGATTCCGACTGCAAAATTTCGAAAAGTCCACTTTCAGTCGAGTTGACGAAAAAACAACCCATTAAAACGAAATGAAAAAATCAACCCGTTGATCCGGGAACAGTAACATCTTTGGAGGAAATCGGGCGGTGGTTGGCCCGATTTCCTCCAAAAGTCCACCACTTCGCGGAACTTCGTTTATTTGAAGAGCTCGAAAAGATTTTCGCCGGGGTAGGGCAGGTGGTCGGGCAGCGGTACGCCGATGTCACCCACCCCCAGCAATTTCACCGCCTCGAAGAGGGTTCCGCCCGCCTTTTTGAAGGCGACCGCGCCATGGTGCGGATAGCCCTTGGCGACGAGGATGTGCCGGTAGAAGCGCGCGAAATGCGGGATGGCGAAAATGCCGGTGCCGCCGAAGGTCTGCGGCGGAATGTCGAGGATTTCGCCTTCGGCGATATAGCTATTGAGGCGCCCGTCCGGGTTGCCCTGCAAGCGGAAGAAGGTGATGCCGCCCGGTTTGAGCCGCCCTTCCAGCGTGCCGCGGGTGATGTTCGGCTCGCCGTCCGGCTCCAGGCCGCGCTTCATGATGAGCTGGTAGCTCATTTTGCTGTCCTTGAGGCATTCGGAGCAGGTGTTGCCGCAGTGGAAACCCATGAACAGGTCCTTGACCGCCGCGCCGAAGAGATCGGACGCGGACGGCATGACGTCGCCGGGAACCGAGTTGTTGATGTCGAGCAGGGTGGCCGGAACCAGGGTGGCGCACTGGCACATGAATTCCGACAGCGCGCCGTAGAGGTCGACCTCGCAGGCCACCGGGACGCCCTTGCCGGCGAGGCGGGAATTGACGTAGCAGGGAACGAACCCGAACGCCGGTTCGAACGCGGGCCAGCACTTGTCGGCGAAGGCGGCGTACCGCGCCGCCCCCAGGTTCTTCTCCATGAAGTCGAGGATGGCGACCTCGAGCTGCGCGAGCTTGGGGAGAAGGTCCGGATACGGATTCCGGGCGCCGTCGCCGAGTTCCGCCCGCATCTCCTCGGCTACGGCGGCGATGCGGTCCTTTTTCGACGCCGCGTCCTTGTACAGCAGCAACAGGTCGAGTTCGCTGTTTTCCATCACTTCGACGCCGAGATCGTAGAACGGCTTGATCGGTGCATTGCAGGCGAGGAAGTCGTACGGGCGTGGCCCGAAGGTGAAGATCTTGAGGTTCCGGACGCCGATGACCACGCGGGCGATGGCGACGAAAGCGGCGGCCTGGCCCGCGACCTGCGCGGGAAGGCCGACCGGATATTGCGGAACATATGCGGAAATGCCCCGAAGGCGCTGGTTGTAGGAGTTGTTGAGCAAGCCGCACAGCGCGTCGCCGCGATCGGCGGCGAGCACCTTTTTGTCCTCCTCGGCGGCCGCCGCGACCATGACCGGGCCGGGGAACTTCTGCATGAAGATGGTGGTGGGGCCCTCGGGACCGAAATTGCCGAGATAGACCAGCGCCGCGTTGCAGCCCTGCCCGGCCGCGTCGGCAAGCGCCGCCAGGGCGTCCTTTTCGCTTTCGATCACGACCGGGGAAATATAGGCGGGGACGCCCACCTTCTTGAGTTCCGGCTCGAGCTGGGCGAGCCGACTTTTGGTCAGGCTGAGCGGGAAGCAGTCGCGGGACACGCCCACCACGGCCAGCTTGACCTCCGGGGTGTTGATCAATTTCGACATCTGAATTCCTCCTGTGGTTGTTCACTGCCCTTGAAGAAGCGCGGATTTCGCAGACCCGATATATACCCGGATCGGGACGGAAGCGGGAACGAAAAATCCCCGCCGGCGAGGCACGAAAGGCACAAAGGGGCACGGCCGGCGGCGGCGCCGGCCGTGGCGGTCCGGAGCCTATGCCGTCCGGCAGGTCTCCTCCACCGCCTGGCGCAGCTCCCGCAGCGTGAACGGCTTCGAGATGTAATGGTTCATGCCGATCGCCAGGCAGCGTTCCCGGTCCTCACTGTCGTTGTTCGCCGTTATGGCGATGATCGGGATGCGGTCGTTTCGTTTTCCGGCCTCGCCGGCGCGGATGCGCAGCGTCGCCTCGTATCCGTCCATGACCGGCATTTGGCAGTCCATGAACACCAGCGCGTATTTGCCGCCGGCAAGCATTTCCAGCGCGATCTTCCCGTTTTCGGCGATGTCGACGCGGAAGCCCAGCCGCTCCAGATTGCTCATGGAGACGATCTGGTTGACGCGGTTGTCCTCCACCAGCAGGACCGGCTGGCCGGAGCCTTCCGGGTCGGCGCCGCCGCCGGGCCGGGATTCGTCCCGGCCGTCAAGCTTCGGGTGGGCCGGCCGCTCCCCGCCGGGGGCGGCGGGCGTGGAATTTTCCCGCGCTCCGGCGACCGCTTCGTGGATAAGGTCGAACAATTCCCGGCGCAGGATCGGGCGGCGCGGGAAGCGGCCGAAATTCGGGCCTTGCCGGCCGGCGTCACCGTCGAGCGAAGCGGTTCCGGGCGGAACGGCCGCCGCCGCGGCTCCGGCCGATTCCGCGCCGGCCGCATCCCCGGGGTCGGCGTCCGCCAGAACCAGCGCGAAAGGTTCGCGCGCTTCCGCCGCGCCGCGCAACGCCGCCCGGGCGCGCTCGCCGTCCGCCGCCGTTTCGATCCGGCAGCCCCAGCGGCGGCACATCCGGGCCGCCGACGTCCTTGACGCTTCCCCGGAGACGCAGCAGAGAATTTTGGCGCCCGCGATTTCCGCGATCCGTTCGGGATCGAGCGACCGGTCGCCGCCCGCCGAACGTTCGCGCGCGTAGCGCGACGCCTCCTCGGCGTCCGCCTCCGCGAGCGGGATGCGGAAGCGGAAGGTCGAGCCGCGTCCGGGTTCGCTGTCGACGCCGATGCTGCCGCGCATGAGTTCGACCAGGCCCTTGGCGATGGCCAGGCCGAGGCCGGCGCCGGCCAGCTTGCGGTTTTCCGGGACGTCCGCCTGGCCGAAAGGCTCGAAGATCCGGTCGGATTCTTCGCCGGGAATGCCGGCTCCGTCGTCCTTGACGCTGAACTCCACGACCAGGCCGGCGTCGCCCCGGCTTTCGACGCGGGTCCGGACGAGCACGCATCCACGCTCCGAAAACTTCACCGCGTTGGCGATCAGATGCAGCAGCGCCTGGCGGAGCTTGGGCGCATCGCCGGAAACGATGTCGGGCGCGTCCTCGGCCGGAACGAAGGCGATTTCGACGCCCTTGGCGGCCGCATCGCCGCCGTAAAGGGAAATCACCTCGTCCACCACGTCCCAAATGGAAAAAGTCCGCGCCGCCAGTTCCGCCTCCTCCCCGTTGGCCAGGCGCGCGTAATCGAGGACGCGGTTTATCGTCGAGAGCAGATGGTTCGCGCTCCAGGACGCGGTGACGGCGTATTCCTTCTGCGTCGGCGAGAGGTTGGTGTTCAAAAGAAGGCTCAACATGCCCATGACGCCGTTCAGCGGGGATCGAAGCTCGTGGCTCATCTTGACGATGAATCGGTTCTTCGCCAAGTTGGCGGCTTCGGCCTGCGCCGCATACTCGCTCGCCTTGGCGACGGCGGATTTGCTCGCTTCGAAGATGCGGTCCATAACCTCGGTGACGTCGGTGGTGACGCCGTAAACCCCGGCCGGCGATCCGTCGGCGGCGAAAACGGGAATGCCGGAAAACAGGATCGTCGCGTTTTCCCCTCCGGAAACGGGCAGGGCGAAGATTCCCCGGAAGGGTTGGTTTTCGCGGACGGCGCGGGCGACGATTTCCGAGATCCTGCTCGCGGCGCATTCCGGCAGGAAATCGGCGATCCTCTTTCCGTGAAGTTCTTCCGCCGGCATTTCGAGAACGGCCGCGGCCTGGGCGCTGGCGTGAAGAACGCGGAGCTCCCGGTCCAGTTCCCAGACCGCGGTCCTGGTCGCCGAAGCGGCGGCGTCGAAGACCAGTCCGGTGAGTTGGCGGTTCCGGGAAAGAATCGCGTCCCGATCGGAATCCGTTTTTCGGGCTTGGTCCGGCCGTTCGCCTTTTTTCCATGCGGAGGCGGCGCGGATAGCCAACCAGGCGGCCACCGCGCCCGCCGCGAAAACCAGTGGCGGGAGAAAGACGGATTGCAGCATGAACGCCCTTTGTCCTGCCGTCGACTTTCACGGGAGGGCGAAAATGGGCCCGGAGGGACTCGAACCCCCGACCAAGCGGTTATGAGCCGCCGGCTCTGACCGACTGAGCTACGGGCCCGTTTCAGTCGCGCGCTTGATTTCGCGGAAATTATACGGGGAACGCCCGGAAACACAAGGGGGTTTCCACGGCCCGGTCACTGGCGGCAGAAGCGCAGATCCTCGATCCGCAGTTCCAGGCGGGGCGGGGAATAATATGAATTGAGCGCCGGGGAAAAAGCGATATCGATGGTCTGCCGGCCGGCCGACTCGAGGACTTCCAGCAATTCGAGGTTGTTGAACGCCACCGCCCGATAGGCGATGCCGCCCTGGGCGACGTTGAAGTGGAAATGCTGCTTCTGCGCCCCCATGAGTTGCGGCGAACCGACGGCGCGCACGCCGCGCGCGAGAAACTTCGGCTCCGGATTGCCATGCCCCAGCGGCCGGAGCAGTTCCAACTCCGAGGTGAGCGAGTGGTTGATGTCCGAAAGCTTCAATTCCGTGTCGATCATGAGCGTGGGGGAAATCCGCTTTTTTTCGATCTGTTCGCCGCATTCGCGCAGGAACGATTCGCGAAACCCGGCGAGGTCCTCCCTGCGGACGGTGAACCCGGCCGCAAGTTCGTGTCCGCCGAAGGTGAGGAGATAGCGCCGGGAATTGGCCATGGCCTGATACAGGTTGAGCCCGTGCACCGCCCGCGCCGAACCGCGCCCCTTGTCCTGCGTTTCCGGGAACGAAACCACGGCCGCCGGCTTGTTGTACATTTCGGTCAATCTGCCGGCGACGATTCCGATCACCCCTTCGTGCCATCCCTCCTTGGCGACCAGGATGGCGGCGTCCCGGTCGAGGTCGTGGGTGGCCTCGGCCGTGCGCGCCGCCTCGTCGAGAATGGTCTGGCACAGCGCCTGGCGCTCCTGGTTCTGCCGGTCGAGCCGTTCGGCTAGGCGACGCGCGCGTTCCGGGTCGTCCTCGACCAGCAATTCGAGGGAAAGGTCGGCCGCGCCCATGCGCCCCGCCGCGTTGAGGCGGGGCGAAAGCGAAAAGGCGATGCTCCGGGAGGTCAGTTCGCCCGCCCCCAGCCGGCACAAATCCAGGAGCGCGGAAATGCCCGGCGACGCGGTGTGCATGGTCTTCAACCCCCAGGCCACGGCGGAGCGGTTCTCGCCGATCAGCGGGGCGACGTCGGCGATGGTGCCGATGGCCGCCAGCGGGAGCAGGGACAGGAGCGTTTCGCGGCGGCGTTTTCCGACTTTCGGCGAACCGGCCAGCCGCTCGTAGAGCGCCCACGCCAGCTTGAAGGCGACGCCCACGCCGGTGAGCTCGCGGAAGGGATAGGAGGAATCGCGGCGTTTCGGGTTGAGAACCGCGTAGGCGGCGGGAGGGAGCTCCTGGTCGCCAGGTTCGTGGTGGTCGGTGACGATGACGTCGACGCCGTTTTCCGCCAGGATGCGGATGTTCTCGTGCTCGGAGGTGCCGCAGTCGACGGTCACCACCAGATCCACTTTCTCGTCGATCGTCTTTTTGACGAAGTCGGGGGAAATGCCGTAGCCTTCCTCGAACCGCGAAGGCAGGCGGCAGTCGAGGTGGTAGCCGACGGCGCGGCAAGCGCGGATCATGAGCGCGCAGGCGGTGACGCCGTCGGTGTCGTAGTCGCCGTACACCACGGCTTTCTGGCGTTTCTGCACGGCGAGGGCAAGACGCCCCGCCGCCCGGTCCATGTCGTCCATGAGCCAGGGCGAAACCAGGCTGTTGAGCGAGGGCTTCAGAAAGGCGGCCACATTCTCGTCGCTAAGAGGCGATACCCTTTGGGCGATGATGGCGGCTAGGATCTCCGATATCTTGAATTTCTCAGACAGTTCCCTCGCAATTGGCCCGGGGTGTGGTCGTACCAGCCATTGGGCCGCTGACAACGGCATCTCCGTTTCCGCAAAGAAAAAATATACGCAATTAATCGCATTATACCATTGCCTCCTGAAAAACGCAAGGGGCAATGACCTCGACTTTTAAGTCGACTTTTAAAGGAAATCGGGCCAACCGCCGCCCGATTTCCTTTAAAGATTCAGCCGCTTTCGTTTCAATGGGTTGTTTTTCGTCAACTCGACCCAAACTCATCTTCTACAGTTGTGAGGGATTTTTTTGGTGGCAGAATTTATAACCTGTTGGGGAGGTTATGGTTGGTTTTGACGGCTTCTCGAAAACGGTAAAAACGTAGTGCCACGTTTTATATGTTTTAACAAGATATTCTTT
>JAISXA010000146.1 GCA_031270685.1 Planctomycetota bacterium
TCCTCCGCGTCGATCCTGATGACCGCCACTTCGGTGCTCGGGTCGGTCCCGATAAGCTCGGCCGGCAGTTCGCGGCCGTCGAGGAGAACCACCCTGATGGAATCGGCGTCGCCGACCACGTGGTTGTTGGTGAGAATGTAGCCCTCGGCGTCGACGATGACGCCCGATCCCTGGCCGGCGAGCGTTTGCCGCCGTTGCGGGAGCCGATCCCGCATGCCCGGGAAGTTGTCGAAGAAGAACTGCAGCGGATCGTTGTAGCGCGGCACCATGACCCGGCGCTCGACCTTGATGTTCACCACCGCGGGGCGAATCATTTTCGCGACCGCGACATACGCTCTGGAAATGGCGTTCGCCGCGGCGAGCGCGGCGCGGTCCTCGGCGGCAAGCTCCACCTCGCCGCCGGCGGCGAAAAATGCTTGCGCCGCAAGCGCGGCGGCGGCGATAAGACCGGTCGAAACACGGCGCTGCTTCATCATCGGCGTTTCTCCAAACATGGCCCTCGGGTTGGTTTGATCTGAAATTTTGCAAATTGGGCATTCAAACCGCCGAATGCCCAATTTGTAAAATCACAACCCTTGCGGCACAGGCGGTTTCGTTTTTTGCAAAGTGGCGATTGGCGGTTTAATCGCCACTTTGCAAAACCTCAGTTTCCATAGTATATCATTCCGAACCGGAAATGCAACTTCGTTCGGACGGATCACCGCTCCAACTTTTCCCGAATCTTTTTCGCAAGCCCTCCACCGGCGACGTAACGCCCGAAGGAGCGGATATCGGGAAGGACGAGATCGGCCAGATAGCGGACCGCCCAATTGCGCCCGAGCGGCGTGACCGCGATCACCAGCGAACCCGCGTCGCGGGCGTTCCACATCTCGATGGCCGTGCCCATGCTGGCTTCGGGGACGAAGGCGATCAAAACATCGTGTTTTCCGGCGTTTTCCATAAGGTCGAAAAAGGCGGCCCTGGCCGTTTCATCGTCGTAGGAAAGGCTGTCCGGGTATCGCTCCACCGGTTCGAACACCTCGCAGCCGGGAAACGACGCGAGAAGAAGGTTTTTGATTTCCCGCCGGTAATTCTGGGGGTGGGCGCTGTCAGGAAGCGAGCCCTGAATGATTCCGGCGACGAAAAAACTTAAAGGCTTGGACACGAAAACTCCTTTCCAGGTATAATTGGAGTCTTGCAACGCGGACCTTCAAACCGCCGAATGCCCGCGTTGCAAAAATCACGATCCTTGCGGCACAGGCGCTTCCGTTTTTGCAAAGCGGCGATCGGCGGTTCAAGCGCCGTTTCGCAAAACTTCAGAGTATAATTATAACTGAACTTTTGCAAATTGGGCATTCAAACCGCCGAACGCCCAATTTGTAAAAACCACAGCCCTTGCGGCACAGGCGTTTTTGATTTTTGCAAAGCGGCGATCGGCGATTCAAGCGCCATTTTGCAAAACTTCGGATAAAATCGGAGGAAACGGCATGACGGCCAGACCCGTGGTTTTGATAATTCGCGACGGTTGGGGATTCAATCCCAACCCCAAGGGAAATTCCGTGTATGCGGCGAAAACGCCGACCATCGACCGGCTTAAATGCCGGTATCCCTGGACCCTGCTTGACGCCTCCGGCGAGCCGGTCGGCCTGCCGGACGGCTATCAGGGATCGTCCGAGGTCGGACATCTGAACATGGGTGCGGGCCGGATCGTCATTCAGGAACTCAAGCGCATCGACGACGGCCTTCGCGACGGCACGCTGTTCGAATCCGGGCAGTGGAAGCGCCTCGTCGACAACTGGAAGTCCAATCAGGGCAAGTTGCATCTCATGGGCCTACTGCAGGACGAAGGCGTCCATGCCCACCAGGAACACCTGTTCAAGATCATGCGCCGCGCGCGCGGCGAATTCCCCGGGGGGGGAATAGTGATCCATCCCTTCCTCGACGGCCGCGACACGCCGCCGCGATCTTGCGGCGAATACATCGCCAAGCTGCAAAAAGTCATGGCCGAGATCGGCTGCTGCTCGGTCGGGACGGTCATGGGCCGCTATTACGGCATGGACCGTTCCAAGAACTGGGCGCTCACCGACGCGGCATACGACTGCATCGTCAGCCGCGTCGGGCGGAGGGGCAAGGACCCGCTCGCGGTGGTGAAGGAGTCCTACGCCAAGGACAAGACGCCGGACGGGACGGAAATGGTGGACGAGTACATACCGCCGCATGTTCTCGACGGGTACGACGGGGTGAAGGACGGCGATTCCGTGCTGCACACCAACTATCGCCAGGACCGCGCCATCCAGCTCAGCATGGCCTTCGTCGATCCCGGCTATCCCGGCAAGCTGCGCGAAAAGCCGAATGTCGTCTACGTCGGCCTTACCCGCTACTACGACCAGTTTCCCTATTTTATCCTCGGCGCTATGGGCGCGGACGGCGGCATGGACAATCTGTTCGGCGAGGTGGTCTCGAAGGCCGGGTTCAGGCAGCTGCGCATAGCCGAAACACAGAAATTCCGTCACGTCACCTCGTTCTTCAACGGGAAATCCACCACCCCGTACCAGGGCGAGGACCAAGTGGAGATCAAGGGGCGTTTCGATCCCGCCACCTTCGCCAGCCATCCCGAAATGGAGGCGGAATTCGTGACCGGGGAGCTGCTTGAACGGATCAAGGACAATCCGTACCGGGCGATCATCGTCAACTTCGCCAACGGCGACATGGTCGGGCACACCGGAGATCCCGACGCGGCGCGGATCGCCGTGGAAACGGTCGACCGCTGCATCGGCGAGCTGGTTCCGCGCCTGCTCGAACTGGATGCGCAGATCCTCATCACCGCGGACCACGGCAACGCGGAACAGATGGTGGATTATGAAACCGGGATGACCAAGACCAGCCACACCCTCTACCCGGTGGAACTGATCTACGTCGCGAAAGACAGCTGGGACAGGAAGCTTGTCGAACGCGGCAAGCTTTCCGACATCGCGCCGACCATGCTCAAGCTGCTCGGCCTGGCGATTCCGAAGGAGATGACCTCCGAGGTTCTGATCAGCGGACTTTTGAAGGAAAGCAA
>JAISXA010000115.1 GCA_031270685.1 Planctomycetota bacterium
GGCGCCGGAAGGCGTGAAAGTCTACAACCCGGCCTTCGACGTCACCGACAACGAACTGGTCACCGCGATCGTCACCGAACGCGGCATCGCCCGCGCGCCGTACGAGCGGGCGTTCGCGAGCATGGGGGTGGAGTGACCCCGCGGGGCCGTACGTCGGCGCCGGGCGGCGCCGGAGGGGAGGAGGTGTCATGGCCGTCCCGCCCCAACGGGCGTCCATGATTCCCTAACGCGCCGCCGGCGCGAATGACGGGTGGGGGGAGTGACATCTTTAGAGGAGGCCAATTATGGAAACGCGCGTCGCCATCGTCGGAATCATCGTCGAGAACATGGATTCCGTGGGCCAGTTGAACGATATCCTCCATGCGTACGCCCAATACATAATCGGGCGCATGGGGCTTCCCTACCGCGAGCGCAAGGTGAATATCATTTCCATCGCCATGGACGCCCCGCAAGACGTCATCAGCGCGCTGACCGGGAAGATAGGCAACCTGAAGGACGTCACGGTAAAAACCGTCTACTCCCAAGTTGGCGCTTGACCCGGGCATCGGTCCCGCGCATATTGGAAGCATTGCTCTGACGGGAAAGAATGGTTCTGACCCAAAAGAAAGGAAAACGCCATGTACAATCCGCATTCCTCCCGGGCGGATGAATTCATCTGCCACCGGGAAGTTTTGGATTCGCTCGCCTACGCGGAAAAAAACAGGACCAACCGGGAACTGATCCGCTCCATCCTCGACAAGGCCGGCCAGTACCGGGGATTGTCGCACCGGGAGGCGCTCGTCCTGCTGGATTGCGGCATTGACGAGTTCAACCGGGAAATCCTGGATCTGGCGCAAAGGATCAAGGAGGAGTTCTACGGCAACCGTATCGTCCTCTTCGCGCCGCTGTACCTGTCGAACCATTGCGTGAACGGCTGCGTCTATTGCCCGTATCACTCCCGAAACGTTCATATGCCGCGCATCAAATTGACGCAGGAGGAAATCGGGAAGGAAGTGATCGCCTTGCAGGATATGGGCCACAAGCGGCTGGCCATCGAGTCCGGCGAACATCCCCGAATCAACCCGATCGAATACATCCTGGAAAGCATCGGGACGATTTACAACACCAAGCACAGGAACGGCGCCATCCGCCGCGTCAATGTGAATATCGCCGCCACGACGGTCGAGAATTACCGCAAACTGAAGGACGCGGGCATCGGCACCTATATCCTGTTTCAGGAGACGTATCACCAGCTGAGCTACGAAAGCCTGCACCCCACCGGGCCCAAACACAACTACTCCTACCACACCGAGGCGATGGACCGCGCCATGCGGGGCGGCGTCGACGACGTCGGATTGGGCGTCCTTTTCGGCCTGGAGCAGCACCGCTACGAGTTCACCGCCCTACTGATGCACGCCGAACACCTGGAGGCGGCGTTCGGCGTCGGGCCGCACACCATTTCCGTGCCGCGCATCCGAAAGGCGGACGGCATCGACCCGGACCGGTTCGTCAACGGAATCGACGACGACGCGTTCGTGAAGCTGGTCGCCTGCCTCCGGATATCCGTGCCTTACACTGGCATCATCATGTCGACGCGCGAGAGCAAATCCTGCCGCGAAAAAATCATCCGCTACGGCGTCTCCCAGATCAGCGGCGGATCGAGGACCAGCGTCGGCGGCTATCGCGACCCGGAGGATGAAAAGAGCGGCGATTCCGCGCAGTTCGAGGTGAACGACGCGAGGACGTTGGACGAAGTGGTCAGGTGGCTGATGGACCTGGGGCATATTCCCAGCTTCTGCACCGCCTGCTACCGCGAGGGACGAACCGGCGACCGCTTCATGAAGCTGTGCAAAAACCGGCAAATCCACAATTGCTGCCAGCCGAACGCGCTGATGACGCTGAAGGAATATCTCGAGGACTACGCCACGACGGAGACGAAGCGGACCGGCGACCTTTTGATCTACCGGGAATTCGACCGCATCCCGAACAAAAACGCGCAAAGAATCGTTCGCGACAACCTGGCGGCGATCGAATCCGGAAAGCGCGATTTCAGGCTGTAGGAGTACGGTTCGAGCTTTTCACTTCATCGCCGCCATGAGCGAATAGGCGGCGGAGGAAAGGGCAAGATCGACCGCGACGTTGCGGCGGACGCGGTCGGCGGCCTCCCACAATACGGCGAGGCACTCCGCCCCCTTGCGCGCGTCCAGCGTTCCGCGAAGCATGCGCCGCACGGCGAGAGCGGCGAGATCGAGGGCGGCGACGGCGCTGTCGCGCTTGCCGGCGCTGTCGACACCGCTGCCGAAGGCCTGGAGCCGCTCGGCCAGCATCCGCGCGGCGGGCGCGCCCGGCTTGGCGAAGCCTTCCCCGATCAGCCAGCGCCACAATTCGAGGGCGTCGCCTCCCGCCAAGCGCATCGCCATCCCAAGCGAACCTTCCGCCGCCATGGCGAGGTCACGGGCGTCCGCGCCCGACGACAAGCCCCGGCGCGCAAGCTCGGCGGCGATCTTTTCCGGCGGCAGGGGTTTCACCGCGACCAGGCGGCACCGGCTGACGATGGTCGCGGGAAGGCGGTCGCGGGAGACGACGGTGAGAAGGATGAGCGGGCTTCCGGGCGGCTCCTCGAGCGTCTTGAGAAACGCGTTGGCCGCCTCGCTCCGCATGCGTTCCGCATCGGGGATGATGGCGATCCGCCGCTCCGCCTCCATGGGTTTGAACCGGAGGAAATCGAGAAGCGGCTGATGATCGACCGACTCCGACTTGACGCCGGGGCGATCCATAAACCTGCCGATCCGCAATTCGGTAACTTCGCGCGGCAATTCCAGGACATCGGGATGATTGCCGCCGGCCAGCATCCGGCAGGCGTGGCAGCGACCGCACGCCGCGCCCGGCGCCCGGCACAGCATCCTCGCGGCGAGGGACCTCGCGAGCGTTGCCTTGCCCGCGCCTTCCGGGCCTTCGAAAAGGTAGGCGTGCGCAAGGCGGCCGCGCTCCAGGTCGCCGGCGAGAAGTTTCAGCGCCTGCTCCTGGCCGAGCGGCGGATCGAACGACCAGGCCGTCAAGGCGCTTCTCCCATGCGGAGAAACGCTTCCTCGGCGTTGTAGCTGGAGCGGACAAACGGCGAGCAGGCCACGGACCGGAATCCGAGCCCAAGCAACTCCCGCTCAAGGTCGGCGAATTCTCCGGGTTTCACGAACCGTTCGACCGGCAGGGCGCGGTCCGATTTCGGCTGGAGGTATTGGCCGACCACTATGGCGTCGACGCCGACGCCGCGCAGGTCCCGCGCCGCATCGACGATCTCGTCCAATTCCTCGCCCAGCCCGAGCATCAGCCCGCTCTTGGTGGTCATTTCCGGGCGGCGTTCCCTGGCAAAGTCGAGAAGCGCAAGAGAAAGGTCGTAATCGGCCTGCGGCCGCACTTTTTCGTACAACCGCTTCACCGTCTCCAGGTTATGGTTGAACACATCGGGCGCGGCGTCGACGGCGACCTCCCAGGCGGCTTCGTCGCCGCGAAAATCGGGCGCCAGGATTTCCACCGTAGTTTCTGGCGCGCGTCCGCGGATCCGCCTCACCACCTCGGCGAAATGCCCTGCGCCGCCGTCGGGAAGATCGTCGCGGGTCACCGAGGTGACGACCGCGTGCCGCAGGCCGAGTCGTTTTACCGCTTCGGCGAGACGGACCGGCTCTTCCGGATCGAGAGGCGGCGGTTCGCCGTTCGCGATTGCGCAAAACCGGCACGAACGGGTGCAGCGCGGTCCCATGACCATGAACGCCGCCCTGCCCCGGCTGAGGCAATCGAGTCGGTTGGGACAGCGGGCGCCCCGGCACACCGTGTCGAGGCGAAGATCGACGAGGCAGTCCTCCACCGCCTGTCCGCCGCCGACAGGAATGGTCTTCCTGAGCCACGCGGGAAACTTGATGATTTCGGGCTTGTCCATGGATGTCGACTTTTAAAGGAAATCGGGCTAACCGCCGCCCGATTTCCTTTAAAGACTGAAGTTTTGCAAAGGGGCGATTAAACCGCCAATCGCCCCTTTGCAAAAAACGAAAACGCCTGTGCCGCAAGGGTTGTGATTTTTACAAATTGGGCATTCGGCGGTTTGAATGCCCAATTTGCAAAAGTCCATTGGATCACATGGTATTCGAAACCATGAACCTGCGCAAGGATCGTTCCCGGTGCGGCGAAAGGCGGCACGCCCGCGACCGTCGGAGAGTGGAGAGGTCAAGGTTCCCCTCAATTGTTTCCCTGCCTGCTCTTCCTGATGATGTCCACCATGACGGCGATGACGATGATCGCGCCCTTGACTATCTTCTGCGGACCCTGCGGAATGAAAAGCAGGTTCATGCCGTTGTTCACCACGCCCATGATCAGGACGCCGATGATGGTGCCGGAAATTCTTCCCTCCCCGCCCATCATGCTGGTGCCGCCGATGACCACCGCCGCGATGGCGTCAAGCTCTATGCCCTCGGCCGCGACCGGCGTCGCCGAATCGAGGCGCGAAGTCAGCAGCATGGCGGAAATGGCGCAACACAACCCCGAGATGGTGAAAATCGCCGTCTTGCAGCGCATGACATTGATGCCGGAAAGGAGCGAGGCGGTTTCGTTGCCGCCGATCGCGTAGGTGTAGCGCCCGAGCCGGGTGAAGTTGAGGACGTAGCCGCAGACCAGGAAGGTGATGAGCATTATTATGGCCGGGATCGGAATGCGTCCGATGCGTTCGCTTATGATCAGGAAAGGATCCGGCAGGGAAAAAATGGTGTCGCCGTTGGTGATGGTGAACGCCCCGCCCCGCGCGATCGACATCATGCCCAGGGTGGCGATGAATGGGGGCAACGCCATATAGGCGACCATGATCCCGTTGAGAAAGCCGAGAAACGCGCCCGATGCGATGCCTAGCGCGACCGCTTGCCACGGGTCGATGTTGTAATATTTCATCAAGGCGGCGGTGATAAGCCCGGTGAAGGCCACTATGGATCCCACCGACAGGTCGATCCCGCCCATGAGGATCACGAAGGTCATGCCCGCCGCGATAATCGACACCATCGACACCTGCTGGAGGATGTTCAGCCAGTTTCCGGCGGTGAGGAAGCTCTTGGACAGGAAGGCCATCACCGCGCAAATGAGGATGAGGGCGATAAGAGGCCCCAGGCTTCCCCGGGCGCGCTTGAAGAAATCCGACCTCTCCAACGCCTTGTCGACGGCGTCGTCGGCGTAATCACTGGACAATGGTCTTGCCTCCTCCGGCAGCGAGCAGCAACAAGGTTTCCTGGTCCGCCTCGGAGGCTGGCAGGTCCGCGACCAGCTCTCCCCGGCACATGACCAGGATCCGGTCCGACATGCCGAGGATCTCGGGAAGCTCCGAGGAAATGAGGAGAATACCCTTGCCCTGCCTCGTAAGCTCGTTCATCAATTGGTAGACCTCTATTTTCGCGCCGACATCGATGCCGCGCGTCGGCTCGTCGAACAGGAACACCTTGGCGTCGCTGGAAAGCCATTTGGCCAGCACCACCTTCTGCTGGTTGCCGCCGGAAAGATTTTTCACCTCCTGCGACAGGGACGGCGTCTTGATCCGCATGCGGCCGACGAACTGCCGCGCGGAACGCGCCTGTTTGGCGCGGGACAGGAATCCGGGCCGCGAAAACTGGTCCAGGCTGGCGAGGGTGACGTTTTCGTCGACTCCGAGCGGCATGACCAACCCCTGCCCCTTGCGATCCTCGGTGAGGAACCCCAGACCGGCGCGGATGGAGTCGCGCGGACGATTCAACGTCGCCTCCTTGCCGGAGAGGTACACCTTCCCCGAATCGGGGGCGTCGGCGCGGAACAGCGCCCGGGCCAGCTCGGTCCTTCCAGCCCCGACGAGGCCGTAGAGACCAGCCACCTCGCCCTCGCGGATCGAGAAGGACGCGTTTTTCACCTTATTCCCGCGCGAGAGATTTTCGACGCGGAGCGCTTCGTCGCCAAGCGTCGCGGGGACTTTGGGGAATTTATCCTTCAAACTTCGGCCGACCATGAGCCGCACCAGCTCCTCGACATCCACATCGGCGAGGTCGAGCGTTTTGATGGTCTTGCCGTCGCGCATGACGGTGGCGCGGTCGCCGACCCGATGGAACTCCTCGAGGCGGTGTGAAATGTAGATGATCGCCACGCCGCGCGACTTGAGGTCGAGAATCGTGCTGAAAAGGGTATCGCATTCCTTCCCGGTGAGTGCCGCAGTGGGCTCGTCCATAACGATGATGCGGGCGTTCATGGACAAGGCCTTGGCGACCTCCACCATCTGCTGCTGGGCGACGCCGAGATCGGCGATGGCGGCGCGCGGATTGATGTCGGCGGAAAGACGCTTGAGAATTTTCCAAGCCTCCATCTCCGCCTTGCGCCGGTTGACGTGGGGTTTGAACCAGGAGGTCGAAAACTCACGGCCGAGGAATATGTTCTCCGCCGCGCTTAACCAGGGCACGAGATTGAATTCCTGGTAGATGACGGCGATGCCCTGTTCCTGGGCGGCTTGCGGCGTCGACAAATCCGCCTCGCGGCCCTCAAGGAGAATCGATCCCGAATCGCGGGTATACGCGCCGGAGAGTATCTTGATCAGCGTCGACTTTCCCGCTCCGTTTTCGCCGAGCAGCAGATGCACCTCGCCCGGCCGGACATCCAGATTCGCGTGGTCCAGGGCGACGACGCCCGGAAACGATTTGCCGATGTCCTTCATTTCGAGGATCGGGACGGTCACCAAGTTCTCCCGGACAGGACGGACGCCCGCCGCGCCGGCGGGCGTCCGTTTGGAGGCGAACTAATCGATCTTGATGTTGATGATCTCGTCGATGTTGTTCTTGTTGGCGACGACGGTGGGAATCTCCCAAATGAGATCGACCTTCTTGCCCTGGAAGATTTCGTGCATCGCCTCGATGGCGAGAGAGCCGTTCTTGTGGGGGTAAACGTACAGGGTGCCGTCGAGTCGGCCCGCCTTGACCGAGTCAAGGGCATTGGGGTTGCCGTCGATGCCGCAGACGATGATGTCGTCGCGCCCGGCCGCGCGCTTGGCCTGGACCGCGCCCAGGGCCATCTCGTCGGACAGGCCGACGAAGGCGTTGATGTCGGGGTTGGCGGTGAGCATGTTCTGCGCCGCGTTCATGCCCTTCTCGCGTTCCCAGTCGCCGGGCTGGGCGGCGACGATTTTGATGCCGGGGAACTTCTCGCCGACGATGTCGCGGATGCCGCCTTCGCGCTCGATCGTGTGATAGCCGGGCAGACCCTGGATAATGGCGAGGTTGCCCTTGCCGTTCAGGCGCTCATTGATGAATTCGCCGACCTTGCGGCCGCCGTTGCGCTGGTCGTAGCCGACATAGGCCTCGACTTTGCAGTTCGGCAGTTCGGTGAGGCCGTTGAAAACCACCACGGGAATGTTGGCGTCGTTGGCCTTGCGGATGGCCGCGGCGACGGCGTCGGCGTTGATGGCGCAAATGCTGATGCCGTCCACCTTCTCGGTGATCATGTCCTCGACGATGCGGACCTGGCCGGCGTAGTCCGTTTCGCGCTCGGGCGACAGCACGCGCAGCTTGTACCCGTATTTCTGCGCCACCGCCTCCGCGCCCTTGATGCTGACCGCATAGAACGGGCTGATCATGCCCGGCGGGATATAGGCGATCACTTTTTCGGCCGCGGCCGCAACCCCGCCCAGAAGCGACAACGCCAGAAACAGCGCAAGCATGCGCAGATATTTACTCGCCATACCGTCTCTCCTTACCCAAAGAAATTGACCAAACCAGGCCCACGCGCCTGGGAGAATAACGAAGTTTTGCAAAGTGGCGATTAAACCGCCAATCGCCACCTTGCAAAAAACGAAAACGCCTGTGCCGCAAGGGTTGTGATTTTTACCAATTGGGCCTTCGACGGTTTGAATGCCCAATTTGCAAAAGCTCAGCACATAACATAAATCAGCGGCCATGTCTAGCAAAAACATGTTCATCCGCGCTTCATGGCTTGATTTTCAGCAACCAAAACCCAAATTATTCATGCCAATTACCTGAAACTGGCTGCATAGTTGTTTCAATATTCTGCCGTTCCTAACGATAACACCCGTATCGCTCACGACCGGGGCTTTTGACCCAAGCCGCATACGGTGGTTTGTGACCCGTTCCTGCAAACCGATCAGGGAGGCCAGGCAATCCTTCACCCTCTCCCATCTCTCACGCCGCTTGCTGCGGCACACGGTGAGTAGGCCGAGGCATTTCAGCCTCAGCCTCTCGCAGAACCGTACGTGAGCCTCTCGACGCATACGGCTCCCATTCTTCAGGCGGTTGTGTTCCCCATTTTCCAGTGTACAAACGCACGGGTGTCGTTCCGCGCCATCTGTTCGAGTGTCTTGCGGGCTTGCCCTTTGCGCCTTTTCAGCCACTTGTGCTTCCACATAAGCCACTGAACCAAATGCTTGTTCACTGAGCGCCAAAGAGGCGCTAATGCCGTTGTATAGAATCTGCCGTAGTAGTTCGCCCAGCCTTTCAGCACAGGATTATACTTTTTCGAGAGTTCCTCAAGTGACCGCTCGCTTTGCCGCTTGATGCGCCAACTGCGTACTTCCTGGCGCATCGTCGTGAGCGCGTCTCGGCTGACCGCCGGAAGATAACCCAGAAACACTCGCCCACCTCTCCCTTTGGCCAGACGTGGCCGAAAACTATATCCCAGGAAGGTGAACTCTGTGACTGGATAGTCCATACACCGCTT
>JAISXA010000283.1 GCA_031270685.1 Planctomycetota bacterium
GGCATCAGTCGGGAGGACATGCCGAAATTGTTCGGAGAATTTATGCGCATTGACGAAAAGCGCAACAGCAGGATTGAGGGCGCAGGTCTTGGATTGGCCATCGCCCGCAGCTTGTGTCGCAATATGGGCGGCGACATCACCGCGCAAAGTGAATACGGCAAGGGGTCCATTTTTACGGCCACGCTGGTTCAGACCGTGGCCGAGTGGAAGCCGATGGGGAGCATGGGCGACCTGCCGGCAGAGCAAGCGGAGACGCAATGCGTTACCTTCATCGCGCCGGAGGCCGAGGTGCTGGTGGTTGACGATTTCCCAAGCAACCTTCTTGTGGCCGAAGGTCTGCTCATGCCCTACCGGATGCGTGTTTCCACCTGCCTGAACGGCCGCGAGGCTGTGGCGCTGGTACATGAGCGCTCCTTTGATCTTGTGCTGATGGATCACATGATGCCGGAAATGGACGGACTGGAAGCGACCCGCGCCGTGAGAAGCATGAGCGACGAACGCCGCCGCGCGATGCCTATCATAGCGCTGACAGCCAATGCCGTGTCCGGAATGCGGGAGATGTTTCTGGAGAACGGTTTCAATGACTTTCTTTCCAAACCCATAGATTCTTCAAGGCTGGATGCGGCGCTGAAAAAATGGATTCCCGAAAGCAAGCGCCTGTGTGTGCCGGAGAACAGCGGAGAAGTAACGACGCCTGATATGCCGTCAACGCTTGTCCTCCCGAAAATTGAGGGAGTGAATATCGTTGCGGGGCTTGCCCGGATAGGCGGGTCACAAAGGCGCTACCTGGATTTGCTGGAAATATTCAGTCGTGATGCGCAAGCCGGGTTCGCGTTGTTGGAAAAAGAACCGAATGAAGCTTCTCTGCGCTCCTTCACCACGCAGGTTCACGCTCTGAAAAGCGCCTTGGTTAACATCGGCGCGGACGGCCTTTCGCAATACGCCGCCCTGCTGGAAAAAGCGGGCCGGGAAGCGGACATGCCCGCGATCCGCGAGAATCTCCCGCAATTTCGGGAAGATATTGCTGTCCTGACGACACGGCTTGGAGAAATCGCGGCAATGGCGCGAGCCGGAGACGAGGAAAAACAGGCAGATCCGGAAATTTGGGAAGCATTGGCGCGTTTAAGCGAGGCACTGAAGGCGAAGGATATTGATGCGATATATGCCGCGCGGACACGGCTGCAAGCCCTGCCGTTGACCGGGAAAGTTCTTGAGGCGGTATCTGAAATAGCGGACTTCATTCTGACGATGGAATTCCAAAAAGCGGTAGAGGCCGTAACGGTCTTGTCAGAGGAAAAAAATGAAAATAAATGGCGCCGTTTCGAAGCGATTTTTAAATAAATTTTTCAGCGATGCTTCCGTAAAAACTAAATTCAAGATATTTTCATTCTTTTTACTCCTATGTACTTTTTTATTGGGAACTGCAGCATTCTTTTTATCTATGCGGCAGATCGGCTATGTTTCATTGCAGGATAATCTTTCTCTTGTCGTGGATGCCATATCCGAATTAACGGATTTAGCTCTGGAAGCGGAATTCAGTAAGGCGGCGAATCTGATAGCCTCTCTTTTCAGTGAGGCGCAGTCATGACAGGAACCAGCCAAGGATATGGCAGAGTAAACAAAAGCGCAGATACGCCAATCACTAAGCGCGGCATTTCACTAACAGCTCAATTTACTCTATTTTTTATAGTTTTTATTCTAGGGTTATTTGCGATTATTGCGATCACATCTATTCAGCAATTCAATGACGCAGCGGCGACTACCGCGTCCAGGTTGGGATATCCGATTTTAAAACGTGCGTCATCTTTAATTGATGGCGACGCATTTGAAAAACTTAGTAAAACGCTCGACCCGCTCGACCCGTTCTATGAAGAGACAAGGCTCAAACTCCTGGCGTTAAAAGAAGAAACGCAATGTTTATATCTTTATACCATGTCTAAATATACTGACACCATACATAAATTTATTATCGATGGAGGCAATCCTGATGATGAGGGTTTTAGCCATTTAGGAGCTGATGAAGATATTCGTGAGTATACATCGGCATATCTGCTGACTTATGAAACAAAATCACCTCAGTCCAGTCAAATGAATCTCCTATCATCATGGGGATGGTTAATATCATCTTATATGCCAATATTCAATTCATCAGGAGATATGGTTGGAGTGATTGGTTGTGATTTTGAAGCTCAGACTATATTTGATGCGATATATTCCAGAATATTGCAACAAATTGTCTATGCCGTGATTTTTATCTTTATTGGTATGATTTTATATTGGTTTATGCTTAGAGCAATAACGAAACAAAATCGGATACTAATGGATTTAACCAATAAGGCAGAACAGGCAAGTCGCTCCAAAAGCAACTTTCTTGCGCGCACGAGCCACGAAATACGCACACCCATGAATGCGATCATCGGTTTAAGCGAGCTTGCCCAGAGAGAATACGGCAAGCCGAAGGCTCTTGAGTACATAGCCGGCATCAAGAACGCCGGGGCGGGCCTGATGGCCATTATCAACGATATTCTTGATTTCTCGCAAATCGAGTCCGGCGCTCTTCCGCTTCATCCGGCGCCTTACCAAACAGCCTCCCTTCTGAACGACGCGCTGGCCATCATCCGCGTCCGGCTGTCCGAGAAATCATTGAAACTGGTTGTCGCCGTATCTCCCGACCTTCCGGAAAGCATGATCGGCGACGCGGGCCGCGTCAGGCAAATTATGCTCAACCTACTGAGCAATGCCGTGAAATACACGGAAAACGGCTTCATCAAGTTCTCCGCTTCCGGGGAACGCTTGCATGAAAATGCCGCACGCCTGACCTTTATCGTGGAGGACAGCGGCATCGGCATCAAAAGCGAGGATCTGCCGAAGCTGTTCGGAGAATTCAGCCGCGTTGACGAAAAGCGCAACATCAATATCGAAGGCACGGGGCTGGGGCTGACCATAACCCGCAGCCTGTGCCGGGCCATGGGCGGCGACATCACGGTGCGGAGCGAGTATGGCCGGGGCTCGGTCTTTACCGCCATGCTGACGCAGGAAGTCGCCGACTGGAAACCCATGGGCGAATTGTCCGAAATATCAATGAACCGCGATGATGAACCATGCGCCACCTTTATCGCACCGGAGGCCGAGGTGTTGGTGGTGGATGATTTCCACAGCAACCTGCTGGTGGCGGAAGGCTTGCTCGCTCCTTACGGAATGCGCGTGTTCACCTGCCTGAGCGGCCTGGAGGCCGTTAAATTGGTGCGCGAGCGCTTTTTCGACCTGGTGCTTATGGATCACATGATGCCGGAGATGGACGGAGTCGAAGCGATTCACGCCATCAGGGCCATAAGCGGAAAACGCTTCCGGACGCTGCCGGTTATCGCCCTGACCGCCAACGCCGTGTCCGGGATGCGGGAGATGTTCCTGGAGAACGGCTTCGATGATTTCCTGTCCAAGCCCATAGAAACTGCCAAACTGGACGCGACGCTGAAAAAATGGCTTCCCGAAGGAAAACGCCGCAAGCCGCCGCAAGACGCTTCCGGAAACCCGGACTCGGCCCCGTCCGCGGAAATGCCGGTTCCGGAAATTGAAGGCGTTGACGCAGCATCCGGCATGGCCCGGATCGGAGGCTCGAAAAGCCGCTATCTTGAACTGTTGGCGATGTTTTGCCGGGATGCGCAAGCCGGTTCCGAACTGTTGGGGAAAACGCCGGACCATGCTTCCCTGCGCTCCTTCACCACCCTGGTTCACGCCCTGAAAAGCGCCGCCGCCAACATCGGCGCGGACGGTCTTTCGCAAACGGCCGCGTCGCTGGAGATGGCGGGCCGTGAAACCGACATGCCCGTGATCCGCGACAAGCTCCCCGCCTTCCGTGAAGAACTTGCCGGGCTGACGGCGCGGATCGGCGCGGTTCTGGAGTCGGCGCGAAACGGGAATGGCGAAGAGGGGGCCGGACCGGAAATGACGAAAACCCTGGCCCGCTTGCGGGGAGCATTGCAGGCGAAGGATTTTGACGCGGTGGATGCCGCGCTGGCGCGGCTGCAAGCCCTGCCTTTGCCGGCAAAGACCCGGGCCGCCGTATCCGAAGCGGCGGATTCCATTCTGGTGGCCGATTTCGGGAAAGCCGCGGACCGGCTGGCCGATTTGCCTAATTAAAATACAACGAAAGCGGTTGAATCTTTAAAGGAAATCGGACGGCGGCGTCCGATTTCTTTTAACGTCGACATTAAGGAAAAATTTCCTTAAAAAATTTACATGAATGCGTAAATAGTTCTTGAATATTCTTTTTTATCTTTATATAATCGGCCATTATCAATGATGAAAAATTTCCTTATTTAAAGGTATTGACGGTAAAAGAACCGTATCGCTTGACATATTTATTCCCCTATACTGTATCAATGGATCTTGTGCGTCCAAGCTTGACCGCACGTTCCCCGCGTCCCTTTGTCCCGGCTATCCGCACTCGTCACGAGCATTAAGCATCGGTTTTGCGTATTGATTTCGCGATTGGCAGTTTTAACCAAGGAGAAAGCAATGGACGTAGCGCATGATACCGCCGACGGCACGGAAATTCAATCCGTCCTGGCCAGGTATCCGGACGCCACCGAGGATCAGCTCATCACGCTGCTCCAGGAGGTGCAAGAGGCATGCGGGTTTCTTTCACGGGATGCCATCCTTTCGATCGGCAGGCACATCGACATGCCCGCCAGCCGGATCTATGGCGTCGCCACCTTTTACAACCAGTTCCGGTTCTACCCGCTGGGGAGGGTGCATATCCAGATCTGCCGGGGGACCGCCTGCCACGTCAAGGGCTCCAAGGCGGTGTTGGACACGTTGCGCCAGGAACTCGGGGTCGCGGCAAGACAGACCACCCGGGACGGCGTCTTCAGCTTCGAGGAGCTGGCGTGCATCGGCGCCTGCGGCCTGGCCCCGGCCCTCATGGTGAATGGCGAGCTTCGCGCCAAGGTGACCCCCGAATCCATTCCGGCCCTGTTGAAGGAATACAGGGAGAAAGTGGAGGCCGTATGACCGCGACGATGACCATAACCTGCTGGCCTCCCGTGGAAAGGCCGGCGGAATATTTTGTCTCCCGCATCGGCGGGACCTCTCCCGAGGCGACAATCTCCCGGTTGCGCGGCGAATCCGTGCAGCGCCCCCTGTTCCGCGTCGGCGCGGGAACCTGCGGCCGCGGCGCGGGCGCCGGACGTTCGCTCGACGCGCTCAACGCCCATCTTCAGCAGAAGAAGCTGGCGGCGGAGGTCATGGAGGTGGGTTGCATCGGCCTGTGCAGCGAAGAGCCGCTGGTCGACGTCCAACTGCCCGGCAGGCCGCGCCTGTTCTTCCGGCAGGTCACGGCGGACAGGATCCCGGCGCTGGTCGAGGGCGTTCTCTCCGGCAATCCGCCCCGGGACATGATTCTCGGACAGCTGTCCGGCGAGGGGCTGGAAGGCTGGCCCGACGTCCCCCGTCTCGACGAGCTTCCCTTTTTCCACAACCAGACCCGGCTGGTGCTGCAAAACTGCGGCGTGGCCAATCCGCTGTCGATCGAGGAATACATCGCGCGCGGCGGCTATGCCGGCCTGATCAAGACGTTGAAGTCCATGACCTCCGAGGAGGTGGTCAACGCCGTCGAGATCTCCGGCCTGCGCGGCCGCGGCGGCGGCGGTTTTCCCACCGGGCGCAAATGGCGTTTCGCCCGCCAGACCCAGGCGGATCAAAAATACCTCATATGCAACGCCGACGAAGGCGATCCCGGGGCGTTCATGGACCGCGCCCTGATCGAGAGCGATCCCTACCGGCTGCTCGAGGGCATGACCATCGCCGCCTACGCCATCGGCGCGACCAAGGCGTACATCTATATCCGCGCGGAGTATCCGCTCGCGGTCCAGCGCCTCAAGAGCTCGCTCGCCCAGGCCAAGAGCTGGGGATTATTGGGCGACAACATCCTCGATTCCGGCTTCTCGCTGGAGATCAAACTGAAGATCGGCGCGGGCGCGTTCGTCTGCGGCGAGGAAACGGCGCTCATCGCCTCCATCGAGGGTCAGCGCGGCATGCCCCGCCCCCGCCCGCCCTTCCCGGCGGTGAAGGGCGCGTTCGGCAAGCCGAGCACGGTGAACAACGTCGAGACCTTCGCCAACGTGCCGGGCATCATCCTTGGCGGTCCCGAGGCCTTCGCCGCGCTCGGCACCGAGAAGAGCAAGGGCACCAAGATCTTCGCCCTGTCCGGCAAGGTGTTGCGCACCGGTTTGGTGGAGGTGGCCATGGGTCGCACCATCCGCGACGTCGTCTTCGAGATCGGCGGCGGGGTCGGCACGGTGAAAAAGTGCAAGGCGGTGCAGATCGGCGGCCCCTCCGGCGGCTGCGTTCCCATGGAGAAGTTCTACACCCTCATCGACTACGAAAGCCTCAAGCAGGTCGGCGCCATGATGGGTTCCGGCGGGCTGGTGGTGATGGACGAGGACACCTGCATGGTCGACCTCGCCCGCTTCTTCATGGACTTCCTGAAGAAGGAAAGCTGCGGAAAGTGCATACCCTGCCGCGAAGGCACCAGGCGCATGTTCGAGACGCTGGACATGCTCACCCGCCCGCGCGGCCGCGAACAGGGCGACGACGCGCTGGTCCGCTTCCAGGCGGTCACCAATCTCGAGCGGCTCGCCCGGGTGGTGCAGGACACCGCCCTCTGCGGCCTCGGCACCACCGCGCCGAATCCGGTGCTGTCCACGCTCCGTTGGTTCCGCAACGAGTACGAGCAGCACGTCTACGCCCGCAAATGCCCGGCCGGGGCCTGCGGCGAACTGCAGGGCTTCGCGATCGACCCCGGGCGTTGCGTCGGCTGCGGCGCCTGCCTGCGCCAGTGTCCGACCGGGGCGATCCTGGGCAGGATCAAGTCGGCGCACCTGATCGATCCGGACAAGTGCATCGGCTGCGGTTCGTGCCTGAGCGTCTGCAAGTTTTCCGCCGTCCAAAAGACGGCCTGAGCGCCGGCCGCGCCGGAAGATAATGAAGGGAACACTTCCATGTCGAAGAAGAAGTTCAACGAAGGCAAGCCGGCGGTCGAACCCGCCGAGGACAAGAAAACGGAGGACAGGAACGCCGAAGCCAGGCCGGCCGACAAGCCGGTCGAACCCGGGGCGGCCGCCGAAAACGCCATGGCCGTCGACGGGCACGCGGTCGGGATCCAGCCCGGCGACACCATCCTCATCGCGGCGCAGCGGGCGGGCATCCATATCCCGACCCTGTGCTACCTGGAAGGATTCAGCGCCACCGGCTCCTGCCGGTTCTGCGTGGTCGAGATCGAGGGCCGGCCGGCCCTGGTCCCCTCCTGCACCTACCCGGCCGAACCCGGGCTCAAGGTCCAGACCCACAGCGCCCGCGTCGTCGAGGCCCGCCGCACCATCATCGGCCTGCTCCTGGCCGACCACCCCGGCGACTGCCTCGCCTGCGTCCGGTCCGATTCCTGCCGGCTGCAGGAGTTGGCGTCCGAACTCGATGTCCGCCAGCGCCGTTCCTACACCGCGCGCCCGCACCACGAGCTGGACACCGCCAGCCCCTCCATCGTCCGCGAAACCTCGAAATGCGTGCTCTGCGGCAAGTGCATCCGGGTGTGCGAGGACGTCCAGGGCGTGTCCGCCATCGGCTTCATCGGCCGGGGGGCGGAGACCATCGTCGGCACCGTGTTCAACCAGGGCATGAACGTCAGCTCCTGCATCAACTGCGGGCAGTGCACGCTGGTCTGCCCGACCGGCGCGCTCCACGAACAGCGCGACCTGACCCGCGTCGTCGCCGCCCTGCGCGATCCGGCCAAGGTGGCGGTCGTGCAGCACGCGCCGTCGGTGTCGGTGTCGATCGGCGAGCTCGCCGGCCTTCGCCCGGGCGAGGACGTGGACGGCCCGATGGTCACCGCCCTGCGCCGCCTCGGGTTCAAGTACGTGTTCGACACCTCGTTCTCCGCCGACCTCACCATCATGGAGGAGGCGTCGGAATTCGTCCACCGCGTCAGCCACGGCGGCATCCTCCCGATGTTCACCAGCTGCTCGCCGGCGTGGATCAAGTTCGTCGAGACCTTCTACCCCGAATTCATGCCCAACCTTTCGACCTGCAAGAGCCCGCAGGCGATGATGGGCGCGGTCATCAAGTCCTACTGGGCGAAGCGGATGAACCTCGATCCGGCGGACATCGTCAGCGTCTCGATCATGCCCTGCACCGCCAAGAAGTTCGAGGCCGCGCGCCCCGAGATGGGTCGCGACGGCGTCCGCGACGTCGACGCCGTCCTCACCACCCGCGAATTGGCGCGGCTGTTGAAGCAGCACAACCTCAACCTGCGCGACCTCGAACCGGGCTCCCCGGATTCCCCCTTCGGCGAACGTTCCACCGCCGGCAAGATCTTCGGCGCGTCCGGCGGCGTCATGGAGGCGGCGCTGCGCACCGCCTACAACCTGATCACCGGCGGGGACGCGGAGAGCCTCGATTTCAAGGAGATTCGCGGCCAGGCCGGCAGCAAGGAATACCGCATCAACGTCGCCGGCATCGACGTCGGGGTCGCGGTGGTCAACTCGCTCTCCAACGCCAGGAAGATCCTCGAACAGATCAAGAACGGCCGCTCCGACCTGCATTTCATCGAGGTCATGAGCTGCCCCGGCGGCTGCGTCGGCGGCGGCGGCCAGCCGCTGTCGCCAAGCAAGTCCGACATCAAGGTCAGGCTCGACAAGCTTTACGACATCGACCGGTCGGAAACCGCCAATCACCGCATGAGCCATCGCAACCAGGAGATCAGGCAGCTGTACGACGATTTCCTCGGATCGCCCCTGGGGCCGATGAGCCACGAACTCTTGCATACCCACTATCACGCCCGTCCGGTGGCGCGGTAATCGGCCCGGGCCGGAAGAAAGGAGACACCTTAATGGCTCGCACCATTCTGTTGGTTGACAAGGAACCGCTCTTCGTCGAGCAGACGCGACAGCGCTTCCTTTCGCAGGGCTACCGGGTGCTGTGCGCCCGCACCCAGGCCGAGGCGGAGCGCATCATCGCCTCGACGCGCCCGGACATCGTGGTCACCGAGGTCGTGCTCGATCGCCAGGACGGCGGCTTCTGCCTGGCATGGGAGGTGAAGAAGCGCTACCCCGACGTCCCGGTCGTCATCGTATCGTCCGTCACCTGGCACACCGGGCTGTATTTCAACCTGTCCACGCCCGAGGACCGCAACTGGATCAAGGCGGACGTATTCATCGACAAGCCGATCCGCGCCGAGGAGCTTGATTCGGCCATCAGCGACTGCCTCAACCGCAAGGCGACGAAAACGGCGTAACCACCGGCGATGCACAGTTCCGGCGGCGGCCGCAACCAGGTTGCGGCCGCCGTTTCATCCGCTGGATCGCGCTTGCCGTCCGCGCGCGATCGCATATAATTGAAAGTCGCCCTTCAATGGCCCACGGGAACGAACAGGAACGGATCCCCCACATGCCCAACCCCCGCGTGCGTTTCGCGCCCAGCCCCACCGGCAACGTTCACATCGGCAATATCCGCGCCGCCATCTTCAACTGGCTGTTCGCCCGCCATAACGGCGGGCGGTTCCTGCTCCGCGTCGAGGACACCGACCGCGAACGTTCCACGCCGGAGGCGATCGGCGCGCTCCTCGAGGCGATGGCCTGGCTCGGCCTCGACTACGACGAGGAGCCACTGTACCAATCGAAGCGGATCGGACGGCACCGGGCGGTTATCGAGAAAATGATCGCCGACGGCTTCGCCGGCCGCGAAGGGGACGGCCCGGTCGTTCTCCATCTCGACGGCGGCCTGCTCGACCCGTCCTTCGTCACCGCGCCCCGCGAGGAGGTTTCCATCGACGTCGCGAAAGGCGAATTGCGCTTGACGCCGCGCGGCGTCGACTACGTCACCGCCGGCTCCGACGGCCGCGAACATCACAATCCGATCAGCCGCGACGCCATGCCCGGCCTGAAGGTTGAATTGGACGACGGCTCGCTCGTCGACGGCCCCGATCTTCCGGCGGGCAAAAAACCGGCGCGCCTGCGTTTCCGCCGCCGCTACGTTTTCTTCGACGACCTCGTCCTCGGCAGGCTCGAAAAGCCGCTCGACTCCATCCGCGACCTGGTGATCGCCCGCTCCGACGGAACGCCGGTGTTCCATCTCGCCAACGTCGTCGACGACGCGGACCAGGGCGTGACCCATATCCTGCGCGGCAACGACCATGTCGAAAACACTTACCGCCACCAGTTCATTTTCCGCGCGCTGGGCGAAACGCCTCCCCGGTACGGGCATTTTCCCATGATCGTCAACGCCAAGGGCAAACCCTACTCGAAGCGCGACGGCGACGCCTACGTCGGCGACTTCCGCGACAAGGGTTATCTCCCCGAATGCCTGTTCAACTTCCTCGCCCTGTGCGGCTGGGGCCGCGAGGACGGGGTGGAGATCATGTCCCGCCGGGAAATGGCTTCCCACTTCGACCTGTCCAGGGTCTCCGCTTCCCCGGCGCGGTTGAACCTGGAAAAGCTCAATTGGATGAACGGGCAATATCTGATGCGCATGCCGGCGGGCGAACTCGTCCCCCTGGTGCGCGCGGAGTTGTCCCGCGCCGGCGTTTCGTCCGGCGCCGTCGATCCCGCCTGGCTGGAACGCCTCGTCGGCCTGGAACGGGAACGCCTGAAAACGATCCGCGATTTCATCGACAACACCCGTTTCTTCTTCGTCGACGCCGTCCCGCTCGACCAGAAGGCGGTGGAAAAGGAACTGCGCAAGAAGGGCGGCGCCGGCTTCGCCGCCTTGCGCGGCCTCCTGTCGGCGCTGGCGCCGCTCGCGGAATGGACCGCTCCGGCCATTGAGCGGGCCGCCCTCGCCTACGGCGGGGCGAACGGCGTCAAGATCGGCGATGTGGCGCAACCGCTCCGCGTCGCCGTCACCGGCGGCGCAATCAGCCGGGGCATATGGGAAACGCTCGAACTTCTCGGACGCGAAAAAACGCTCGCCCGCCTCGCCGCCGCCATCGCGGCCGAGTGACGCCGCTTCCGGCCGAAACGCCCCGCTTGGGGAAGGGCTTGCGGGAAAAGGCGTCCGCTCCGGCGGATTTTGGAAGTCGACCTCCGGACTTCCCCGGGATCGGGGCGGAACATTCCGCCTCGAACCGCATTGGCCGGGGCTCGGGCATTTCCGCGTTGCGCTGTCCGCTTTGGCGCTTAAAATGTCTTTGGCGAAAGGAATCATCGCGTCCATGGGTCCGGGAACGGGGAAGAGCGCCATAACCGAAGTCGAAGCGGGGAACCGGAAGCTGGCCGTTCTCGCCGCCCGCGCCATGTACGAGCAGCGCGCCGAGGACATCGTTGTTCTCGACCTGCGCACGCTTGTCGATTATGCGGATTTCTTCGTCGTCGCCTCGGCCGCGAGCGGGGCGCGGGCGCGGGGCGTGGCCAGGGCGGCGGAAAAGGCGCTGGCGCAAGCCGGCGGCGGGCGGCTGAACCGGCCGGACCACGGGACCGGCTGGACGCTCATCGATTTCGGCGACATTGTGGCGCATGTCTTCGACCGCGCGGCGCGCGAATTTTACCGTTTGGAGGATTTATGGGGCGATGCGCCGCGCGTTGACTGGATGGAGGGGATGGGTTCCGGCGAACGCCTCCCCGGGGGGAAACGGCCATGCCCGACGTCAAGATAATCGGCGCCACCGGCTACGGCGGGCTCGGCATGGTGGAGCTTCTGCTGCGCCATCCGGAGTTCCGCATCGCCGCCGTGGCCGCCGTCCGGGACGTCGGCAAGCCGCTGTCCTCGGTTTGGCCCTATCTCGAGGGTTTTTGCGACCTGCCGCTGCTCGCTCCCGATTCGCCGGAGTTCATCGACGCCCCCGCCGACGTCGTCGTCGCCTCCACGCCGGACGGCGTCGGCATGGCCAACGCGCCCCGGGAACTCGGGGCGGGGCGGAAATTCCTCGATTTTTCCGGCGATTTCCGCTTCGCTTCCGCGACCCTGTACGCCGAATACGCCCGGCGTCTCGGCAGGGACCCGCGACACCTGGCCCCGGAACTGCTGCCGCGTTCGGTGTACGGCCTTGCGGAACTGCATCGCGACGAAATCGCCGGCGCCGATCTGGTCGGCAATCCCGGCTGCTTCGCCGTCTCCTGCATTCTCGGACTCGCGCCGGCGCTGAAGGCGGGGCTGGTGGAAACGGCCGGCATCGTTTGCGACTGCAAGTCCGGCGTTTCCGGCGCCGGCAAGAAGCCGTTCCCCGCGCACCATTATCCCGAGCGCTACGACAGCATGAACGCCTACCGGCTTTCCGGCCATCAGCATGTAATGGAGGTGGAGCGCGAGCTGTCGATCCTTGCCGGCGGGGAGATCGCCGTCGCCTTCACTCCGCAGGCGGTCCCGATGTGCAGGGGGATACTGAGCTGCCTGTACGGCCGCCTGGCGTCGGGCGCGGACCAGCGAAAGTCGCTCGCGGCCTACCGCGACTTCTATCGCGATTCCCCGTTCGTCCTGGTGAAGGACGCCGACGCGCCGGTCGCCACCGGCGACGTCCGCGAATCCAACCGCTGCATCGTCACCGTGGCGGCGGACGAGCGGACGGGGACCTTCCGCGCCATCAGCCATATCGACAATCTGCTCAAGGGGCAGGCCGGATCGGCCGCCCAGAACCTCAATCTCATGTTTGGCTACCCCGAGACGCTCGGCCTCGACCGGCCGGCGGCGCACCCCTGAAGGCTTCGCAGGAAGGACATCGACCATGAGCAGCCAGTTCGCGACTACCGATTGGGACCTGATCCACCGCTGGGAGTGGTTTCGGCGCGGGCGTTGGCGCAACGGCTTCCGCGCCGCCATCCATGGCCAGGGCGGCGGCCCGACGCGCGCCTTCGCCGATCTCGCCCGCATGGTCGACGCGAAAGTCGCGCTGGACGCGTCCTGCGGCCTGGGCCGGCGGGCGGTGTCCCTCGCCGAGAAGGGAATGAACGTCGTCGGCTCCGACATCTCCGGCGTGGCCGTCAATCACGCCCGGGAGCTGGCGAAGGACGAAAACGCGGCGGTCAGCTTTTTCCGCTCCGCCTGGAACGAACTGCCCAAGAACATGCCCCACCATTTCGACGGAATCCTGGTCACCGGCCTCAACCTCGAACCTTCCTGGGACCATCTCGGGGTCGCGCTGGTGGGCCTGTATCACGCGCTGAACCCGGGAGGCTTTCTCATGTTCGTCGGCGCGACCGAAGGCGAGCCGGAAAGCGGTCCCCGCGACCGGGTCGAGAAGGATTGGGCCTCGGAGCCGCCGGAGCGGGTGGAGTGGTTCGTCAGGGAGGGCAAGGTCACCTGCACCCTGGTGAAATTGCGCAGCAAGTTCGCGGATTACATCGACGACCGCATGCTCTACGTCAGCGAGGAAAACGGGGAGGCGCGGCTGGAATCGACGACGCTCCGCCGCCCCGCCTACTGGACCTGGCGCCACTGGAAGGACGTCACCCGGGTGGCCGGCTTCGCGCATCTGGAGACGCGCGCCTATCCCGGATACGGCGTCGACGGCGGGGATCTGCTCATCAACGTCGCCTGGCGCGACGTGAAAAATCCGGACGCGGAACCGCTCGAGCCGGACCGCGAAGCCCCTTACGAGGATTGACCATGTCCCCGGACCTGCGCGAACTGTTCGCCGCCGTTCTCGACTACGATCCGGACCGCCGCCGCGCGAACCACCTGTTGAAGGTGGATTCCTACGCCGAGTTGATCGGCCTGGCGGAAGGGATGGGCGACGAGGAGCGGCATTGGCTTCGCGTCGCGTGCTTTCTTCACGACATCGGCATCAAGCCGAGCCTCGAAAAGCGCGGGTCGTCGGACGGCGCCTACCAGCAGCTGGAGGGACCGCCGGTCGCCGAAGGAATTCTGGCGAAATACGATTGCCCGCGAGGGCGGATCGAACGCGTCAAATGGCTGATCGCCCATCATCACGAGTATTCCGCCATCGACGGGCTCGATCACCGGATTCTCGTGGAAGCCGATTTCCTGGTGAATTGCGACGAGGGCGATATGGAAACGGAACAAATTCGCGGCATCCGGGACAAAATCTTCAGGACCGAATGCGGCGCGCGGATGCTGGAGACGCTGTTCGGACTGTGAAGCGGCGTTCGCCGAGCCTGGCGCGGCGCGGGATTGCGGGGGGCTTCGCCATCCATAATTCATTGGGCATTTGAGCGCCGGAGATCGCCATGCGGGCGGTGGTGCAGCGAGTGTCTTCGGCGAAGGTTGTCGTGGACGGCGGGATCGCCGGGGAAGTCGGGAAGGGATTTCTCGTGCTTCTCGGGGTGACGCCGGCGGATGGGCCGGAGGAGGCGAAGCGTCTTGCCGCGAAGATCGCCAGGCTGCGGGTGTTCGAGGACGAAGCCGGCAAGATGAATCTCGATCTCGGGCGGGTCGGCGGCGGGGTTCTGGTGGTGAGCCAGTTCACGCTCTACGCCGACGCGAGCCGGGGAAACCGCCCGTCCTTCGTCGCCGCCGCGCGGCCGGAACAGGCGGAGCCGCTGTACCAACTGTTTTGCAAGGAATTGGAAGCGCTGGGGCTTCCGGTCGGAAAAGGGGTGTTCGGCGCGCATATGGACGTCGCCCTGGTCAACGCCGGGCCGGTGACGATCTTCCTCGACACCGACGAATTGCGGGCGAAAAAGGAGACGCCGAAGTGACGATCAAACTGGCGATATCGGGAGCTTCCGGACGGATGGGACGCCGCCTGTTGGCGCTTTCCGACCAGGACGAAGCTTTCGATCTGGTCCAGGCCATCGAGTGGAGCGGTTTTCCGGAACTGGGCGAAAAGATCAACCGGAGCGCGGTGATCGCCGGCCGCGCGCGGGACGTCGCCTGGTCCGGCGCGCTCGCTCCCGGCGCGGACGTGGTGGTCGACTTTTCCTCGCCGGACAACGCGGCGGAAAACGCGCGGCGCGCGGCGGAGTTCGGCGTAAGCATGGTCGTCGGCACGACCGGCCTCCAGACGGGGCAGGTCGACGCCCTGGCCAGGGCGGCCGAAAACATCCCCGTCCTATTCGCGCCCAATTTCTCCCTCGGCGTCAATCTTATGTTCCGCCTCGCCGCCGAGGCGGCGAAGACGTTCGGGGACGAATACGACATCGAGATCGTCGAGGCGCACCACAACCGAAAGGCGGACGCGCCGTCCGGCACCGCCCTTGGCCTCGCCCGGGCGGTGGCGCGGGAACTGGACCGCGACCCGGACCGGGACCTGGTCCATGGCCGTTCCGGGCGGACGGGCGGGCGCGGCGGGCGGGAGATCGGGATGCACGCGCTGCGCATGGGATCCGTCGCCGGCAAACACACCATCTACTTCTGCGGCGAACACGAGTGCTTCGCGATCACCCACAGCGCCGAATCCCGCGACGTTTTCGCGGCGGGCGCGCTCCGCGCGGCCAAATGGATCGTCGCGCAAAAACCCGGCCTCTACGACATGGGGAACCTGCTGTTCGGCGGCGAAAAGTAGAGGCGGCGTGATTTCGCTGAAAGTCGGCCTTTCGGAACTTCAAGGAGGGAGATTGAGTCGACTGTTAAAGGAAATCGGGCCAACCGCCGCCCGATTTCCTTTAAAGATTCAACCGTTTTCGTTTCAATGGGTTGTTTTTCGTCAACTCGACCCGAACCGGCGACGTTACAAAAAAAGCGGCGCCGAGACGAACGTCCTGAAACTTTGAAGGAAATCAATCGGAGGTTCGATTGATTTCCTTCAAAAGTCCACGGAGCTCAAACGGCGACGGGTTTGAGTTCCGCCACCGGTCCACAAGTTCATGAACGGACGCGAAAATGCGGGTTACGCTTCTGAAAAGCAAACTTCACCGCGCGACGGTGACCGATTCCAGCCTCCACTATGAGGGGAGCATCTCCATCCCTCCGTACCTTATCGAGCTGGCGGGGCTCTTTGAATACGAAAAGGTTCTGGTCGCCAACGTCAACAACGGCCGCCGCTTCGAGACCTACGTGATCCGAGGGGAGGAGGGGCGGATCCAGCTTAACGGCGCGGCGGCGCATCTCGGCAAACCCGGCGACAAGGTCATCATCATGGCCTGGACCTCCGTCGATTCCTCGGAATGCGCCGCTTTCAAGCCCAAAATCGTCATCCTCGGCGACGCCAACCAACCCAAGGACTGAGACCATGCACAGGATACTTTTCGTCATTCCCGTCGGCAACGGGATTCCCGTCTTCGGGTATGGACTGTTTCTCATGCTCGGGTTCGTCGCCGGTCTGGGCATCGCCTGCGTTCGCGGCAAGCGGATGGGCTTGACCCGCGACTCGGTCCTTGACGTCGGTCTGCTTTCCATCTTCTTCGGCGTGGTCGGCGCGCGCCTCTGTTATCTTTTGGTCGACTATTCGCCGGAAGAGGGACAGGGCGGCTTTTGGGAATGGATCGCGGTCTGGCGGGGGGGGCTGACCTTCCAGGGCGGGTTGGCGCTGGCGATCCTCTCGGTGTGGATCTACCTCAAGGCGAGAAAGATCTCCATCGGCAGGATGTTCGACGCCTATGCCCCGGGCATCGCGGTCGGCGTCGGGTTCGGCCGCATCGGCTGTCTGATGAACGGCTGTTGTTGGGGCGAGACGGCTCCCGCCTCCTTTTCCCTCGGAATGACCTTCCCGGAAAACATCGAACCCATGGCTTACCAGTTCCGGCTGGCGGAGCAATGGTCCGAATACTGGGCCGACCTGCTCGCAACGCTCGGATATCCTCCGGGCACGCCGCCGCCGCTGCCCCTGTATCCCACGCAGATCGTCTCGGCGATCGGCCTGTTCCTCATCGCCCTGCTCCTGGTGTGGATGGAAAAGCGCTTCCGCCGCCGGGACGGCCAGGTCATGCTGTGGTTCGTGTTCCTCTATTCGATCGGCCGGTTCGCGATCGAATTCTGGCGCGCCGATACCCCGCTCCGCTACGGGTTCGGCGCGTTTCCCGGCTTGCGGCTCGGGCAGTGGTTGGCGGTCGGCATGTTCGCCCTCGGCATCGCGTTCCAACTGCTGCTCAACCGTTCGCAAGGAAATTTGGACCGTGCGGAGCGTCAGGAGAGGGAATGAAAGCGCTGGTTCTGGAAGAGAACGCGAAACTCGTCTACAAGGATGTTCCGCCCCCGAAGCGGGACGACCCCTCGTGGCTGGGCGTCGCCGTCAAGGCGGCCGGCATCTGCGGTTCGGACCTGCATCGCGGCTTCGGCAACGGCGCCTACCGCCATCCCCTCGTTATGGGCCACGAGTTCTCCGGCGTCGTCGACGATCCCGCCGGCGGCGCGGCGTTCGGGAAAGGCGACCGCGTTTCCGTGTTCCCGCTTCTATGGTGCGGCAAGTGCCCGCCTTGCCAGACCGGCGATTACGCCCTGTGTCGCGACTACGACTATTACGGCTCGCGCCGCGACGGCGCGTTCTCCGAATACCTGTACGTCCCGGAGAAAAACCTGCTTCGCGTTCCCGATCACGTGGATCTCGTCCACGCCGCCATGGCCGAACCGGCCGCCGTCGCCCTGCACGGAGTCCGGCGGCTGACCATCAAGCCCGGCGCGACCGCCGCCGTCTACGGCGCGGGGCCGATCGGCAACATGGTGGCGCAATGGCTCCGCATCAACGGCTGCCGGCGGGTGTTCGCCGTCGACGTCGATCCGGGCAAGCTGGCGATCGCCGCCGCCATGGGCCTGGAGACGGTCGACAGCCGCGGCCAGGATCCGGTCGCGGCGATCAGGGAGGCGACCGGCGGGGCGGGCGCGGACAAGGTGGTCGAGGCGGTGGGGTTGCCCTCCACTTTCCTCCAGGCGGTGATGACCGCCGCCGCCTTCGGCGAGGTGGTGTTTCTCGGCAACATCGCCGGAACCTTCAACATCGGAGAAAAGGATTTCTCGTCGATCCTGCGCCGCGAACTCAGGATTCACGGTTCCTGGAACTCCAAGTGGACGCCGCGCGGCTCCGACGATTGGGCGGCGGCTTTGGCGTACATGGACCGCGAACTGGAGGTCAAGCCGCTAATAAGCCATCGCCCGCCGCTTTCCGAGGGCGTCGACATCTTCAACCGCCTGGCGGAAAAGAAGCTGGCCGCGGGAAAGATCGTCTTCGTGCTGTGAGACGGAAAACGGGGACGCGAAATTTCCTTGCCGAATCGCGGGCAATCATGCCGGTCTTGGAGTGGACTTTTGAAGGAAATCAAACAAACCGTCGTTTGACTTCCTCCAAAGATTCAACTTGGAGATAACGCCAATGCTTCGTCGAACGCACGGAATGCTGACGCTGGCCGCGCTCCTCCTCCTCGCCGCCGGCGCCGCTTCGGCCGGCGAACAAGGCGGCGCGCCCGGGAGCATGGACGCGTTGCGCGAACGCTTTTTCCGCATAACGCTGCGGAACGCGCGGGAATTCGTTTCCGAGCAACCCGACCGGGAAAGCAAGGCCGACGTGGCCCTCGCCATCGGCGCGCTGAGCGAAATGGGCGTGCTCGCCAACGGCGATCCCCGCATCGCCCTCGAATTCTTCGCCATGGCCGCCGATCTCGGAAATCCGGATGGCGACGCCTCCCTGGGGCGGCTGTACGCCGTCGGCGCCCTTGGTCCCGATATGACGCGCGCGATCGAGCACTTCGACCGCGCCGTCCGCCGGGGATCGGTGACGGCCATGGTCCAGCTCGGCGACCTGTACGCCAACGCCCCGCCCGGGGTGACCAGGGACAGCCGCCGCGCGCTCGAACTGTACGTCGAGGCCGCCAAATACGGGGAGACGCAGGCGCTCCGCCGTCTCGAGCCGGTGATGGCCAAGGCGCGGGAGTGGGAGCGGCTGAATTCCGGAATGAGCGCCGGCTTCCCGACGCGCAGAGAGGAGATCATCGACCCCGATCTGGAGCGCCGGCATAAAAACCGGGGCCGCGAGGTGGATTTGGCGATACAAACTACGAGACGGGAACTCGACCGCCGCGTCGCGAGGGATTTTAAGCCCGAACGCTGAATTCGAAGTTTTTGAAATCGGGCGGCGGTGGGCCCGATTTTCCATAAAAGTCGACCGGAAGGGATCGGAACGGCCATGACGCAACCAGGCTACGATTTCGACACCCTTCCCGGCAGGTCGCATTCCGGGGCGGCGAAGTTCGCGGACATGCGGCGGAGAAATCCCGACGTCCCGCCCGGCATCGTCCCCTTTTCGGTTGCGGACATGGAATTGCGGACCGCGCCGGAGATCGTGGATGGTCTGAGGGAATTCGTCGACTCCGACGTTCTCGGCTACGCCGATTCCTCCAGGGAATACGACGAAGCCGTCGCGGGCTGGCTGCGGCGCCGGCACGGCTGGGAGATCGATCCCGACTGGAACGTCGTTTACCAAGGCGTGGTGCCCGCGCTTTTCGCCGCCGTCGGCGCCTACACCGAACCCGGCGACGGGGTCGCGCTCATGCCACCGGTCTACCGCCCGTTTTTTTCGGCGGTGCAAACGCTCGGCAGGCGCGTCGTCGAGGTTCCGCTGATCGGGGAAGGCGGAACCTACCGGATGGATTTAGACCTGTTCAGGCGGAAAACCGCGGAAAAGGACGTCAAGCTGGTCTTGCTGTGCAGTCCGCACAATCCGGTGTCGCGGGTGTGGAGCGCGGAGGAACTCCGCGCATTCGGCCGGATCGCCCGCGAAAACGCGGTGCTCGTCGTATCGGACGAGATCCATTTCGACATCGTCATGCCGGGGCGCGGACACGTCGTGTTTCCGACCCTCGATCCGGACTTCGCGGGCAACTGCGTCGTCTGCACCGCTCCCAGCAAGACCTTCAACCTCGCTGGCCTGCAGGCTTCCAACATCGTCATCCCCGATGCGCGGCTCAGGGAACGGTTCGTCGCGGTCAAGCGGGAGGCCGGGCTGCGTTCGCTCGGCGCGCTCGCCTACCACGCGACGCGCATCGCCTATACGCGCGGTGAAGCGTGGCTCGAAGCGCTGCTCGGGCATGTCGCCGGCAACGAGCGCCTGGTCCGGAATTTCTTCGCGCAACGCTTCCCCGAGGTGAAAATCACCCCCCTCGAAGGAACCTATTTGCTGTGGCTGGATTTCCGCGCCTGGAACATGGGCGGGAAGGAGCTGGAAGCCTTCATGGAGCGGCAGGCGCTGCTCTTCTTCGGCGAGGGCTATGCCTTCGGGACCGGCGGCGCCGGTTTTGAACGCCTCAACCTCGCCTGCCCGTCGCGCACGCTGATCCAGGCTCTCGAGCGCCTGCTCGCCGCGCGCGAGAACCGTGATCGTCTCCCGCGCCGGGCGGAGGGCGGCGTTCAGGCATGAACCCGACAAAATGGATGCGGAGCTATGGAATGACCGTTGCCGCGTTGTTGGCGGCGGTTTTGGCGAGAGACTTGAACGGGGTCGCGAAAATCGATGGCCTGATCGCCCTTCTGGAAGACAGCGCCTACGAGAACCAAATCCCTCGCCTGGCAATCGTCAAATCCAGCTTAATGGAGAGCAATTCCGCCAAACGGCAACTTTATGATCAGATACTTGCCGAATATGGCGACAGCCATGATCCTTCGGTGCGGCGCGAAGTGCTCACGGCGTTGGTAGCCAAGGCCCTGCTCCCCGGCGACAGTGTCGCCCGGCTCGCGTTGTTGGATCGCGCGCTCGCTATGGCCGGGTCCGTGGATCTTGAGGCTTTCTCGCAATCAGTTATCGCCGCAGCTCTCGCCAGAGTCGGATTATTGGACGACAGGGCGGAAATCATCAGGGGCTATGATGCGGCGCTTGACGAGGGTCTGCGCAGGGCGGCAGATTTTTCCGGGGATCTTCAACGCCGTCTTGAACAAGTGCTTGATGCCAAGATTGCCTTTACTGACGACCCGGGACTCAAGGATCGCTATTACGACGACATTATCGCCCTGAATCCCGGGCCGCTCCCTGTGGCCAGCGCCCTTTTCGCGAAAACTCGCCGCCGGGGACCGGGAAGAGAAGATAAAACGGCGATATTCGACCGGATAATTTCCGCCTTTGCGGACAGTTCCGACAATCGCCTGCAAAAGATCGTGAATTCGGCCTATTTTGGCAAAGCCAGACTTGCCGCCGACAACGCGGAACGAATCGGGATTTTCGATATATTGATCGCCAGAAGCCTGGGCGATTCCGATCCGGAACTTCGCCTGGATGCGGCCCATGCGCTTTTGGCCAAGGCCAACCTCGCTAACGACAAGATGGAGATGCTGCGCGCTTATGATCAGATCATCGATTGTTACTGGATCAACAGAATGGACTGGGGGGATAGTTTGCGGGAAATCTTCTTGCAGCGCGGCAGGCTCGCCGGCGAGAACGTGACGCTGGAACACTATTATGACGCGCGAATCGCCCACGCCGTCGATGATCATAAAGTCGCTTTCGTACTTGGGGAAAAGGCACACGCGTTGCCTGACCAAGACGCGAAGCTGACGGTCTATGATGAGATAATCAGCAGGTTTCGGAACAGTGAGGATATTTTCGCCCGCCGCGAAGTCGTCAAAGCGCGGAAAAGCAAGTTGCGCTTAGGCGTCGACGCGGACGAGGAGCTTCGGATTTACAAGGCGATCATTGCCGATGGCATAGGGGCGTTCGGCGACGGGGAATTTGAAGTTGCAGAAGCGTACGAACACATCATAGCCATGCATGACGACAAGACGGAAAAAATCCATCTTTATGATGAACTATTGGCGCGTTTCGAAAAGCATCGGGAACTTCAACGCCCGCTCTCCGAAACTCCCGTACTGCGTGGAGATGGGGAAATAGGCGGGTGGCCGATCTCGATTGCTGTTAGCGGACTTGACGACTGGCCGGCAAACAGCATTCGGCGCGGCATGGCCAAAGCCTTGCTCGCCAAAGCCGATTTGATGACCGATAGCGGGGACAAGATCGCCGATTCGCCCGAAATGGTCGAAACCATCCTCGACGAATTGCTGACGCGATACCGGTTTAGCGAAGACTATCAGGCTCAATTCCTTGTAACCAGCGCCCTTGAGCGGAAGTTGGCGCTCACCGATGACCTGTCAAAAATGGCCGAACTTTACGCTGAACTGGCGCGGCAATTGGGATCGAGGGGATCCGGCTCTTTTCATCGCAATGCCCTGAAGGCGCTTTTGAATCGGGCAGGCGTCACCATCGACAGGAACTCCGCCATCGCGCTATATGATGAAGTAATCGCGAAATACGAGCAAACCGGAAACGGATTTTTCTGGGGCGCCTATGTTGAAGCCTCTGGAAGGAAGGCGGAGTTGGTCGATGATGTATCGGCGAAGATCGGGTTGTATGACGCAATCTTGGATACTTCTTCCGGAAAGGGTCCTCCGCTTGACCGGGGCTTGGCGTTCCCTTTCCTGGATGAACCGCGCCATGTTTTCCCGAAATACATGATGAAAAAAGCCGCGCTCCTAGCGGATAACGTCGAACGTGCACGAATTTATGATCAAATAATCGCTTCCTATGGAACTTCAAACGCCTCGGCGGCTGTCGAGGCGTACGACGCCAAAATCGATCTCGCCGGCGACCCATCCGATAAAATCGCGTTGTGCGACCAACTCATTGCATTCATAAACAATTCCCAGGGCGATTCGAAATCCCCATACTCGCCGAGACTCGCGAAAGCGTTACGAAAGAAAGGCGAAATGACCGGAAACATGTCGCCATTGGAGGAGTATTATTCCGAAGCGATCGCCGGGGCGGCCAAGGAAATCGACAAGGAACGCCTGACGCTGCTCGCGATCAATGATATTGGCGCTGTGGATGAAAAAATC
>JAISXA010000021.1 GCA_031270685.1 Planctomycetota bacterium
AAGGGCTGGCGGCGTTGCGCAATGCCGTAGTGCGACTATTGCGGAAAAGCGGCATGCTCCCGCTCGTCGCCGCCATCGAGTTTTTTGCCGAGCACCGTGACGCCGCCATAGAGGCTGTCATCAAGAGAATTAAATGACCCTGCCACGATCCTGGAAATGCAGGACATGACCGAGGCCGACTTCGACATCGCCGCTTTCGAGAAAATCCTGGCCGACAGCGAGGTCAGCCCCATCCGCTTCAGCGTTATCATGCCGAAGATATCGCTGGCGACCATGGAGATCATCGGCCTCGATCTCGGCGAACAGCTCGATTCCTTTCCGTCCGCGGTGAAGCCGTCCGCGGTCGAAGTGGAACTGGTCAAAAGCAACTGGGAGAAGATACAGGAAGCCTACTTGGCGACGCGGGGGGAAGCGGGGGAGTGATCATCCTGGGGGTCGATCTCGGCGAACGCCGGGTCGGATTCGCGGTCTCCGATGAAAAAGAGCTCCTGGCGGTGACGTCCGGCTCCGCGCGGGTGCGATCCCTTGACGCCGCGCTCCTTGCCGTTGCCGGAAAGGCCGGAACGGAAAGGGCGGGTCTGGTGGTGGTCGGGCATCCCGTCAATATGAACGGCCGTCCCGGCCCGAAGGCTCGGGAGGCCGCCCTCTTCGCGGAAAGGCTGCGCGATGCCGGCTGGGCGGTCGAACTGTGGGACGAGCGCCTGACCACCAGCGCCGCAGAGCGCAAACTCCAGGCGGCCGGCCTCGACCGCCGGCGGCGCAAGGCGTTGATCGATGAAAACGCGGCCCGGGAGATTTTGGCGTCGTTCCTCGAGCGGCGCGCCCGGGACGGCGGCGGAAGATCCGTCTGAAGTTTTGCGAATTGGGCATTCAAGCCGCCGAATGCCCAATTGGTAAAAATCACAACCCTTGCGGCACAGGCGTTTCCAACTTTTGCGAAGTGGCGATTGGCGGTTTAATCGCCACTTCGCAAAAATCCACTCATTCACAGGTTTGGTCATGACGCCGTAGACGTGTTCCTTCCAGTCGGAGCGCAGCGGCGAAAGGTCGGTCGGCAGGCCGAGTTTCAAAAAGTCCACTTGCATCGGAATGCCCGGATCGGTAGTATAGTTTCCGAATAAAGTTGACCAACGCGATTGTCGGTCCCGGTGGTCCGAAAAGGCTGACGTTGCGAGTGCCGAAGTACGTTTGCTCCGGAAGCGATCTCAGATGCCGAAAGGTAATTAACCACCCCGGAGACGTCAACCGGGTGAACCGGGATCGCTCCCCGCAAAGTCCGAATCGAGGATTTTGATTTTGCGGAGCGCTGGGGGGCGGCCGGCGCAAACGTGATGCCGTTCTCGGGGGCGGAAAAGCATGGGGAGAAGGTTCGGCGGATTGCCGGGGGGCCTTCTGGCGGCGGCACTCATGGCGACATGGGGGGCGGCGGCGGCGGAAGTCGCGTCCGGACTGCTCTCGATACGAAAAAACGCCGTCGTGACCGTCGGCGGGGAAATACACGTCGATTATGCCTACCGTCGCGCCCCGGACTCCGGATCGCGGGCCGCCTTCGCCCTCCGGCGGACCAACCTCCGGGTGCGGGCCGATGTTCATCCCGCCGTCTCGGTGTTTTTCAAGCTCGACCTGGGCGACAAATCGGAGCCGGACGGGGAGAAGTCCAGTATCTTCGAGGAGGCGATGCTGGTCCTGCACTCGGTCGCCGGCGCCGGCGTCGAAGTTTTCGCGGGCAAAGGAGGCGTCCCCTACGGACAGGACGTGGCGCTCGGGATGCTGCAGAGTTATCATCACCATGCGCATCGCGAGGACTCGCCGGAGGGAAGGATTTTCATCATCGATCCGACGGGCGATGAAGTCGTCCCCGACCCCAACGATCCGGCGTCGAGAAAGAGGCTGCCGCCCATGCGTCCCGGACCGATCGATCGGGCGGTAATGGCGGGCGCGGCGTATCAGTGGGAAGACCGCTGGCGGGTGGAGGCGGCGGTATTTCAGACCAACGGCGTCGACTACGCCCGGCGCCTTGAAGGCAAGCGGGATAACGGCGCCGATCACGGATTCTCGGCGCGGTTATGGTGGCGGCCGCTGGAGGATCTGACGTTGCAGGCGTCGGCGATGGTTGCGCATTCATCAAGCATGGGCGACGCGTCCAGGCGGCTAGACCTCGCGGATGGCGCGCGGGCGACCGAAAATTCCTGGTCGGCTTCGGTCGGCTTCGATTGGCGGCGGGATCCCTGGATGTTTTTCGGCGAATACCAGCATGGCTGGAACAGCAACTTTTCGAACGGATACGCCGTGGACATCGCCCAGTTGGGGGCGGCGAGGGCGATTCTGCCGGGGAAACGACTGGGATTGACGGCGGAATGGCAACGCATCGACTCGGGCGGCCGCAACCGCCGGGAAGACGATTTTTTCAAGGCTGCGGCGACGTTTCGTTGCGATATTTCCGCGGGAGCGTATATAATTCTAGAATGGGGTCGCGAATGGCACAGGGGGAGAAGGGGCGCCGGCGGAGCGATCAAGGAGAACGGAACTTTTCTGGGAATGCGCGTTGGCTTGAATTATTGACTGAAGTTTGCAAAATGGCGATTCAACCGCCAATCGCCATTTTGCAAAAAACGAAAACGCCTGTGCCGCATGGATCGTGATTTTTACAAATTGGGCGTTCGGCGGTTTGAATGCCCAATTTGCAAAACTCCGGTTATTGACGATCCGGATTCCGATAAAGGCGCGACCGCGGCGAC
>JAISXA010000023.1 GCA_031270685.1 Planctomycetota bacterium
GCTCACCGAGATGCGGCCAAGCGTCGGTAAAGAGTATGGAATTTACGGCCAGAACGCCCATGTGAAGAACATATCAACTCCAGCCGTATTTGTAAAGATAATTTGTTGACGGACCCTAACCAGGTGGCTGCGCCCAGCGGAGTACTGCTCCGGGGAAAGGGCGAACTGATGTTATCAAAGAGTACATTGCGCATCAGGACATGCCTCGTGATGACGGGTTCAACGTGGCCGACGATGCGCAGCGGCTTTAGCCGGCTTCAGCCGACCAGAACCGGCTTCAGCCGGTGGTCGTTCAGTTTCATCAAAAGTCCCCTAAAGGCTGGTCTTGTCAATCATGCGCTACTGCAAATCCGGTGCCGGAGGTTCGGGCGCGGAAGGAGGCGGCACAAAGCCACCGCCCGGGCGCGCGGGCAGGCTGCCGCCGCGAACGAACCCGCCGGGCGCGGCGCCCTCGCTCTCCGCCGGCGTTTCCTCGACCGCCAGCGAAGACATGTCCCCGAAGCGGAGCACGCCGTAAAGCCCCGGCCGGTTGTTCGCGCCGCGCGTGTCCACCCATTGGCTGACGACCGGCGCGGGTTTGTCGCGGCCGCGCCGGCGCTCGACCCCCCGCAGGGCGGAATAATCGCGGCGCACAATCTGCATACCCCATTCCGCCCCGGAAGCCGGCGGCCCGGCGAGATCCAGCGCGGTCCACGGAATGATCATTTCCGCATTCCACACCTCCCGGTCCGAAACGCGACCGAAGCGGACCGCGTGCGGCCATTGGGGATTGTATGCGACGCCGTCGCGGCTTGATTCGTCGTACGCAACGTTGCGCGGATTGACGGCGAAACGGTAATAATCCCTGCCCCGCCTTTCCGGATCCAGCCACACCTCCACCGATTCGTCGGACAGAACCGGGCCGTCGCGGTCACGGTCGGGATCCGACGCGGCCGGATTCGCGGCCGAGGCGAGATCGGCCCGCATAGACAGGGCAACGATCAAGCCGCGTCGGTCGGCCATGATTCTGGCCTCGGTCTGGTTCGCGACCGTCTGGCCGTCGGCGACCCCGGCGAAGCCGTCAAGCGAAGGCAGTTGTTCCCAATAGTCCTTGTCGCGGACCCGCGCATCAAGCCGGACCCGGGTCGGCGCGACGCGGACGTCGTACCCAACCTCGCGGGTGAGGAGGAGGATGTCATCGGTCGTGCCGACGTCGGCGCCCGCGGCGGCGACACGGGGCGGGTTTTGCGGATCGCCAGGCATCACCCCGAATCTCGCGACCGCTCCCTGGCCTGGTTGAAGGTCGAACGGCATAACCATGGGCTCGATGCTCCACCCCGAGCCGGGAACGACATCCCATGCGATCTGCCCGGAAAAACGGCGCGTCGAGGGATTGGCGAACTGCAGGGCGAGCATCTGCCGACTCTCGGGGGAGGGAACCGCCCTCGCCGCCTGGCGCACGATGCGCATGATCTCCTTCTGGAGGTTGAGCGTGGCCTGGGCGTCGATCAGAACGTCGGCCTTGGAGAGGCCGGGCTCGATCGGGCGGCGGCGGTATTCGAGCGTCAGACGGTCGACGGGACGCCCTTCGAGGTCGAAGACCTGCCATTCAAGCGATCCCTCGTCGACCCACAACCGCGCCATATGCGGACTGCCGGACATGGCGGCGACATATTCGCGCGGCTGCATACCGGGCGGTGGCCCAGAAGGCGTGTCCGCGAGCGCCACGTAGCGGGTCTGGCCGGAACCGGCGGTCTCGAACGGACGGGTGCGGAGATAATAGGGCGCGCCGCCGCAAACGACCAGATCGACTCCTCCCGCCTCAAGGCGGTCGCCGAGCGCGTCCAGTATGCGGCCATCGGCGATGCGCGCGTCGAACACCGGGCGCGGCAGCGCCACCACCGTCCATGCCCGCTGCCGGTGCGCCGGATCGAGGTCGCGCTCCAGCCTGGCCATCGCCCTGATGCGGGATTGCTCGAAGGAAAACGCCCTGGCGTCGATAGCGATGATGCGCAACGCCCCGACATCGCGCTTCCAGTAACCGCCCTCGCCCTGGTGCTCGGGGAAAAGCTGCTCCGGCAACCCCGACCCGGGAACGAACCACAGCGGCCCGAATTCGGTGGTCGCGCCAAGCGGCCCCATGAACAGGTTGGCCCAGTCCTCTGGGCGCTCCGGGCGTTCGCCGCCGAAGGGCGAGGTGAGAAAAAGCGCCGCATCCGGGCCCATGGAGCGCAAACCGCGTCCCACGGCCGCCAGCCGCGAGGGCTCGGCCCGCCCGCCGGCGAACCCGACCGCCACGCCCTGGCCGTTGGCCGGCAGACCCTTGATCGGGTGAATGCCGCCGTCCTTGTCGTCCAGCAAAAGCTGGTAGCGGCGCAACGTGGACGGAACCAGGTCGGGGATGGCCAGGGCGTGGAAAAGGCTGAACGACCCCTGGCGGTTGACGCGCCGCGATCCGGAGTCGAGCGCCTGGAGACCGGCGACGCAACGGCGATTTGAAATAAAGCGCAAAACAGGCTGCTTCCGGTCCGCGCTGGTCAGGTAGGGACCGAAGACGATGGATGCGTCGCCCATCGCCTGTTCTTCACCGGGCGGCGGCCCGACGACGGGCATATCCGCGCACCCGTGCATCAAAGACAGCACCGCCGACAACGCCGCCGCGAACCAGGCCGCGCGGCATCGGAAATTCCGGTTTCGGTCAAATTCGGCAATCATGAAAAGAGGGTATCCGGCAAAGGCAAGCGGTTGAATATTTAGAGGAAATCGGGCGGCGGTTGGCCCGATTTCCTGTAAAAGTCGACATCCGGCAACAAGCTATTTATCGTTAATGCGCCTCTAGAACGCAAGTCTTTATTTCGTTCCCCACCCAGTCAAAACCGGCGATTCGGGAAACCATGCCAAAACGGGATGCGGACGCGGGCTGGACACCGCCACCGTTTTCACGCCGGGCAAAAGGGAAAAGTTCTTTCCTGTTCCGACCGATAAATTGATTAAGTGTCCCGCCTTCCCGTCGGCAAGGGGCGGCGGGACGGCCTTTGGATGGAGAACGGATGACGGAATGATCCATTTGACGCACAGGAACGGAAAAGGGTTTATTCTCAACGCGGAACTTATCAAATTCGTCGAAGAGGTGCCGGACACCATCATCACCCTGCGTGACGGAGAAAAGATACTGGTCGCCGAAACCGCCGACGAAGTGGTTGCCAAGTCATTGGAATACGCCCGGCGCAGCCGTTTTCTTCCGGAAGGCGGAGGCAGCTCGCCGATGACCGAGCGAAAACCAGGCGCAGCGGACTGATTGAGGGAAACACGCGTCCCCGGGAGAAGGCATGGATATCGGGACAATAGCCGGATTCGTAGTCGGAACCCTGTGCGTGTTCGGTTTCGGCATGCAATGGCAGGTCGGCACGTTTTACGACATCCCATCGATCGCCATCGTGTTCGGCGGCTGCGCGGCGAACCTCTTGATCTCCCTCTCCCTCGATACGTTGAAAACATTCCCGAAAACGCTCCCGCTCGGCTTCATGGCCAACAAGGACGACCCGATCGAGGTGATCAGGAAGTTGGTCGAGTTTTCCGAAGTGGCGCGGCGCGACGGCATTCTCGCGCTCGAAAACGTTCTGGACCAAATCCAGGATCCGTTCCTCCGGCAGGGTCTCCAATTGGCCGTAGACGGCACGGATCCGGAATTGATCCAGGACATCATGGAAACGGAAATGGACAGCATCGAAGCCCGCCACGCCAGCGGCAAAAGCGTCTGGGACCTTTTCCGCGGCGGGGGCCCGACTTGGGGCGCGCTCGGAACGGTTATCGGCCTGATCCAGATGTTGAAAGGCGGCGTCGAGGACCCCAACGCCCTGACCCAGGGCATGGCGGTCGCGCTTATCACCACTTTCTACGGATCGCTAATCGCCTCGCTTCTCATCGGACCGCTGTGCGACAAGCTGGGCGTCAAGAACAGCGAGGAAATGGAACTGAAGACCATCATGTTCAAGGGGGTAATGTCCATCCAGGCGGGCGACAACCCCCGGATCGTGGAGCAGAAACTGAAAATCTTCCTTCCGCCGTCCAAGCGCGGATTCGGCAAGGGCGCGGAAGCGTCATAAGCGGCAACCAATCGGGTGACAGGCATGGCGCGGAAAAAGAAAAGCAGCGGCGGAGGCGGGCCATCGGTGGCGGAATTTTCCGCCCTGACCTCCTTTTCCGACATGATGACGCTCATGCTAACCTTCTTCGTCCTGTTGTTCACGATGTCGGAGCCGAAAAAGCCGAAAGTCGAAGCCACCATGCAGGCGTTCATGAAACAACTGGGCGTTCTGCCGCAGCAGCAAAGCCCGATACGCCCGCTCCTGACCCCGCAACGCACCAGCCAGGAGGAGGCGAACATTCTCCGCCGGGGTCCGCCCGGAACGCGGCCCGAAGTCGCGACCATGATCGAGGACAACAGGCAGAAAATCATCATCGGCGGCGAAGACCTTTTCCGGCCAGGCTCGGCGGAATTGTCGGTGCGCGGAAGGCGCATTCTCCAGAACGACCTCGCCCCCGACTTAAAGGGCTTTCGCAACCGCATCGAGGTGCGCGGCCACACCGCACGTGCGACCGACGAGTCCCAGGACCTGTGGGGCCTCGGATATGCGCGGGCGTACTCGGTGATGCGCTACCTGGTGGACGAGTGCGGCGTCGACGAGAAGCGGTTCCGCCTTATAAGCTGCGCCGACAACGAACCCCGGGATCCGCTCAATCCCGCGCTCAACCGGCGGGTGGAGATC
>JAISXA010000026.1 GCA_031270685.1 Planctomycetota bacterium
GCTCACCGAGATGCGGCCAAGCGTCGGTAAAGAGTATGGAATTTACGGCCAGAACGCCCATGTGAAGAACATATCAACTCCAGCCGTATTTGTAAAGATAATTTGTTGACGGACCCTAAACAATGGCTTGCCGGTAAGAATGGTTGCGGCGGAACAAAGAAATACGTTTGGCCTGATATAGTCGCGGTAGGAGTCGAATGGGTCGTCTATGCTGAACTGAACGAGCAGGTATCGGGAGGAAGATGGCGAGTTGGGGTTGGACTGGGGTGCGGAAAGCGGCCTGTTGGCATTAGACCCATGGCATTCCCTCGCTGGAACATGACTGGATGGTAATGACTACAATATCGTAACCGTCCGGTCAACCCCACCCTTGACAACGAGCGAAAAAAAATCCCGGCGCCGAATAGGCCCGGGATGGTTCGATGCGAAGTTGCGCCGGATTCACTCGCCGCCGTCTCGTCCGGCCTTCCAGCGGTCGGGCAGGAGTTCCCGCAGTCCGGACACGGTCATCGCGGGAAGGCGGGTTAAGAGGTCCCGCAGATACCGCCACGGGTCCAAGCCGTGGCGTTTGGCCGAGGCAATGACGCCGTAGAGGACGGCGGCGGTCTCGCCCCCCTTGTCCGAGCCGAAAAACAGGTAGTTCTTCCGCCCCACCGCCACCGGACGAAGCGTGCGCTCCGCCGGGTTGTTGTCGATCGACAACTCGCCGTCGCTCGCGTAGACCGTCAATGCCGCCCAGTTGTTCCGGCAATAGCTCATCGCTTCGCCCAAGGGCGACTTGGGCAAGATTATCCGCTCCCTCCCCTTCAGCCATTCCCCGAAGGCGTCGAGAAGCGGCATGCTCTGTTCCTGTCGCCGCCGCTGTCGCAATTCCGCCGCCAGGTCGCCCTTCTTCCCGGGATCGGCAAGGGAATAGCCCAGCTTCCCGCACTCCTCCCGGATGTCCTTCTCCACCCGGTACAATTCCCGGATATGAACCAAGCCCTCCAGCGCCGGCAAGCGATTCGACTTCTCCGCTTCCACCAGCTTGCGCCGGGCGTGCGCCCAGCACGCCACTTCCACTATCCCCTTGCCGTCCAGAAGCGAGTCATACCCCCGATAGGCGTCGGCCTGGAGGAAGCCGGACCAGCCCGAAAGCATCCTCTCCGGCCATAGCGCTTTCCGGTCCGGGCTGTAGTCGAAAAAGATGTACGGGTGCTTCCGGTCGCCGATGTACGTCCATACTCTTCCAAGATGCGGCTTCGCCTTTCCCTTCGGGTCCTGCACCGTCACCGGCGTCTCGTCGACGTGGATGACATGCGAGAGCAGCACTTCCTCCCTCACCACCTCGTTGAAGGATAAGAGCAGATGCGCCGCCTCCGCCATCCAGTCCGACAGGGTGGAGCGGCGGATGTCCACGCCGTGACGGCGAAGCATCGCCTCCTGGCGGTTCAGGGGGATATGGTCGGAGTATTTCTGAACCGCTACATGGGCGAGGAGGCCGGGACCGGGAAGACCCTTTTCGATTGGAGAAGGAGGGTTCTCCGCCACCACCACTTGGCCTTCGCATTCCTTCGGACAGGCACAGACCGGACGAACGATTTCCCGGACGAAGACGCTGCCGGGGTTGTAGTCCAATTCCTTGCGCACTTCCTCGCCGATGCGGACCTTGTCGGCGCCGCAGGACTGGCACACCAACTCTTCGGGGGAAGGCTCGATCACCACCCGCTCCACCGGAAGGCTGGAAGGGATTGACTTGCGGCCATGCCCCTTCTGCTTCACCGCCACCGGTAGCGGATCGGGCTCGGCGGGAGAAGTCTCCTCCATCGCCGCGACGTCGCCAAAAAGGTTCAGTTGCCCGTTCTCCTCCAGCTTTTCCGACTTCCGGCCGAAGCGCCAATAGCGCAGGAGGAGAAGCTCGTGCTTGAGGCGTTCGATAGTCTGATTCTGTTTGTCAACGGTATCGGAGAGCGACGCAATCATCCCCTGAAGGATGGCGACGTCGTCGGGAAGGGTCTGTTTCTCTGGAGAAATCGAGCATGCGGACATACACTTATATGTCCGTCCCAAGGACAATTTCCTTCGGAAAAAACAGCGATTTTACGAGATATTTTGCGAATCATTCAACTCGAAGCGCCGCCGCCGCGTCAGCGTGGCCGGATTCACCCCACGGAGAAGCAGCGACAACTCCGAGGGCGTTACCGATAGGCCCTTCGACGCGCCGGGAGCGGGAAAAGGGAAGGTTCCCGCCTCCAGCCGCTTGTACCACAGCGCCATGCCATCGCGGTCCAGTACAGGATTATCGCATTGGCATATATACATGCATACCAATACATTATCGAGGTTCATCATTTGCTTTACCAACGCATTCACCAACATTGATCAGAATGTTCCGATACCGGCCTTCCTCGCACATCTTTGAACCGAAAGTGAGGCGTGGAGGTATCCCGCAAGCCAGTCCCGAAGGGTTGGCGATGCGCCATCGGCCAGCGGACAGGACAAGTGCGCCAGTTCGCATACTCTGGGACTTTCCCGTCTGTTGCGCATGCCCCGTTTGCGATGCGGTCCGCCGCAGCAAATGGAGCATTGCGAAACTACCTTTCCCTCATGCTCTCCTGCCGCATGCGCAGCAGCGGCGCGAGGAAGAATTCAATCAGCCTGCGCTGGCCGGTCGAAATCTCGGCGGTGACCGCCATGCCGGGCAGGAGCGGCGTCTCCCTGCCGTCCACCATGATCGTGCTTTCCTCCAGGCTCAGCGTGGTACGATATATCAAACCGAGCTTCTCGTCAACCGTCGCGTCGCGGGCGACAGCCTCCACCCTGGCGGCGATCACCCCGTAGCGCGTGAACGGAAAGGTGTGGATCTTCACCTCGGCGCTCT
>JAISXA010000041.1 GCA_031270685.1 Planctomycetota bacterium
CGAGGATGCTTCCGGCCGACAGGTCGATGCCGCCGCCGCCGGAGATGATGACCAGGGTCATGCCGATCGCCATGATCCCGACCACCGCCGACTGCGCGAGGATGTTGACGAGATTGGAGCCGGTGAGGAAGTTCGGGACGAACAGGGCGCATAGCGCGCCCACGACCAGGATCAGGTAGGCGATCGTCGCTTCCTTGAAGGACAGCAGGCGTTTCAGCGCGGTTGACATGGTGGTCCGTTCATCGCGGATCCGCGATGCGCGATCGGCAATGAGCCGGGAGGGGCGAACGCCTCGCCCCCCAAGGTCCGTCGCCGATCGCGCCTCGTCGCCGGTTCGTTTTTCCGGCCGCTTAGAACGCGTCGGCTAGGGACGCGTCGGCGTTCTCGGCGGTGATGAGCTTGGTGCCGGAGTCGATGAACTTCGGCAGGCTGTCCGGGTCGATGGCGCCCTTGAAGACGCCGATGCCGATTTCGGCGGCCGTCTGGCCGATCTTGATCGGGAACTGGGCGATGTCGGCGATGATTTTGCCGTCCTTGATCAATTCGATGCCGAACGAAGAGCCGTCGAAGCTGATTACCTTTATCCTGCCTTCCTTGCCCGCGAGCTTGATCGCCTCGAGAATGCCGCCGGTCATGCCGTCGGAGCAGGAGAAGACCAGGTCGACGTCAGGGTTGGCCTGGAGCATATTTTCCATCGCCGCCATGGCGCGTTCGTTGGTCCAGTAGCCGGATTGGGAGCCGACGACCTGGATCCGCGAGTCTTTGACGATGGTGTCCTTGAAGCCGTTCTTGCGGTCGTCGCCCACCGAGCTGCCCGGCGCGCCCTCCACGACCAGCACCTTGCCCTCGCCGCCCAGTTCCTTCTTGGCGAACTCGGCGCCGAGCGCGGCGGCGGCGTAATTGTCGGTGGAGATGAAGGTGACGTAGTCGTCGCCCTCGGCTACCTGGTCCATGCAGACGATGACGACGCCCTCTTCCTTGGCCTGCTGGAACACGGGCACCACGGCCTTGGAGTCGAGCGGGCTGATGACGATGACGTCGATCCGCTGGGTGATGAGGTCCTCGACGATCTGGACCATGCGCTGCACGGCGGTCTGGCCGCCGGCCTGGTAGATCTGGGCGTCCGCGCCGAGTTCGACCGCCTTGTCGCGGGCGGCCTCGGCCATCTTCAGTTGGAACACGTCCCCGGTGAGGGTCTTGACCACCACCGCCACGCGCGGCTGGCCGGCATACGCGGCCGCATGGAAGGCACCGACCGCCAGCGCCGCCAGACACAGCTTCAATACCGATTTCAACATGCCTCTCTCCTTGGATCAAGAAATCCGTCAAATCCGACCCGCGCCGCACGCGCGGCGCGTATACAACCGCCATGCTTGGTTCGCAATGCGCAATTCACCCACTGGGAAAATGATGCGTTCGGCAACGTTGTGGAAACGCGTTTTCATTCCGCGTCGCTCAATTAGCGTTACGCATTGGCAATTCGTCGCCGCCCATGGCGTAACGCAGAATGTTGTCGCCGGCGATCTCGCCGCCCGCGAGGGCGGCGGCCACACGGCGCCCGCGCATGACGTACACCCGGTCGGACATGCCCACGATCTCCTGGAGCTCGGAGGAGATCATGAGGATGGCCGCTCCCCGCTTCGCGAGGTCCACCATCAGCCGGTAGATGGCGGACTTGGTCCCGACGTCGATGCCGCGCGTCGGCTCGTCGAAGATGAACAGCCGCGCGTTCGCCGACAGCCATTTGCCGAGAATCACCTTCTGCTGGTTGCCGCCCGAGAGGTAACGTATTTCCTGGCCCAGCGACGCCGCCGCCACCTTGAGCCGCCCGACGTATTCGGCCGCGAGCGCGCGGCGCTTATGCACGCCGATGAAGCCGTGCTCCGAAAGCCGGCGCATGGAGACATGGCACATGTTCTCCGCCACCGACATAAGCGGAACCAGGCCCTGGCGTTTGCGGTCCTCGGGAATGAAGCCCACGCCGGCGGCGATCGCGGCGTTCGGGTCGCCTTTCGGAAGTTCCTTGCCGAAAACCCGGACCCGCCCGGAAACGTAGCCGTCGACGCCGAAGATCATCCGCGCCAGCTCGGTGCGTCCCGCCCCGACGATGCCGGCGAGGCCGACGATCTCGCCGCGCCGCACTTCGAGGCTCAGCGGCGGATCGCCGGGCTGACCGACGAGGTTGTCCACCTCGAGCGCGACGTCGCCGACGGGACAGGACTCCTTGTGGAAAAGGTTTTCGAGCTTCGAACCGATCATCATCTGGATCACGGCGTCGACATCCGCGATCTCGCCGACCGGGATGGTCCGGATGGTCCTGCCGTCGCGGAGCACGGTCACCCGGTCTCCGACCTCGAAAATCTCCTTCAGCTTGTGGGTGATGTAGATCATGCTCACCCCTTGCGCCTTCAGGAGCCGCAACACGCGGAAGAGCATTTCCACCTGGTTGTCGGTGAGGGCGGAGGTGGGTTCGTCGAGGATGAGGACGCGCGGTCCGGCGGCGAGCGCCTTGGCGATCTCGACCAGCTGCTGCTCGGCGACCGGGAGATGCCTGACCTTGCGGTCCGGATCGATGTACGACGCCTCGAGGCGCGCGAGCTGCGCGGCGGCGGCGGCGCGCGTGGCTTTCCGGTCGAGGAAGCCGCCGGCGCGCACTTCCTCGCGGCCGAGCGAGATGTTTTCCGCAACGCTGAGGTTGGGGCAGAGACTGAATTCCTGGGAGACGATGGCCACGCCCGAGGCGAGCGCCTGTTGCGGATCGTTCGCCGGAATCTCGCCGCCTTCGATAAAAACCCGCCCCCGGTCCGGCTCGATGGCGCCGCAGACGACTTTCACCAACGACGATTTCCCGGCGCCGTTTTCGCCGAGCAGGACGTGGATCTCGCCCTTTTCCAAGGAAAAATTGATGTCGGAAAGAACGGGGACGCCCCGGTTGAGCGTCTTGCCGTTGAGGTCGTACAGTCCCTTGCAGACCCCTTGGAGCCTAATGATCTCGCCGCCGTCGGCCGTCATGCGTTTCCTTTGCGCCGTTTCGGATTTTCAGTCGAAAGCGTGGCCGGAGGAACCAAGCACCTTGTCGTTCTTGTGCTTGTAAAGCTCCTTGAGGGCGTCGCGGGCGGGGCCGAGATACTTGCGCGGATCGAATTCGGCGGGCTTGGCGGCGAAGACCTCGCGAATGGCGGCGGTCATCGCCAGGCGGCCGTCGGAGTCGATGTTGATCTTGCACACCGCCGACCTGGCGGCCTCGCGGAGCTGGTCCTCGGAGATGCCGATGGCGTCGTCGAGTTTGCCGCCGTAGCGGTTGATCTTGGCGACCAGGTCCTGCGGGACGGACGAGGAGCCGTGAAGGACTATCGGGAAGCCGGGGATGCGCTTCTCGATCTCGTGGAGGATGTCGAGACGGATCTCCGCCTTCTGGCCCGGCTTGAACTTGTACGCGCCGTGGCTGGTGCCGATGGAGATGGCGAGCGAATCGACGCCGGTCTTCTTCACGAAATCCTCGACCTGGTCGGGTTCGGTGTAGGTGTGGCGCTCGGCGGAGACGTCGTCCTCGACGCCGGCGAGAACGCCGAGCTCGCCCTCGACGGTGACGTCGTACTGGTGGGCGTACTCGACGACCTTCCTGGTAAGCGCGACGTTGGCGTCGTAGTCGTGGTGCGAGCCGTCGATCATGACCGACGAAAAGCCGCTCTCGACGCAACTGACGCACAGTTCATAGGTGTCGCCGTGGTCCAGGTGGAGCGAGATCGGGATGTTCGCGCCCTTGCCGAGTTCCTTGGCGTAGGCGACCGCGCCCTGGGCCATGTACTGGAGGAGCGTCTGGTTGGCGTACTTGCGCGCGCCGGAACTGACCTGGAGAATCACCGGGCTGGCGGTTTCGGAGCAGGCCATGACGATGGCCTGGAGCTGTTCCATGTTGTTGAAGTTGTAGGCGGGAATGGCGTAACCGCCCTTGACCGCCTTCCTGAACATATCGACGGTGTTGACGAGACCGAGATCACTGTACTTGACTGCCATGCGGATTCTCCTATCGTTGATGGCGACCCCCACGCCGGCCCGGCGCCGGAGTCGAATTCCTAAAACAGCCCTCGCGGTCACCCGGGGGCGATTGTCATATCCACCTTACTCCGCGCGGAACTTAATCGCAAGTTTTTTCGCCCGCGCGGCGGAGAAACGGAAGATCGATGGACCCAATGACCGACGAACTCGACGAACAGCGGATGCGGTTGGCGCTAGGCGCGGCGTGCGACGCCCGGGAGAGCGGCGAAGTGCCGGTGGGAGCGGTGATCTACCACCGGGACCGACTCGTCGCCAAGGCCCACAACCAGCGCGAAACCCTGCGCGACCCCACCGCCCACGCGGAGATCCTGGCCATCACCCAGGCCGCGGCGGCCCTGGACAGTTGGCGGCTGGACGACTGCGTCCTATACGTCACCCTCGAGCCCTGCGCCATGTGCGCGGGAGCCCTCGTTCTCTCGCGGATGGCGAGGCTGGTGTACGGAGCGCGCGACCCGAAAGCCGGCGCCTGCGGGTCGGTGCTGGACGTTCTCGGCTGCGAGCGCCTCAATCACACCGTCGAAGTGACCGCAGACGTTCTAGCGGAACCATGCGCAGAGATTCTCCGGGAGTTCTTCCGCAAACTTAGGCGGGGGAATGGCCTCGATTTTCAAGGGGATTGACTGGATTTTTACAAATTGGGCATTCAACCCGCCGAACGCCCAATTTGTAAAAATCACCACCCTCGCGGCACAGGCGTTTTCGATTTTTGCCAAGCGGCGATTGGCGGTTCAATCGCCGCTTTGCAAAACTTCAGGGAATCGGCGCAAATATGGGCATATCGCTTGGGCATTTCCGTTCCGGCCATACCCCCGCCCCCTGCCGGGGGACCGCGGTCATGGGAATCGTCAATCTTACCCCGGACTCGTTCTCGGGCGGCGGCGCGCCAGCGCCGACGCCGGAGGAAGCGCGGGACATCGCGCTTCGGCACGTCGCCGAAGGCGCGCGGATCATCGACTTCGGCGCTGAAAGCACCCGTCCGGGATCGTCGCCGCTCGACGCCGGCGAGGAACTGCGAAGGCTCGGCGAAGTCGTCCGCCTCACCCGGAAGGAAACCTCCGCGCCGCTATCCGTCGACACCTACCGCGTCGAGACGGCAAGGGCGGTCCTCGACCAGGGCGCGGACATCATCAACGACGTCACCGCGCTCAAGGGATTCTTTTCGCCGGACGCGAAAGGCGACTCCGGCATGGCGGGACTGGCCGCGCGGGAAAAGGCGCAGGTCGTGGTGATGCACGCGCCGGCGGAACCGCGAATCATGCGCGATGCGCCGCGCTACGGCGACGCGGTTGCCGAGGTGAACGCGTTTTTGGCGGCGCGGGCGCGCTTCGCGCTGGCGGCGGGCATTGCCCGGGAGCGGATCTGGCTCGATCCCGGCTTCGGGTTCGGGAAGGATTTCGGCGACAACCGCGAACTGCTTCTGCGGCTGGACGAAACCGCCGCCCTCGGCTATCCGGTGCTGGCCGGCCTCAGCCGCAAGCGCATGATCGCGGACGCCCTCGGCCTGCCGCCGCACGAGCGCCTCGAGGCGAGCCTCGCTCTCGCCGTCGCGGCCGCGCTCCGCGGCGCCGCGATCGTCCGCGTCCACGACGTCCGCGCGACCGCGCGGGCTATCGGCATGATCAACCGCCTGCGCGACGCGTGAAACGCCCGGGATGCCGCGGGCGGGCGGCGGCTATCCGATTCCCCGCCGGCGGAGCATTCCGCGGAACAGCCCCGGCCAGATGCGATTGAGATAGACGCTCCCGCACTCGATGCCGCCGATAAGCTGTTCCGGGACGCCTTTGACGATGGCGGGCATGGCGCGGCGGGCGCATTCCTCGGGTGTTATGCCCCGCCGCTGGCCGGGATCCGTCTTTCGGTGCGGCATGCCGTCGTTCTCCAACGCGCGTTCGGAGATTTCCGTCCGCACCCAGCCCGGCACAAGCGCGGTCACCTCGATTCCGGTCCCGAGAAGTTCCTCGCGAAGCGAATCGCACCAGCCGTGCAACGCGTGCTTGGCGGCGCTGTAAAACGAACGGCGGGGCGCGCCGAACTTGCCGAGAACGCCCGTAACCACGACCAACTGCCCGCTTCCCCGCGCGCGCATGGCGGGTAGGACGGCGCGCGCAAGTTCCACCGTTCCCCAAAAATCCACTTCGAACACCCGCCTGGCGACGGCGGAATCGGTATCGAGCGCCGTACCGCGCATACCTACGCCGCCGGCGCACACCAGCATGTCGACACCGGCGAGCATCCTGGCGGCTTGAATCGCCGCGCCGGTCACGGCAGTCACATCGGCCAGATCGAACGGCAACGCATCCGCTTTCGCGCCTTTCGCGCGGCAAGCGGCGACCGTTTCCTCCAGCCGGTCGGCGCGGCGCGCGGATACGAGCGCGCGCGCCCCCGCCTCCGCCAGGGATACCGCCAGCGCCCGCCCGATTCCCGAGGACGCGCCGGTGATCCAGACGTTTTTTCCCCGTGGATCCATGATTCAGTGGATTTCTATGTCTGCGTTTTCGGCAAGGCCCCTGATCCAGGCGACGAATGCGGCGTCGCCGGCTTCGCCCTCCAGCCGCGCGCGGACAACCGGATCCAACTCCCCGAACGAAACGGGCGCCGGCGGAGTCGACGCGGTGATCTTGCCGAACAGCGCCACGCCCGACAGGAACACCGGGCCGAACACCGCGCCGGCGGGCAAGTCGCCCACCGCCCGCAACACCTCCTCGGCGAAAAATTCCCGCGGTTTCGGCTCCTCAGGAATGAACGGCATTCCCGCCGCCGGGGCGAGTTCGTCGTACAATTCGCGCATCGCGTCGAAGCGTTCGCCGGCCTCGAAGAGGCGGGAGAGATCGGCGACGATCCGCCGGTAGTCGCGCGCGTCGGCGCGCCCGGCGCGGTTCTCGAAAACGCACAACGGGATGATGGCCAGCCCGCCCGGGCGGATCGCCCCGCCCTTGCGCTCCTCGTAGTATTGCCGGATTTTTTCCGGCGTCACGGCGGCGGCAACGACCCGGTCGCGCATAATCCGCATGACGACTTCCTTTTCCGCCTCCACGATGGGATCGAGCCGCGTCCCCTCGAGGCGCGGCGCAAGTTCCTCCGCCCGCCTGCGCACCGCGTCCCAGTCGGGATCGACGCCGAGCCGGCGCGCCTCGCCTATCGCCAATTCGCGCCGGACAAGCCGGTCCAGAACCGCCCGGCGCAAATCCGTCTCGCGCTCCGGCGACGCGTCGCCGGAGCCGGAACGGAGCGCCGGCAGGACTATGGCATCGACGTTGGCCAGGGTGATGGGCCGGCCGTCCACCCGGGCCAGCAACCGGTCGCCCGGTTCGAGCGCCGCGAACGCGGATGCGGTCCGCCGGACGGGAAGGTCGGGCAATTCCGGTCCGCCGAACATGTCAACGCTGACGGCGGGAACGTCGACGGCCGCGCTCGACCGGGTCACCGGCGCGAGCGGGGCCAGCCTCCACGCCGCTTCCGGCGCCGGAAGCGGCGTCGGCGATTGCGGCGGCTTGGGGATGGCGGTCGGCGAGCGGGCGAAGGGTCCTGTTTGAGGCGGTGCGTCAAGAGGCAGCGGCGGCGCGCCGAAAACCAGCGCATCCTCCCTGCCGGTCTCGGCTATCTGGGTCAGGCCGGCCAGCGCCATGTCGTTCGCGGCGGCGTCGGCGAGGAACAGCATGGTCTTGTCGCCTTTTCCAGGCGGGAAACCGGGAAGATAGCCCTTGCCCACCCGGAAGCGTTCGTCAAGGATCGCGTCGGGGGACAGCACTTGCCGGGTGTGGCAGTTGCCGCATTCTATCACGTCGCCCGCCTCGCGGCCGGTGGAATCGAGGGGCATTTCGCACAGGTTGCACATCTGGTAGAGTTGGCTGATGAGATGTTCGTCGCGAAGGCGCGGCTGCTCGGCGCCGCAATCGGGGCAACGCACGACAACGCCGGGTTGGACCCGGGTCACGAGCAATGCCGCCCCGCATTGGCGGCATAACTGCAGGCGCCGAAGGAGAATGCGCGGCATCCCGATATCGAATTCCTCGCCGGAGAGGCATGACGCAGAGATAACCGCGAGAATGAGATAAAGCAGTATCCGGAAACCGTTCTTCATGGGTCCTCCCCGGCGGGCGCCCCGCGTTTCCATTTTTATATCTCAAGTTTTGCAAAGTGAAACATTCAAACCGCCGAATGCCACTTTGCAAAAATCGCGACCCTCGCGGCACCGAAAGGTTTGTTTTTCATTTTTCATGCTGACGATCGACAGTATAATCGCCGGCATGGCAAGGCTTCAATTATATCATGAACCGGAGTCGGGTTCAATCGCGGCTCCCGACCGGCAGGGTCATTTAATTTGTCGGAAGTACCCAACAAAAAAACCCCCGCACTCGAATGAGTGAGGAGGTTGGAAATAGGCCCCGGCGGCGACCTACTCTCCCGTTGCCAGTACCATCGGCGCTGGAGGGCTTAGCTTCTGTGTTCGGAATGGGAACAGGCGTTACCCCTCCGCTAGAGCCGCCAGGAAAAATCCGCGCAAAACATCCGCGCTTGAAAATAAGATGAATAGCAGGCGATGACTACCGTTCGCAATCGCATGGCGAGGACGCGGTTTCCCGATCCCGCAACATGCACTGATCGGCGAATCACCCGGACTCCCAAAAATGGAGAGCGCGAGTGTTGCGATCAAGCCGAACGGCCAATTAGTACTGGTTAGCTGAAACCCTCGCGGGTCTTACACATCCAGCCTATCAACCTCGTAGTCTACAAGGGGCCTTCGGGGAAGATTTATCTTGAAGCTGGCTTCACGCTTAGATGCTTTCAGCGTTTATCCGTTCCGGACGTAGCTACCGAGCATTGCACTTGGCAGTACAACTCGAACACCAGAGGTCCGTCCGACAAAGTCCTCTCGTACTAAAGTCAGTTCTTCTCAATCTTCCTGCGCCCATGGCAGATAGGGACCGACCTGTCTCACGACGGTCTGAACCCAGCTCGCGTACCGCTTTAATTGGCGGACAGCCAAACCCTTGGGACCAACTGCAGCCCCAGGATGCGATGAGCCGACATCGAGGTGCCAAACCTCCTCGTCGCTGTGAACGCTTGGAGGAGATCAGCCTGTTATCCCCGGAGTACCTTTTGTCTGATGAGCCACGAC
>JAISXA010000113.1 GCA_031270685.1 Planctomycetota bacterium
CGGTGACGGCGTTCATGAACCAAAAGGGCGGGGTGGGAAAAACAACCACCACCGTCAATGTCGGGGCGATCATCGCCGCCGAGCACGGGCGCAGGGTGCTTCTGGTCGATCTCGATCCGCAGGGCAATCTTTCGGACCACCTTGGCCTTGATCCGAATCTCGTCGAGAATTCCGTATACAACGTCCTCATCGACCGGGTGGATCCGCGGGTGGTCATCCGCCGGGTTCACGGGCTGGAGGTGCTGCCCGCCAACCTCGACCTGTCCGGCGCGGAGATGGAAATGTCGGCGCTTGAGGACCGGTCGGTTCGCCTGCGCGAGGCGTTGTCCGGGCTCTCCGGCCAGTACGACTATATCCTGCTGGACTGTCCGCCGAGCCTTGGCCTTCTTACCGTATCGGGGCTGGCGGCGGCGCGGAATGTGGTTGTCGCGATGGAGGCGGAGTATCTGGCCCTGCGCGGCATAAGCCAGCTTATGCGCACCGTCGACCGGGTGGCGGAGGCGATGAATCCGGGATTGGCGATCGGGGGCGTCGTGTTCTGCCGCTTCGACGGCAGGACGATGCTGGCGCGGGAGGTGAAGGCGGAGGTGGAAAAGCACCTTCCCGGCATGGTGTACCGCACGGTGGTGCGCAAGAACGTCCGGCTCGCCGAGGCGCCGAGCCGGGGATTGCCGATCAACCTCTACGACCCCGGCTGCCCGGGAACGGCGGACTATCGCGATATCGCCGCCGAATACCTTGAACGCGCCGGCGACGTGGACAAGGTGGAGGTGGAAATGGAACGGGACATTCTGGCCGAGACGCCGGTGCCGCCCGAGCTGAACGACGGACGCGGCGCCTGGCAACGCCGCCCGCGGTGGGGAGAGTGAATGTATCCGCTGGTGGCCGCCATAGACCTGGAGACAACGGGCGCGGATCCTTATAAGGATCGGATCATCGAGGTGGGGGCGCTGGTCATCGCGGGCGGCGAACCCGCGAAGGCGTTTGCGGAACTTGTCAATCCCGGCGTTCCGCTCTCGCCCGGCATCATCAAGCTAACCGGCATCACCCCGGCGATGCTCAAGGACGCCCGCGACCAGACCGAGGTTCTCGAGAATTTCCTGGCTTTCGTTCCCGAGGGCGCGTTATGCATCGCACACAACGCCGCCTTCGACAGGCAGTTTCTCCGCGTCGCCACCAAGGACCGCTTCAAGCATCCGGTGCTCGATACGGTGGAGCTGTCGCGCATCTGCTTCCCGTTCCTTCCCAGCCACAGCCTGGCCGTGCTCCGGGACGTCTTCCACCTCGAGCAGGGCAAGGATTCGCACCGTGCGCTCGCCGACTGCGAGGTGCTCGCCAAGGTGTGGGCGCGCATCCTCGAAAAGGCGGGGGAAATTCCGCTGGCCGCACTCGGCCAGATGAACCGTCTGCTCGCGGCCAATCCGCGTCATCCGTACAAGGATTTTTTCAGCCGCCTTTCGGCGCGGCGGATGTCCGCCGGCCTCGGCGAGGAAACCGAGTTGCCGCGGCTATTCCGGGCGCGCGGGCAGTTCCAGATGTCGCCGCCGCCGGCCGACGACGAAGGGTACTCCCCGGTGAGCGAAGCCATGGTCCGCGACTGGTTCATCCCGGGCGGCGCTTTTTCGAAATCGCTTCCGGGATACGAAAGCCGGGATGGCCAAACGGAAATGGCGGGGCAGGTGGCGCGCGCGTTTTCCGAGGGCAGGCACCTCATGGTAGAGGCTGGAACCGGCATCGGCAAGAGCCTTGCCTATCTCGCGCCGGCGGCGCGGTTCGCGCTGGACAACGGGACGCCGGTGATCATCAGCACCAACACGAAAAATCTCCAGTCGCAATTGTTCGAAAAGGATCTGCCGCTGATCCGCCAAGCCCTTGGCGCCGATTTCAAGGCGGCGCTCCTGAAGGGCAGGCGCAATTACCTGTGCCTTCGCAAGCTGCTGTATCTTCTCGACCAGATGGAAACGGAACTGGACGGCGAGGACCGGATGCGCCTCCTGAACCTGATCCCCTGGTCGATCTGGACCGAGACCGGGGACATTTCCGAGAACATCGTCGCGGGCAGACCGCATTTCGCGCCGCTGTGGGGAAAGCTTTCCACCGTCGGCGACGAATGCCTCGGCCGGAGTTGCAAGCAGTTCCGCAACTGCTTCCTCTGGAAGGCACGGGCCGAGGCTCAGGCGGCGGATTTGGTGGTGGCGAACCATTCACTGGTTTTCGCCGAGCTTGGCGCGAAAAGCCCGGCCCTTCCGGACCACCGACATCTCGTCTTCGACGAGGCGCACAATCTCGAAGACGCGGCCACCAATCATCTCACCGTCGAATTGACCCAATTCCGGATCTGCACCGCGCTCAACCGGCTGCACCGGGTGGGGCGCAAAGGGTCGACCGGACTCATGTCCAGCCTGGAAAAAAGTTTCGGCGCGGCGGAGAACAGCATTCCCGAAGTCGCGAAGATGGCGCGGGAGGCCATCGGCGGCATCCGCGAGGCGGCCGAAAAGTCGCTCTCCTTGGTGGAGCCGTTTTTCCTCGCCCTCGACGCGGCGTTGACGGCGAAGAAAAACGGCGAATCGTCGCGCTTTTCCTCGCGGAACAAGCGCCCGGAACTGTGGGATACGGTGGCGGAGACGGAGCGGGCGCTTTTCTCCGAAATGGCCCGCGCGCTGCACGGCCTGGAGTTCGTCGCCGGGCTGATCCGCGAGCTGGACGAGAACGCGATTATATACCAGAGCGAGTTCATGAAGGATCTCGAGGCTGCGGCGGGGTGGCTCCGCGAGATAACCGAGGACGCGTCCTTCGTGATCGCCGCGGACAACGAGGATTACGTGTTCTGGCTGGAGCGCGCCGGATCCAGGGCGGGCATGGTCCGCGCCGTGGCCGCCCCGGTCGCCGTCGGGCCGCTTCTCCACGACCAGCTGTACCAGAAGAAGCGCTCGATCGTGTTCTGTTCCGCCACGCTGACGGTCAAGAACCGTTTCGACTTCCTCGCCGGCCGCTTGGGAATTTCGCTGATCGAACCGGGGCGGCTGCTTGCCCTCACCGCGGGCACGCCCTTCGACTACCGCAGCCAGTGCCTGGTCGCGGCTCCCATGTTCCTTCCAGAACCCGGCGAGAAGGGCGGCATCTACGCCGAGGAACTGGCGGTGTTCCTGGCCGAGGTTTTCCGGCGAACCGAAGGCAGGGGAATGGCCCTTTTCACCAGCTATGAAATGCTCGCCCGGGTAACCGACGTCCTCGAGACGGAATTCCTCGGCGACGGCATCAATCTCCTCGCCCAGGGCAGGTCCGGATCGCGCGAGAACATCACCACCATCTTCAAGCAGGGGGATAGGGCGGTGCTGCTCGGCACGCACTCCTTCTGGGAAGGGGTGGACGTGGTCGGCGACGCCCTTTCCTGCCTGGTGATCGCGAGACTGCCGTTCGGCGTGCAGTTTGACCCGGTGATCGAGGCGCGCTGCGAACGCGTCGAGGCGGAGGGCGGAAACGCGTTCATGGAGTATTCACTCCCATCGGCGGTCATCCGCTTTCGCCAGGGATTCGGACGCCTGATCCGGTCGCGCTCCGACCGGGGGGTGGCGATCGTCGCCGACCGGCGGATAGTGGCGAAGCGCTATGGGCAATGGTTCCGCGAATCCATCCCGGCCCACACCGAATCCTTCGCCGACCGCGAGAAGCTGCTCGACGCGATCGGGGATTTCCTCGACGGCCCTTAACCGGCGCCGCAACCCCGCGGAACAGGAAGGGGCCGGGGGTCGCGCGGCCGCGCGGTGCTTCCGCCCGCCCTCTTTCCCGCGCCGCGGCATTGAAAAGAATCGCGCCTGCGCGCCATGCCGTTCGCCAACGCCAAGGAAAACAACTCGCCCATGCAACAACGTCTTGATCGCCTCAGGAACATCGCCATCATCGCCCACGTCGACCATGGCAAAACGACTCTTGTCGACGCGCTGCTGCGCCAAACCCATGTCTTCAGGCAAAACCAGGAAGTGCGGGAGTGCGTGCTCGATTCGAATGACATCGAGCGCGAGCGCGGCATAACCATCTTCTCCAAGAACGCGGCCATCCACTACCGCGATGTGCGCATCAACGTCATAGACACCCCCGGCCACGCCGATTTCGGCGGCGAGGTGGAACGCGTCCTCAATATGGCGGACGGCGTGCTGTTGCTGGTGGACGCCTTCGACGGACCCATGCCCCAGACCCGCTTCGTGCTCCGCAAGGCGCTCCAGGCCGACCTGCGCCCGTTGGTGGTCATCAACAAGATAGACCGCCCCGGGGCCCGTCCGCATGCGGTGCTGGACGAGGTTTTCGAGCTGTTCCTGCAGCTCGACGCCCGCGAGGATCAACTCGATTTCCCGGTGGTGTACGCATCCGGCCGCCAGGGAATCGCCAAACGCGAGGTCGACGACAAATCCACGAATTGCCGGCCGCTCCTCGACGCCGTCATCGACGAGATCCCGCCTCCCGAAGCCGACACGGAAGGCCCGCTCCAGCTTCAGGTCGCGGCGATCGATTACAACGATTACGTCGGCCGCATCGCGGTCGGCCGGGTCAACCGCGGCGTGATCAGGGAAAAGACCGACGTCGCCGTGATGCTCCGCGACGGCGGCCGGAGGAACGCCCACATCGAGACGGTCCAGATTTTCGACGGCATAGGGCGCGCGGCGGTCAGGGAGGTCGGCGCCGGCGACATCGCGCTGGTGACCGGCATTCCCGACATCGGCATCTACGACACCATCGCCGACCAGGACCATCCGCGGGCGCTTCCGGTCATCCATATCGACGAGCCCACGCTTACCATGGAATTCCAGGCCAACGACAGCCCGTTCCTCGGCCGGGAGGGGCGGTACGTCACCAGCCGCCACCTCAAGGAACGGCTCGAGCGCGAGCTGAGAAGCAATATAGCGCTGCGCATGGAACCGACGCCGGAGGGTTTCCTCGTCGGCGGCAGGGGACTTTTGCATCTGGGCATCGTCATCGAGACCATGCGCCGCGAAGGTTACGAGTTCGCGGTCGGCCGGCCGCACGTCGTTTTCCGCGAGGAAAACGGGGTGAAGCTGGAGCCGATCGAGATACTCAGCGTGGATATCCCCGAGGAGTCGGGCGGCAAGGTGATGGAACTGGTGGGCGGCCGGCGCGGCGCGGTGGAAAAGATGGAACACCGCAACGGCGGACTGCACCTGACGTTCCGCATTCCCAGCCGCGGCCTTATCGGCCTGCGGGGCAGGCTTTTGACCGCCACCCGGGGCGAAGCGGTCATCCACCACGTTTTCTGGGAATACGAGCCGTTCAAGGGCGAGGTCCCCGGGCGTTCCAACGGCGTGCTGGTTTCGTCGGCGCGGGGCAAATCCACCGCCTACGCCCTGGACGCGCTTCAATTGCGCGGCGTATTTTTCATTCATCCCGCCACCGACGTGTACGAGGGGATGATCGTGGGCGAAAATTCGCGCCCCGACGATCTCGAGGTCAACGTGTGCCGGGAGAAAAAACTCACCAACGTGCGTGCGAGCGGCGCGCACGACAAAAACGCCGATCTCGCCCCGCCGCGCGAATTCTCGCTCGAATCCGCCCTGGAATATATCGAGGACGACGAACTGCTCGAAGTGACTCCGGAAGCGCTGCGGATGCGCAAACGCATTCGGACCGGGTCCGGACGTCGCCGCCTGGAACGCCAAGCCCGGCTGGCGACGAAATCATAGGCGGAACCGATTCGTCCCGCGTGTCAGGGGGGCGGGCCGGCGCCGTCGCGCGTGAAAAGGATGATAAAGGCCCCCGCGGCGAGGAACGGCCCTAAAGGGAAGACGGACTGTCCGCTCCGCCAGCGCTCGGCAAGCCCGGCAAGGCCGGTTTTCCCGGCGGGATCCCCGGAGGCGAGCTTCGCCGCCGAGCCGACCAGGGTCGCGAGGATGGCGCCGATCATGAGAATCAGGAACGAAGCCTTCCAGCCGAGAAACGCGCCCAGGCAGGCCAGGAGCTTGACGTCCCCGAGCCCGATCGCCGAGTCGATCTCCGGATCTTTTTCCCGCGCCTTTTCGATCTGCCCCTTCATGGCGACATTGCCGAGAAAATAAAGGCCGAGCATCAGAGCGGCTCCGAACATCCCGCCCAGCGCGGCCGACGCGAGGCTTCGCAGCCAGGCGGGAAAAGCGCCGATCAGGTCGTAGAGCTCCCGGTGGCGCAGGTGGAAGGAGGCCGGCGTTTCCGCCGCGTGGAGCGCGGGAAGAAACGGCGCGGCGACGACGGCGACGGCGGCACCGCCGAGGCTGATCTCGTCGAGAATGATCTGCCACTCGCAATCGATGAAAACCGTCGCGACCAGCGCGGAAATGAAAAACAGTTCCAGCACGCCGAGGGCGGCGTTGGTCGCGGCTCCGTAGCCATAGCCGGCGAGCCGCCAGCCTTCGACGGCCCAGAGGACGCCGGTGAGCAGCTCCACCGCCGGATAGCGCCAGGAAATGGGCGCCCCGCAACGGCGGCATTTTCCGCGCAGGACCAGCCAGGCGGCGACCGGCAGGTTGTCGTACCAGGCGATGAATATGCCACACTTGGGACAGGAACTGGGCGGTTCGAGAAGCGAAAGCCCCAACGGCGCCCGGTAGATGACGACGTTTAGGAACGATCCCGCCGCTAGTCCGAAGACGAAAAGAATGAGAACGTACAGCAGTCGGATAAGCGTCCAGTCGTCCATCAGGTCGGCTCGCATCCTTTTCTCCCCGCGAGAAAGGTTCTGAAAACCATAGCGGCGGCGTTTTTCAGCAGGGAGGGGGCGTCGGTCATCGCTTTTTCGAGCGGCATGGGTCCGGGACAGAGCGAAAACGCGGCGTCCAGGCCGATTGCGAAGAGGTTGTCGATATTGGGTGCGACCAGGCCGGCCAGGGCGATGCACGGGACGCCCGCTTTTTTTGCCCGCCCGGCGACGCCGGCCGGCCCCTTTCCGAAGGCGGTTTGGCAATCGATGGCGCCTTCGGCGGTAAAAGCCAGGTCCGCTCCCGCCAGCGCCTCGTCCAGGCGCACCAAGTCCATGACGACGTCGACCCCGGGGCGGAGCGTGGCGGCGAAAAAAGCGTAAAGCCCGGCTCCGAGTCCGCCGGCCGCTCCGGCGCCGGGGAGATCCCTCACCTCCTTGCCGAGGTTCTCCCGGATTCGGCGAGCGAGATTCCCGAGGCCGGCGTCGAGTCGCCCCACCATTTCGGGCGTCGCGCCTTTCTGCGGCCCGTACACGACTGCCGCGCCGCGTTCGCCGCACAGCGGGTTGTCCACGTCGCACATGGCCTCGATCGCGACGCCGCGAACGGATTCGGGAATGCCGGAAGGGTCGATGCGGACCACGCGCGAAAGATTCCCGCCCGTCGGGTCGAGCTCCCGCCCGTCGCGGTCCAGGAACTTCGCGCCGAGAGCCGCCGCGAATCCCATGCCGCCGTCGTTGGCGGCGCTGCCGCCGATTCCGACGATAAGTTTTTTCGCTCCGCGTTCGATGGCGTGGCGCGCGAGTTCGCCCGTCCCGACGCTGGAGGTTTTCAGCGGATCAAGCTCGCCGGGCGCGAGGAGCGCCAGACCGCTCGCCCTCGCCATTTCGATGATCGCGGTCTTTTCCGCCGGAAGGTAAAGATATTCCGCCTCCACCCTCTGTCCGAGCGGATCGGCGACGCCGGTCTTCGTTCTTTCGCCGCCCATGACTTCGCCAAGCACGTCGATCAGCCCGTCTCCGCCGTCGGCGACCGGTTTTTGCACGACCTCGCAGCCGGGAAGAACGCCAAGCACCCCTGCCGCCATGGCTTTCGCGGCCTGGACCGAGGCAAGACTGCCCTTGAGCGCGTTGGGCGCGACCACCACTTTCATGCCGACCTTTCCCGGCAATATCCGCGGTCATCGCCAGAGGAGAATTGCGGTGACCAGGGGTTCCTCTCGCCACCCGCTGTCGCGGCCGTCCCGCGAACGGGCCGCGATCATGCCTTCGGCGTCTATCGCGAATATGGGAAAATCCTCGCCCCCCGGGGCGGGAACGGCTAGTATCCTCCAGCCGTCGTCCATCGACAGACGGTATTCATAACCATCAAGGATACGCCCGGAGAACGCCGCGCGCAAGCCGTTCCAGTTTTCGCCTCTCATGCCGGGGAATCGGCCAAATGCGTCGGCGAGCCAGGCTTTGACGTCCGGATCGCTGAAATTCAGCCAATCGAGGCGGACCGGCAGCGGAGCAGCCGAAAGATTGTCCGCCGTTATCCCCCGGAAGCGCGACTGCGCCGCGACGTCGAGCATGAACCGCAGGCGCGCGGCAGCGAGGTCGGAGGGAGTCGGGGAAAGGGAGTCGAGGAAGTCCGCCGCCTCCCCGACCACGTAGGGAAGGATCCACAGCAGCGCCATCCCCGGGGATTCTGCCGCCAGGTCGCGACCCGCGCAGCTGATCCGGCCGGATTCCCGCTCGGGCATGAGAGTAGTAAGCGCGGAAGGGTCGGCGCCGTCGGGCAGGTTGTCGAGAACCGCCATGACCGACCGCTCGACGCGGTTCCAGGGCAGGGATCGCAGGTTCGCGGTCCACGCGATTTCCAGTCCCGTCGCCGGGCCGGAAAGAACCTCGACGCGCGCAAGGTCGGGCAGCCGTCCGTCGCTCGCCGCGAGAATGAAATTCCGGCCGTGCGATCTCTCCTTGAGCGCGATCGTGAAGGCAACCGTACCCAGCGTCACCTCGACCGTCTCCAACAGCCCGTTTTGGCGGCGTTCCACCGCCACGCCGGTCCTGGGATCGGCCGCGACCAGCTCCAACGCCGTTTCCGCTTGCCGGTACGCGGCCTTGCCGTCTTCGCCGACAGCGGCGACCAGCGACCATTCAAGCCCCGCGCCAAACCCGGTTCGAAGGGCGAAAGATAGGGCGTGCGGCGCCGCCGGCAGGGCGAAGTCGTCGGGCGACCGCCGAGAGAGAAAGCTCCCAAGCCCGGAGAGGGACGCTTCGAGAAAAGCGTCGGAATCGTAGCCCACCCCGGCGAGAGCGTCTCCTGTCATTACGCCGGGCGCGTCCGCGTCGCCGACGCCGTCAAGGCGGATCCGCGCGCCGAATCCGTTCCCCGAGGCAAAAAGCGTCAGCGCCGCCGCCTCCGGCAGTTTCCAACCGACGGAAGCGAACGCGGCGCGAAGATCGACGCCGAACATGAGCGCAAGCAGTCCGGAAAGTGGGCGCGCGTTGACCCACAGTCCCACTCCGGGTTCCCGGCGAGCGATGAAGGCGTCGAAGCCTCCGCGCCATTCGGAGCCGCGCCCCTGGTCGCGGATGCGGGCGGGAAAAAAAGCGTCGATCGCCCCCAAGGCGACGACCAGCGCTCCTTCGTGCCTCCAGGTCCGCAACCGCATCCGCGCCGTGTCGATTCCGACCCCCCGGAGGCGCGCCTGAATTTCCGCCGTCATGTCCTCTTCGCCGGCCGAAGGCTCATGCCAGCCTATGGCCGACGCTCCGCCGGAGGAGAAGCCGAGCCAGAAACCGGTCGCCCCGGCGTCGGAAAGGGCCAGCAGCAGCGCGCGCGGATCGGGAATGGCGGCGAGGCCCGGCGGCCTGACCGGTCCATCCAATCGCTTAAGCGCGGGAAACGCCGGCGAGAGCGCATCGACGAGCCGGATGCACTCGGCGGGCGATTGCACCCTGAGGACGGCAAGCGGCTTCTCGGCGGGGCGCGGCCAGGCTTCCCCGGCGGCCGCGCAAAAGGCCGGGGCGAAGGCGACCGCGACGGCGATGGGAAGCGCCGGGAAGCTGAGGCGCACGGCGGCTGGATTCATGGCGCGGTCTCCCCGGTCGCGGAATTGGCGAGCAGCGCCATCACCTCGGAGCGGATTCCGGTCCTGGCGTCGTTCTTCTCCAGCCCAAGGGCTTCGTCGATGCTAGCCAGCGCCTCGCGGTAGCGGCCGAGTTTGAGGAGCGCCGTGGCCTCGTATTCGAGGGCGTCCGGATTGAGCCGTTGCGATAACGCCACCGCCTTGGCGGCGGCGGCGTAAGCCATTTCCGCGTCCTGATGGCGATCGGGCAATTCCTTGAGATACAATCGGGCGATCCCGATCTGCAGTTCGGCCGACTGCGGCAGGGTTTCCATCGCCCTGAGGAGCGTCGCCCGCGCCGCGCCGGCCCGGTCCAGGCGGTAATGGAAAAGCGCCTCGTCGATGTAGGGGCGATGCCAGTCGGGCGCGAGAGCCTGCGCCTGCCGGCAGTATTCGAAGGTGAGCGGCATCAACCCCTGCCCGGCGTAGATGCTCGCAAGCCTACGGAAGCGCTGAGCGCACTCGCGGCTTTTGGGGGCGAGGACGGCGGCGACCTTCAACAGTGTTCCCGCGCTGGCGGAGGGCGACTCGTCCTTGAGGATCTGGTCGACTCTTTCCAGGAGGAGCGCGGCGTGGCCGCCGCCGCCCAGTTCCGCGCCGAAGCGGTCGTAAAGCCGGCGATAGGTGCCGTCGGCGAGGAGGGCGTCGAAGGACCGCACCGCCTCGTCGGCGAGATCCTGTCGCAGATGGACGAACGCCGCCTCGTGGCGGGCGAGGTCGCCGTACTCGGCCGCGTCGCCGCCCGCCGAGTAGGCGAGGGCGGAAGCGCGGTCGAGCCGCTCGAGTGCGTATACGCGCTCGCGGTCCGAAACCGGATTGAAGGACAGCGCGAGGGCGAAAAGATAGTCAATCTCGCCCGGCGCGGCGCGGCCGGCGGCGCGCAATTGCGCGTCGAGTTCGGCGCAGGCTTCCTCAATGCCGGCGCGGTTGCGGTTCCGACGGGGCAGGCCGAGCCACAGGGAACGGGCGAAGCCGCGCAACGCCTTGAGCCGGTTCGGAGGATCGGTCGGCTCGAGAAGGATGCTGGCGTACAACCGGAGCGACATTTCCGCGCGGCCGCGCGCGGCCATCAGATCGGCCATCTCGGCCAGATTCGACACCAGATTCCTGCTCATTCCCCGCACTTCCACGGTCATGTCGAAAAAACCGAGCGCACCCGCGCGCACGTCGACGGCGAGGCGTCCGAGTTCGGCGTTGGGGACGACCGGGGCGGGGTCGTCGGCATCGAGGAGCGTTTCCCCGTCGACGGCGGCGCGGATCCGGCCGTCGGCGCGTTCGATGGTCAGCTCCATCACCTTGCCCGGCTTGATGAAGAACGCGGGTTCCTCGCCGAGCACCGCCTCGCCGCGGTAAAACGCCGCGCCGGGTCGCGCCGACGAACCGAAGCGGGCGATGGTGGTGCCGTCATGGGCTTGGTACATGCGGTCCGCATCCAGGAAGAGAAGCAGTTCGCCCACGCTTTCCTGCGGGGTATGAATGCGCAGGGTCACCCGAACTTCGCGCGGAAAGGAGAAGGGGAAACCGAGGTCGGCCGAGGCATCAAGCAACGATTCGCGTTGCATTGGGTCCGAACCGGGAGGCGGCGGGTGGGAGAGTGCGAGTCGGGGCGGCGATGCGAGGAGACGGGCGCGCTGGGAATTGAGCCACGGTATCTCGAGGCGGCGGGAACGGTCCGTGTCCGGATCCCAGCGGAAGGCGTAATCGAAGCTGATATTGTATTCGGTTCGCCATTCCCGCCTGACTTCGATGTCGGTTTTTTCCTTTTCCCTGGCAAGGTCGGCCGCGAGGGAGCGGGTCTCCTCGAGCGCGGCCTCGGTGATGAGTTTTTCCTGCGCGAGGCTCTGCGAGCGGTTGATGCCCTGCCACGCCGCCAGCGTGAGGAAGAACACCGCGGCGGCGAGCGCGCTCAGAAGCGGTCGGCGCGTGAGCGCACGGCGCAGCCGGTAGCCGAGGGTGGCGGGACGGGCGGCGATGACCTCGCCCTTGAGGAAGGCGCGGCAGTCGTCGGCGAAGGCTTTCGCCGACGCGTACCGGCGTCGCGGGTCTTTTTCCAGGCATTTCATCACCATTGTGTCCACGTCCCGGTGGATACGTGGATTGGCGGAGCGCGGAGCCGGCGGCTCCTGGTTGATGACCCGGCGCAGCAGCTCGAACTGGGTGAAGCCGATGAAGGGCGGGCGGCCGATGAGCATTTCGTAGAGGACCGCGCCCATGGCGTATACGTCGGACCGCTCGTTGATTTCATTCACCTTGCCCGCCGCCTGCTCGGGAGGGATGTAGGGGATGGTGCCCATGACCGATCCGGCTGCGGTCATGCGCTGGGCGCGCTCGTTTTCCGCCGCAAGGTCGACGGCGAGGCCGAAATCGGTAATCATGGGGCGCCCATCCCGGTCGATGATGATGTTGGCCGGTTTCAGATCGCGGTGGATAATGCCCTGCGAATGCGCGTAATCAATGGCGCGGGCGACGGCCTCGATGACGACCACCGCGCGGCGGGTGTTGAATGGGCCTTTTTCTATCACTTGGTCCAGCGGTTGGCCGTTGATGAAATCCATGGTGAAATAGGGCTGGCCCTGGTGAACGGAGAAGTCGTGGATACGCACGATGTTCGGGTGCGACAGGCAGGCCGCCGCCTTGGCCTCGCGCAGCAGCCGTTCGCGCTCATACCCGCTCGCGTTGTCGCCGCTGCGCAGGACCTTGAGCGCGACCACGCGGCGCAACACGCGCTGACTGGCGCGGTAAACCACGCCCATGCCGCCGCGCGCGATCTCCTCGAGAAGGTCGTATTCGCCGAACCGCCTGGCGTTTTCCCCGTCCGCCGGCGACAACCGCGTAGAGGTTTGGCGCGCCGCCGCCCGGTCCCCGGTCGATCCCCCGACGGATCCGGGCGGGGATTCGACGGGCGTGGTGTCCTCGAGGAACGAGTAAGGATTGAAACGCCGGCCGCAACGCGGGCAATAAGCCGTCCCCACGGTTTCACCTGGATGGAAACGATGGCCGCACAGGGCGCATTGGACGAACTCGGGATGAATCATTCTGCTATAAATCCGAACTTCCCCGGCTCGGCTACCGGGGAGTGTTTGCGCCGCCGTGCTCGGAGGGCAGCAGCATCTCGGTCAGGCGGGACTTTTCGTACGGCGATCCGTCGTGCCAGCGGACATCGCCCCGGTCGTAAACGCGGCCGATCCAGGTCCGCAGGCGTTCGTTCCGATATTGCTGTTTGAGATAAAAATCGATGATCCGCGACGCCTCTTCCCAACCAATTATGTTCCCTCCGCGAATGCCTTCGAGGTACAGCAGATGGAAGCCCTCCGAACTCACGGCCATACGGATTTCGCCCTTGGATTTCATTCGCCGAATGGCCGCGACCATTTCCTCGGGGAAAATAGGTTTTCCGTCCGGACCGTCGTTGCTGAAATCCTGCGGCATCCACGGTTCGGGCGCGGCGCCGGTCAACAGCCCGCCGAACTGCGCGAAAATGTCCTGGCTCGATTCCTGCGCCGCCTTGGAGAACGCCTCGGTCCGCGTGGACAGCGGTGTTCCCGAAAGGGTGCGCCAAAGGTCCTCCGCCCGCGACTTGAAATACGAATGCTCACGCGATCCGTCGTCGGCGATAAAGATGGTGCGCACGACGATGTAGGCGTCGTTGCGGAAACTGTCGCGGTTCCGAGTGTAAAAATCCTTGATTTCACGGGGAGAGGGGTTCTTGATGGGGGTTCCCGAATTCAACATGATGTCGTCGAAAAGGTCGTCGGCTTCGAGCATTTTCCTGATGGTCGGGGTGACCGCCTCCTGCTTGAACCCTGCGGCGGCGATGGCGCGCTGGGTGTACGCCCGATTCGGCTTCAGGCCCAATTTCGCCGCCTCGTCGTGGATGAGATAAGTCCGTACCAGGTCGCGGATGGCGGCGCGCTGCAGGTTCTCCCGCTCCTGTTCGTCAAAGGGCATTTGACCTTTGTATTCGCGCTGGAGGAGAAACCGCATGGCCTGCGCCACGTTTTCCTGGGTGATGGGTTTGCCGTTGACCCGGATGAATATCGCGTAGGCAAGCTCCTGCGCCAGGGCCGTTCCGAAAAGCATCAGCAACGCCAACACCGCCGCCGCCAACCGGCGCGAGCGAGATGAAGTCATGGCAATAATCCCCTGATTCACCGGATGGACCCGACCCGGCCATTGAGTGAACCATCGCCTATACTGTCGCACTGAGAGGACATCCTTTCGCCATCTCCCCTTCCCTCCCCTTTCCGGTTCGGTGAAAGTTGATTTATAGCGCCATGAACATCTTTATGCAAGGCCAAATCGGGCACATCCGCCGAAATCCCTTGCGCTTGCCGCGATTCGGCATATAGTGGACGGGGCGGCCATGGTTGGTCCGCCGCGAACGCGCCGGAGTCCGGCGCATTCGGTTTTTCCATCGGGAGACGCACGGAAATGGCGGAAGAAGAATACAATTTCAGCCTCATCGAGAAGAAGTGGCAGAAGCGCTGGGAGCGTGACGGCCTGTTCAGGACCGACCGCGCCGACCGGCCCAAATTTTACGTTCTCAACATGTACCCCTACCCTTCCGGCGTCCTGCACATGGGCCATGTTCTCAACTACACCTTGGGCGACGTCATGGTGCGGTACAAGCTGCTGCGCGGCTACAACGTGCTTTCGCCCATGGGGTGGGATTCTTTCGGCTTGCCCGCCGAGAACGCCGCCATCCGCACCGGAATCGCGCCGCACGAATTCACCGAACGGAACATCGAGCGTATGCGCGGACAGATGAGGCGCGCGGGCTGGGGCTACGATTGGAGTCGGGAGTTCGCCACCTCGCACGTCGATTATTATCGCTGGAACCAGTGGTTTTTCCTGAAATTCTACGAAAGGGGAATGGTGGTCAAGAAGACCGCCCCCGTCAACTGGTGCGAATCCTGTCAGACCGTCCTCGCCAACGAACAGGTGGTGAATGGGGGGGAGTGCGAGCGCTGCGGTTCCCGGGTCGCGCAAAAGGACATGAATCAGTGGTTCTACAAGCTTTCCGACTACGCCGAGCGCCTTCTCGCCGGCCATGACCGCCTCAGGGGGAATTGGCCCGACGCCGTTCTCGCCATGCAAGAGGAATGGATCGGCAAATCCGTGGGCGCGGAGGTGACTTTCACCGTCAGCGAGACCGGCGATGCGCTGCCCGTCTTCACGACCCGCCCGGATACCCTCTGGGGTGTCACCTTCATGTCCATCGCGCCGGAGCATCCGCTGGTTCGGAAGCTCGCCGCGGTGTCGCCGGACGGGGCCAAATTACTGGACGCGGCGGCCGCCATGCGCAGTATGGGCACCTCCGCGAAGGAGCTGGCAGAGCGCGAGAAGGAGGGCGTATGCACCGGGTTCCATGTGGTCAATCCGGTGAACGGGGCCGAAGTCCCGCTGTGGATCGCCAATTTCGCACTCATTACCTATGGCACCGGCGCGGTGATGAGCGTTCCCGCCCATGACCAGCGGGATTGGGAGTTCGCGAAGAAATACGGCCTGCCGATCGTCAAGGTGATCGAACCCGCGGACGGTTCGGATGTCGGCGACTGGGATCGCGCCCATGTCGACGCGGGCGCGATCGTCAATTCCGGGCCGTTCACCGGCAAGCCGGACAACTTCGGGGCGATCCCGGAAATAGTGGACTGGCTGAACGCGCAGGGTCTGGGGAAGAAGCGGGTCAACTACCGCTTGCGCGACTGGCTGCTGTCGCGCCAGCGCTACTGGGGCACGCCGATTCCCATCATCTACTGCGACCGATGCGGCATCGTGCCGGTTCCCGAGCCGGACCTCCCCGTGATCCTACCCGCCGACATCGATTTCACGCACGGCCAGGGCAATCCGCTTCTGCGATCCAAGTCCTTCGTCAACGTGAAATGCCCCACGTGCGGCCGCCCGGCCAAGCGCGAAACAGACACCATGGACACCTTCGTCGATTCCTCCTGGTACCAGATCCGCTTCGCCGATCCCAAGAACGACGCCGTTTGCTGGGACAGGCGGAAAGTGCGTCAGTGGTTGCCCGTCGACCAATACATCGGCGGCATCGAACATGCGACCATGCATCTCATATACTCGCGCTTCTTCATGATGGCGCTCCACGACCTCGGTCTCGTCGATTTCGAGGAGCCGTTCACCCGCCTGTTCTGCCAGGGCATGGTTTGCAAGGTCGCGTTCCGCTGCGAATCCTGCAAATGGATCGCCGCCTCGCAGGTCAAGGCGGTGCGCATCGGTGGCGGCGAGCTTGACGAAGAGGAGGAGGCGCTCCTTTTCAAGCGGATCGAGAACCAGAGCCTGGACGCGGGCGGCCTCGAAAAGGAGGGGTACGCCCTGGTCTGCGCCGGCGACGGCGGTCCGGTGCATTTCGAAATGACCAAGATCAGCAAGTCGAAACTGAACATCGTCGACCCCGACGCCATGATGGACCGATTCGGAGCCGACACCGTGCGCCTGTACATGCTTTCCGACTCTCCGCCGGATCGGATGCGGATCTGGACCGAGGACGGCATCAACGGTTCCTGGCGCACCATAAATCGGTTATGGCGGCTGGTCATGGACAGCGTGGAGAAAGTCGCCCCCGTCGGCTCGGCGCTTCCGTCCGAACTCGACAGGATCAACAGCGGCCTGCGGCGCAAAACCCACCAGTGCGTCAAGAAGGTCACCGATTCCATCGAGGGCGGCTATCAGTTCAACACCGCCATCGCGCGCTGCAACGAATTGCTGAATTTCCTGCGCACGCATCGCGACGCGGCGCATCCGGCGGTTCTGCGCGAAACCCTCGAGGTCATCGTCAAGGCCATTTCGCCCATCATTCCGCATTTCGCCGACGAATGCTGGTCCCGCCTCGGATACGAGGAAAGCGTGTTCGCGGGGTCGTGGCCGGAATACGACGCGGAAGCGGCGAAAGAAGACGAACTGGTGATTCCGGTGCAGGTGAACGGAAAGGTGCGCGCGCGGCTGTACGTTTCGCCGGACGCGGGCACTTCGGAACTGGAACGCCTCGCCTTCGCGGACGCCAGGATCAGGGAATTGGTCGCGGGGAAATCGGTGGCGAGGGTGGTGGTGGCGCCGGGACGGATGGTGAACATAGCCGTGAATTAGAAAACGCCGGGCGGCGGCGCGACGCCCGGGCGAAGGAAGCCGAACCAGATGAATCCTCCGGCTGGCGGTTCCGTGAACGTATCCTCGTTGATGTGGGCGGCGGCGTTTTTGGCGCTCGCCCTGTACGGGTTGTCCAATCTCATCGCCGGAGCAATGGTGAGCGGCCGGCGGGATCCGCCGTTCCGCATTTTCCGGGCGCTCGCGGTCGGGGCGACGATTCTCCTCGCCTTCCTGCCCGGCCTGTTGCTGGCGCTGTACGCGCCGATGAACATCCTGGGACTGGCGCCGTACTGCGTGTTCATGGCCGGCTATTGCTACGCGATCGGCAAGCGGGTCGGATTTTTCCGCGGCCGGACGCATTTCAACGGGCTTATAGGCATCGAATCCCGGGAGACGATCGAGGAGATACAGGATCGGTTGCTGGAAAGCCGGATGCGCCATCCGTCGCGCGTGGAGGTGGTGAAGTCGATCGGCGAGCTTGCCAGGCGAGGCAAGACCGATCCCGGGGCGGAAAAGTAATCTATCCCGGCTTGACGCGGAGGCGAAGACGGAAGAGTGAACCGCAACGCTTGGCCAATGAATTTGGACTGACGATTTCGGTGTGCCGTTTTCCACCCGGCGCCGGCAAATGGAACAAGGTTGAACAGCGCCGGTTTTCTTTCATCGGTTCAAATTGGCGGGGCGAACCGCTGAGAGACTACGAAACCATTGTCAAGTTGATCTCTTCGACCGCGCCCGGGTCGGCGGTGATTTGCCGCCTGGACCGAAGCAGGTATCCGACCGGAATTCGGATATCCAAGAAGGAAATGCAGCAATTGAACCTGGCGAGAAACAATTTCCATGGGGAATGGAACTATGCGATCGTTCCGCAAAAGTAATTTCAGTTGAAAATATTGTTTTGCGTTTGGCCCTAAGCCAATGCCTAGCTATACCATCGAATGCGCCAGTAGCTCAGTTGGATAGAGCACCGGATTTCTAATCCGGCGGTCGGGGGTTCGAATCCCTCCTGGCGTGCCAACTACTTCAACCCCTGTTTGCCCTTGTGGCACAGGGG
>JAISXA010000015.1 GCA_031270685.1 Planctomycetota bacterium
CAAGAGAGGGTCGGCAATGAAAATGCACATCGACGGCAAGCAATCGGACGCAAGCGATGGCGCGACGTTCGCGGTGTTGAATTCCGCAACCCAGGAATTCATCGACACCATGCCGCGCGCAACCGAGCGGGACGTCCAGACGGCTATAACGGCGGCGCGCGCGGGAAAAAGAATCTGGGCGGCGACGCCGGTGCACGAACGCGCCCGCATCCTCATGGCTTGCGCCGACGCCGTGGATGCAAGGCGCGAGGAATTGGCCCGCTCCCTCAGCACGGAGATGGGCAAAATCATCCGCGAGGCGCGGTCCGAAATACGGGTGTGCGCGCAAATCCTCCGCGGTTTCGCGGAAAAGGCGGGCCATCACTACGGCCAAACCATGACCGACTACCAGATCGGCGCCGAAAACGACATTATTTTCACGAGGCGCGAACCGCTGGGGGTGGTAGCCTGCATCAGCCCGTTCAACTATCCGGTGGAACTGTGCACGCAGAAATTCGCGGCCGCGCTCGCCGCCGGCAACGCGGTCATCGTCAAGCCGGCCTCCGACAACCCGCTTACGTTGATGAAGGTGATCGGGATATGTCTGTCGCGCGGTGTTCCCGGCAATGTGCTCCAGGCGGTGACCGGAAGCGGCGCGGTGGTCGGCGGCGTGCTCGCCAACAGCGCGGGAATCGACGCGATCAGCCTCACTGGCAGCACCGAGGTGGGCGTCGCGATCGCCGGGCACGCGGCCAAGACACTCAAGCGAGTGTTCCTGGAACTGGGTGGCAACGACCCGTACATCGTGTTCGACGACGCCGAACTGGAACTGGCGATCCGGGACGCGGTTTCCGGCAGGGTGCAAAACGCGGGCCAGACCTGCTGCTCGCCGAAACGCTTCCTTGTCCACAAACCGGTGAAGGAGGCTTTCGTCAAGGGCGTCATCGAACAAATCGGTAAGCTGAGGCACGGCGATCCGCTGGACGATACGACCGATTTCGGGTCGCTCATCAGCCCGCGCGCGGCCGAGGAGGTGCAAAGCCAGGTAGAACAGACGATAAGCCAGGGTGCGAAATTGCTGTGCGGCGGCAGGCTTTACGACAAAACATACTATGCGCCGACCGTGCTTGACCGCGTCCGGTCGGGGATGGACGCGGCCGGCGATCTCGAGATATTCGGGCCGGTGTTCCCGATCATCGAGTTCTCGACCGAGGACGAAGCGGTGGCGATAGCCAACGCCACCCGCTACGGCTTGCAGGCCGGAGTCATTACCCGCGACATGGGGCGGGCCATGCGTGTCGCGTCGCGGCTCGAATGCGGCGGCGTGGTCGTCAACAGCTCGGGAAACTACCGGCACCTCGACCAACCTTTCGGGGGATACAAAATGACAGGCGTCGGCAGGGAGGGCGTTAGCGTCACCCTCAACGAAATGACCCAGGAAAAAAGCTATATTCTCAAAAACATCTTGCGGCCGCCGCGTTCCTGATCGCCGCATCGGTCGACACGCCATGCCCTGGAGGTGAACTTTTGGAGAGAACCAAACAAACCGCCGTTTGATTCTCTCCAAAGTTTCTTGGGTTTCTATTTTACGTCAGGAATTATGGCAAGGTCAGCGCTATCGCCCGACCTGACAAAAAATCAACCCATTGACCCGTAAGCAGCAACATCTTTGGAGGAAATCGGGCGGCGATTGGCCCGATTTCCTCCAAAAGTCGACTTCCGGGTGGACTTGTGAAGGAGATCCATAGAACCGTCAAACGAAACGGACCAGTTGGTCCAGCGGTTTGCGTTGTTTGTCGCGAACCTCGGGATTGGCGGGATAGCCGATGCCGATAAGGGCTGCGTACGGCTGGTGTTCGGGGATGCCGAGAAGTTCGCCGAGTCTCGGCCTGTTGAAAATGCCGAATTGGCAAGTGCCCAAACCCCGGGATTCCGCTTCCAGGCAAAAATACGCCGCCGCCGCGCCGAGATCGCCCTTGGCGAAGTATTGACTGTCGAGCATGACCGCGATATACGGCATGAGTTTGGCATGCTCCTCAAGGATGACCACGAAGGCTTTCGCCTGGGCGGCATAGGAATTCATGCCGTCCATCGCGACGCATTCCGCCACTTTGGCGACCATGGCGGAGGATTCCACGACGACGAAACTCCAAGGTTGGGCATTGCACCCGGAAGGCGCGAGACGGGCGGCCTCGACGCACGCGACAAGCTTTTCATGCTCGACCGCGCGAGCGGCGAATTCGCGGCAGGTTTGGCGGCATTTGGCCAATTCAATGAAATCGTTCATAAGCAAGCCCTTTCAAAAGAGTCGCCGCAATCTTATTCGCCATGCGGCAATATGGTGTTGATAGCGGCGACTATACCCGATACAATGCGCCGGCACAAGCATATTCACCATCATGGTCGGCTCCGGCGCGGAAAGGCGATCCCCATGAATGCCGGGAAAGGCAAGAACAAGCTCACCCTGCGCGACCGGCTGTCGCGCCTGACCTATGCCCAAGCGGCAAAGTCGCTTGGCCGGAACGGCAAGAAGATGCTTTCGGCCGGCAGCGCCCGCTACCAGACCGGAATCGACCTGGAAGAGGCGGCGCGGATGGAAGGGGAAAGGCTCACGCTTTCCCTCTACGACGCGACAGTGACCATCGCCCTCTCTCCAGGGCGCATGACCCGCCTCGCCTGCCGTTGTTCGACCTGCCGCAACGACGACGATCCTTGCGAACACATCGCCGCCGCCTTGTCCATCGTTCTTGAGGAGAAAACCGCCCTCGGCCTTGCCAAACCGCCGCCGGAACGGGTGGCGGCGGAAAACCTTTCCGACGCGCAGTTGGTGAATCGCGCCTTGGCGGAGCGCGAGGAGCGGGCGCGAGTCGAAAAGATGCGGGTGACGCCCGCCGATCCGAAAACGGTGTGGGGCGACTATATGGTGACCAATGCCGCCAGCGGCAAGACCTACCGGGTCGCCTTGCGCGGCTGGGAACGTGGCGAATCGTACTGCGACTGCCCGGATTTCCGTAAAAACACCCTCGGCGCCTGCAAGCACATCATGCGTGTTTTGTCCGCCATCAGGCGAAAGCATCGCCCGGCGACGGTCAAGCCCTGGGAACCGGCGGATGTCGAGGTGTACGTCAAATATGCCGCCGAACCGGAGCTTCGACTGAACTTGCCCGACAAACTGGACGCCAAGGCGGCGAAGTTGCTGGCGCCGTATCGGGGCAAGGCCATCGAAGATACGCAGGCGTTCGTCAAGACGCTCCGCAAGTTGGCCGACTCGGGCGTTGACGCCACCGTATTCCCGGATGCGCTGGAATACATTCAACGCCGCCTGTTCCGCATTCATATGGCGGACCTGACCGCCGCGATCCGGAGGGATCCGGAAAACCATCCGCTGCGGAAAACCCTGTTGAAGGCCGAACTCCTCCCCTATCAACTCGACGGTATCGCTTTTGCCGCCGGCGCCGGCCGGGCGATTCTGGCCGATGACATGGGCCTCGGCAAAACCATCCAAGGGGTCGGCGTCGCCGAACTGCTGGCGCGCGAAGCAGGCGTCAAAAAGGCGCTCATTGTTTGTCCGGCCAGCCTCAAGGCGCAGTGGTTTCAGGAAATTGAACGCTTCACCACCCGCGATGCGCAACTGGTGCAGGGCGGGGCAAGGGAGCGGGCGGCGTTGTACGCCGGGACCCCCTTCTTCACCATTTGCAATTATGAGCAGACCCTTCGGGACATCGATTATATCGATGCGACGAAGTGGGATTTGATCATTCTGGACGAAGCCCAGCGCATAAAGAACTGGGAAGCCGCCACCACCCGGGTGGTGAAAAGCCTCAAAAGCCGCTTCGCCCTCGCCCTCACCGGGACGCCCATGGAAAATCGGCTGGAAGAACTCTATACGGTCGCCACTTTCGTGGACGAACATCGCCTCGGCCCGGCATTCCGCTTCCTCAACACCCATGTCCAGGCCGACGCCAAGGGCCATGTCCTCGGTTACCGCAACATGGGGGAACTCCGGGAACGCCTCGAACCCATCCTCCTTCGCCGCACCCGCGACATGGTGATGCGTGAACTTCCGGAACGGCATACCGAGATCATCCGTATCCCGCCCTCGGAAGAACAGATGATCCTGCACCGCGCCAACCTCAATATCGTGGCGCAAGTGGTGGCGAAAAGCTTCATCAGCGAAATGGATCTGCTGCGCCTGCGGCGCGCCCTCCTCATGTGCCGCCTTTCCGCCAACGGCACCTACCTGATCGACAAGCGGAAGCCGGGCTTTTCAACCAAGCTCGAGGAGCTGGCGGAGTTGCTGGCGCGACTGTTGGCCGAGGACGACAGGAAAATCATCATTTTCTCGGAGTGGACCACCATGCTCGACCTGGTTGAGCCGATGCTCGTCAAACTCCTGAAAAGGGGCAAGCGCGACTTCGTCCGCCTCGACGGCTCGGTGCCGCAGGTCAGACGCCAGGGTCTGGTGAACCGCTTCCAGAAGAACCCCGACTGCGCCGTCTTTCTCGCCACCAACGCCGGTTCGACCGGCCTCAATCTCCAGGCCGCCAACACGGTGGTGAACGTCGACCTGCCGTGGAACCCGGCGGTTCTCGATCAACGCATCGGTCGCGCCCACCGCATGGGCCAAAAACGCCCGGTGCAAGTTTATCTGCTGGTCACCGAAAACACCTTGGAGGAACGACTGCTCGCGCTTCTTGGCGCCAAGCGGAATCTCGCCCTGGCCGCGCTCGATCCGGATTCGGAAGTGGACGCCGTCGCCATGCAGACTGGCATGGACGAGTTGAAGTCGCGGTTGGAACTCCTTCTCGGCAAGAGGCCGGATGTTCCGCTCGACATGTCGCTGGAAGCGAAGCGGAGGGAGGAGGTGGAAAAGGAGGCGAGACGGAAGCGCGTCCGCGAGGCCGGCGGCCGCCTCCTCGCCGCCGCCTTCGACTTCCTTGGCGAGCTCGTGCCGGCGGCGGCCGTGGCTTCCGCTCCGGTCAACCCTCTCGGGGAGAAACTGCGCGCCGCTTTGTCCGATTGCGTGGATCACGGCGACGACGGCGAATTGCGTCTGAGCGTCACCCTTCCCAACACGTCGATGCTGGACCGGGTGTCCTCCGCCTTGGCGGCGGCGCTGTCGGGAACGATGTGAGGAACTGGAATCTTGCAAAATGGGCATTCAAACCGCAGTGCCCACTTTGTAAAAATCCCAACCCTTGCGGCACAAGCGTTTTCGGTTTTTGCAAAGTGGCGATTGACGGTTTAATCGCCACTTTGCAAAACTTCAGTATTAATTTCGGATGAGATCTTAAAGGAAATCGGGCCAACCGCCGCCCGATTTCCTTTGAAGATTCAACCGCTTTCGTTTCAATGGCTTGTTTATTCGTCAACTCGACCCAAACCCGCGACGTTGCAAAAAAGCGTAGCTGAAACGAACGCCCTGAGACTTTGAAGGAAATCAAACAGCGGGTTGTTTGATTTCCTTCAGAAGTCCACCGTCAGGGTCAGCCCCAAATCAAAGGACACGGCGCATATGCCGATACGGACTCCGGACCAATCCGCGCCTCCGGCGGAACTCTCCGCCTTGCGCGACCTGGCGCGCTGCTCCCTCTTCGCCGCGCTTATCGGCGCGGGCGCGTTCATCGTCGTGCCCGCCGGTCCGTTGTTTTTCTCACTGCAGACCATGGCCGTCTCCCTCGCCGGCTTCGCGCTCGGCTCACGCCGCGCGCTCGCGGCGATCGCCATCTACCTGGCGGCCGGCTTCTTCGGCCTGCCGATGTTCGGCATGGGCAAGGCGGGTCCGCTCGCCTTCATGGGGCCGACCTGCGGCTTCTTTTTCGGCTTCGTCCTCCAGGCCGCCGTCGCGGGACTGGCCCATGGCGTTCGGAACCGAAAACGCCGCATCGCCGCCATGGCGGTCGCGGGAACGTTCGGCTTTCTCGCCATGCTCGCCTGCGGCGCGCTCGGGCTCAGGGCGACGGTCATTCCTTCATGGAAAGCGGCCCTGCTCGCTGGGATGGTTCCTTTCCTCCCGGTGGAACCGATCAAGCTGGCGCTGGCGATAACGCTCAGCGAAGCGCGCCTGGCGCGCGCGCCGGAAGCAGAGACCGCCGATGGCTGAGCGCCCCGCCTCCTCGCCGCTCATGCGGCTCGATCCGCGCCTGAAAATCCTTTTCCCGCTTGGCGGTTCCATTCTAACCCAATACCTCGGCGGCGCTTGTCTCGCCGCCTGGCTTGCGGCCCTGTGCCTGCTTCTCCCGCTTCGCGATCTGCGCACGCGGACCGCGGTCCGCCTGTTGCGCGGCGGCGCCGCCTTCGGCGTCTTTTGGTTTTTCGCGCAAATGCTCGCTTCGCTCTTCAATGGGAAAGGCGTCGCCGACTCGGCGCTCGACGCCCTGCCCTTCACCGCGCGCCTCCTTGCGCTCGCCATTCTCGGCATCGCCTTCGTCAGCGTCACGCCGCCGGCGCAGACGGGAAAAGCGGCGACCTGGTATCTCCGGCCCTTCGCCGGCGAAAAGGCGTGGAAGGCGGGACTGGCGCTCGCGCTGGCTGGCTGGTTCCTCCCCAAATGCCTCGATCTCGTCGCCAGGACGGGAGACGCCGCGCGCGCGCGCGGACTTGCCCTGGCCTGGCGCGACCGGATGCGCTTCGGCGTCGGGACAACCGTCAGGATACTGGAGAAACAGGCCGAACTGCTCGCCGACGGCCTCGCCGCGCGGCGTCTCGATAGTCCTGAAGTGTGGAAGATGTGCCGGGACGGTTGGTACTACAACGGATGTTCCAGAACGGATGTTCCAGAAATTCATATTCGAGAATATCGATAATTCCATGTGTTTCAAGTAAATAGTCGTCCCTTGCGATGGGCGGTACGTCGCGACCAAGTGCGTAAAGGGGTTGGACCGGCGGCAGCTCATTTCCTTCATGGTCGGCCGCGAACTCACCGACGTCTACCCTTCTCCCCGAACTACGGTGGGCGAAGTGGTGTTCGAGGCCAGGAACGTGGGGAACAATCAGGTCCGCGACGTCAGCTTCGTCTTGCGCCGCGGCGAAATCCTCGGTTTCGGCGGGCTGGTGGGGGCAGGCAGGACGGAACTGGCGCGGTCATCTTCGGCGCCGATCCCCTTTTCTCGGGAAGCATGCGCAAGAACGGGGTCGACTACCGGCCTGTCTCGCCAAAGCAGGTCTTGGCCGATGGCGTGGGGCTGATCCCGGAGGATCGGAAACACCAAGGACTGATTCTCGGGCAGTCGATACGCAAGAACATCTCCTACAGCTCCCTCCGGCGTTATGTCGGAAAAATCCCGACCATCAAGGCGAAGAAGGAAAACGAGCTTGCGGCGAGGATGATCCGCGAACTCGACATCAGAACGCCCTCGGCCGAGCAGTTGGCGCGGAACCTGTCCGGCGGCAACCAGCAGAAGGTGGTCCTGGCCAAGATCCTGGCAACCGAATGCGACATCATGATATTCGACGAGCCGACGCGCGGCATCGACGTGGGGGCGAAACAGGAGATCTACGCCCTGATGTGTGCCTTGGCCGAGGCGGGCAAGAGCATCATCATGATCAGCAGCGAAATGCCCGAACTTATTGGCGTCTCGCACCGGATCGTCGTCATGGGCGGAAGGACCGTCGTCGGGGAGTTGCAGAAGGAAGCGTTCTCCCAAACTCAGATTCTCGAGATGGCCTCGAGCCAGCTCTCCCCGAAGGAGTAGAGAATGATGAAGAACAGGAATCTCGTGATTTGGCTGCTGGATTATGGCATAGTTGCGATCCTCGCCGCGCTCATCGTCTTTTTCTCCACCCAGTCGTCCAACTTCCTCAAGTGGACCACGATGATCACCATCCTCAAGCAGGTGTCGATCATCAGTATCATTTCGGTGGGCATGGGCTTCGTCATCCTCACCGCCGGCATTGACCTCTCCGTCGGCTCCATCGCCTGCGTCACCAGCGTGACCGCCGCCATGCTCATGAAATACGGGGTATCCCTCCCACTCTCGTACCTGCCGGCCGTGTTCCTGGCTACTGTCTACGGCTGTTTCAGAGGAGAAATCGTGCGGGACGAAGCCATAATCGCCTCCATTCGCACCGCGCTGGAAATGGAAAGCGACACCCTGACCGAACTGCTGGACAATTTCGACGCGGACCAGGCCCTGCGGGCGGTTCGGGCCATCATGGAATGCACAGGTACGATTCACCTTTCCGGATGCGGCACCTCGGGTCAGGCCGCGAAGGAGTCCGTACTTGGCGTCGTACCATGAACGGCTGAAGCGGAAGAAGGGCGGTGGCAAGGCGAACATTCTCCTGGCACGGAAGCTTTTGGGGATATTATACCGGACGCTCAGGAACGGGTGGATATTCGACGGCTTCACGGCCTTTCGGCTACCGTCCCTATATCGAGGACACCCGGGCGATACACGACCGTATTCACTGGTTCACGCTCGCCGGGCAAAAGAGGTGGTGGGGCATGGCATCCATAAACCAGCATTTCCGCCCCGCCGACTACGACGCCGAGGCGATCCGCTGCGTCAGGGAGTTTGGATTCGTCGGCATCAAGATCACTCCCATTGGCCATGCCTGCCATCCCTCCTCCCGGAATGCGCTCCACGTTTTCGAGGTCTGCCGGGATCTCGGGGTACCCCTGATGATCCACACCGGAAACGGCGTGCCGTTTTCCGACCCCATCAGCGTCAACAAGGCTTTGGGAAGTTTCCGGGACGTGACGATGGTCCTTGCCCATGCCGGGTCGGAAATACAGTATGCGTCCGGTGATCCCCACCCTTGCCGTTCTCTCCCACCTGCCGATACTTTCCTGAATTTTCGGGAGGGTTGACGCATGTTGGGAACATCTTTTCCTTTGGGCGACCCGGGGTCGCGCCGCGCCGGCGTGGTGTCGTCGCAGCAGGTCCAGTGGCTTGTCCGTGGCCGTGTTTTGCCGCAGGGAAGGGATATCCCCGGCGACGTTCTATCGCTGGCGTCGTGAAGCAGGGCATGGGCGACCGTCTTTCGCCGAAGTCCGGGTGACGGATGTCCTGAAGGTGTCGGTGGAGAGCGCTGGCGCGTCGGTGTCCGTCGCGTTTCCCGTGGAAATCGTCCTCGTCTCCGGCGACAGGCTCCGGCTGTCCGGTCAGTGCGCTCCAGCTTGGCTCGCTCGGGTGGTGGCAATTCTTCGGGGACGGCCATGCTGACGCTTCCGGCTTCGGTACGGGTGTTCCTGTGCCTGGTTCCGGTGGACATGCGGCTGTCCTTCACGTCGACGAGACGCCGGTGACGGTGCAGGACCCGAAGGGAAAGGCGAAGCCGCACTTGGGAAGAATATGGACGTACATCGGCGACCGGAAGCACCCGTACGTCTTCTACGACTACAG
>JAISXA010000168.1 GCA_031270685.1 Planctomycetota bacterium
TGGAGGCGGCCGCGATATACGAGTGGCGGGACACCTCGCCGGACTGGAAATCGGATCGGGTGGGCGTCCATCACGGCCTGAACCGGTACCGGCTCACCTTGTATCGCGACGTGGATACGTTTGAAATGTCCCTCAGTTACGTCCACAACCGGAACAAGAACGACCACGGAATCTATTTCAGCCTCTCGCCCAAGAGCTTCATGGGCGTGGACCGCCCGCCGCCCGCCTATACCGGGGTGGTGGAGGAGATGTCCGAGGGCAGGTATACGGACGCGGAGTATTACTACGCTTCGGATTACCGGATCGACGCCCCCGTTTCCGATGCCGACCTGAAGGATGTCCAGTTTTAGCGATAACTGAACTGAAACAAAAGTGGTTGAATCTTTAAAGGAAATCGGGCGGCGGTTGGCCCGATTTCCTTTAAAAGTCGACTGGAAGGGGCTTTGGCGAGATGACGTCGGACGCGTTCAACGCCCAACCTGCCGACCGGGCTTTTGAAAATCGGCTCCGGCCGAAACGGTTCGAGGATTTCCCCGGGCAGGATCGGATCCGGGAGAATCTGCGCATCTATATCGAAGCCGCGAAACGGCGCGGCGAGCCGCTTGATCACGTCCTCTTCTCCGGCCCGCCCGGCCTGGGCAAAACCACCCTCGCCGGCATCGTCGCCTCGGAACTGGGAGTCGAGTCCCACACCAGCTCCGGCCCGGCATTGGAGCGCCCCGCCGATCTCGCCGGGTTGCTCACCAGCCTGGGAGAGGGGCATATTCTCTTCGTCGACGAAGTGCACCGCCTTCCCACCGTGGTCGAGGAGTATCTTTACTCGGCCATGGAGGATTGGGCAATCGATATCGTCATGGACTCCGGGCTGTACGCGAAAAGCATCCACCTCACCATACCCCGCTTCACCCTGATCGGCGCGACGACCCGCGAAGGGCTTTTGACCGCTCCCTTCCGGGCCCGTTTCGGCATTACCGAACGGCTCGACTACTATGCCCCGACGGAGTTGCGAACCATCCTCCGGCGATCGGCCGGCATTCTCGGCGTGGCGCTTTCGGAGGATGGTTCGCTGGAGCTTGCGCGGCGCTCGCGCGGCACGCCGCGCATCGCCAATCGCTTCCTCGCGCGCGCCCGCGACGTCGCCGAGGTGAAAGGTTCCGGCGTCATCGACCACTCCGCCGCGCGGGAAACTCTGCGCATGCTGGGAATCGGCGAAAACGGCCTCGCGGACATGGACCGGCGCATTCTGCAAACCCTCGCCCAGCACGACGGCGGACCGGTCGGGCTCAAGACCATCGCGGTCACCGTCGGCGAATCGGAGGATACGCTGGAAAACGTCCATGAACCCTATTTGCTGCGCGAGGGCTATATCGCCAAGACGCCGGCCGGCCGGAAGCTCGCCCCGGCGGGATGGGACGTGGTCGGCGGAAAGAATGCCGGGCCGGGAACGCTTTTCCCCGCCGGATAGGCATTATGCGCCGGTTCCGGAATATTCGCAGTTTTTGCGTGTTGGAACGACGGATCGAGGACGGGGACTTTTGAAGGAAATCAAACAGTGGACTTTTGGAGGAAATCGGGCCAACCACCGCCCGATTTCCTCCAAAGATGTTACTGCTTACGGGCCAATGGGTTGATTTTTCGTCAGGTCGGGCGATAGCGCTGACCTTGCCATAATTCCCGACGTAAAATAGAAACCCAAGAAACTTTGGAGAGAATCAAACGGCGGTTTGTTTGATTTTCTCCAAAAGTCCACAAACAAACCACCGTTTGATTTCCTTCAAAGTTTCAGGGCGTTCGTTTCCGCGCCGCTTTTTTGCAACGCCGCAGGGTTGGGCCGGGTTGACGAAAAACAATCCATTGGAACGAGTGCGGGTGAATCTTTACAGGAAATCGGGCGGCGGTTGGCCCGATTTCCCGTAAACACCGACATGAAGGGAACCCATCATGACCGCCAGCCTGCGCGAGCGCATCGCCGCCGCCGTCGCGTACGTGAAAGCGAAAACCGATATCCGGCCGCGACTGGGAATAGTTCTTGGCACCGGGCTTGGCAATCTGGCCGGTTCGGTGAAGGACAGGGTCGAGATCCCTTACGACGACATTCCCGGTTTCGTCCAGTCGACGGTCAAGAGCCACAAGGGGCAGGTGATTCTAGGCGATTTCTCCGGAGTGCCCGCCCTCATGCTGGAAGGCAGGTTCCATTTCTACGAGGGTTACAGCCTCGACCAGGTGACCTTCCCGATCCGCGTGGTGCGGGGATTGGGGGCTGAAACCCTTGTCGTCACCAACGCCTGCGGCAGTCTCAACCCCCTGCACGACAAGGGCGACATCATGATCATCGACGACCACATCAACCTCATGGGCGTCAATCCCCTCATCGGTCCGAACGACGACCGTCTTGGCCCGCGCTTCCCCGACATGGCCGAACCCTATTCCAGGATGCTCGCCGATTTCGCCGAGGAGGTGGCGGTGGAGCACAGGATCAAGGTTCGGCGCGGCGTGTACGCGGCGATGACCGGTCCGTGCCTGGAGACGCGCGCCGAATACCGGATGCTCCGGACGCTCGGCGCCGACGGCATAGGCATGAGCACCGTGCCCGAAGTCATAGTCGCGGCGCACGCCGGCCTGAAGACGCTTGGGTTGTCGGTGCTGACCGACGTCTGCCTCCCCGATGCGCTCAAGCCGTGCGCTATCGATGAAATCATCGCCGCCGCCG
>JAISXA010000027.1 GCA_031270685.1 Planctomycetota bacterium
ACAAACTGGACTACACCACCCGCGACGCGGCCATGGTCGCCGAGGCGTTCGGGAGCGCCAGCGGCTTCGACCCGGAGGCGAGCAGGATCGACCTCCTGGTCGACGACGACCTGCGGACGGGCGCCAAGCCGACGCCGGAGGAAATCCGCCGCCGCCTTCTCGCCATCGCCCGGGAGGCGGAGGATGGGGACCGGATCGTCTTCTACTTCTCCGGGCACGGCGCCAAGGCCGGCGACGGACGCTCTTTCCTGCTCTGCCACGGCGGCAGGGACCGGGAGGACGATCGCGGCCTCCTGCCGCTTTCCGATGTGCGGAGTATCCTGGCGGAGAGCGGGGCGGAATCGAAGCTGGTGATCGTGGACGCCTGCCACAGCGGGGGCAAGGCGGCGGGGACCAACGGCCTGACCTCGCGGGACCTGATGGACGCGTTCGGGCGGGAGGACGGCTCGAAGGCGGCCGGCGACGGGACGCTGGCTTGGCTGTCGTCGTCGGACGTGAACGAGGAGTCCTTCGAGTATACCGAACGGCAACAGGGGCTGTTCACGCATTTCCTGCTCGAAGCCATCAACCGGGAAGCGGGGGTTGCGGACATAAGCAAGGACGGGATGTTGTCGGTGGCCGAGATTCACCGCTATGTGAACAACCAGATAACGACGTTCATCGCCGGCGAGGACAAGAATCCGGCCAGCATCTGGCGTGGCCGCAACCAGACGCCGCGTGCCGGGATCGGGGGCGAGTTGACGCTGAATCCCATGGCTTCGGACCTGCGCTGGCGCAACCTGTTCTACGTCAATTCACCGCCGTCCGCCCCGCCGCCGGCGTCCCGTATCGATCCCGCATCGCAGGCCCTGTCCTTCGGTCCTTCTTCCGGTGGAGAGACGTCGCGGGCGCTGGCGGAGGCGGAGCGGTTGCTGAATCCGGCGTACGATCCTTCCTCCCGCAGTTTGCGGAGCGGGAACGACGCGCTGGTGCTGGTCGCGGAGGCGCAATTGCTGAAGATCGCCGAGACCGGCGGCGAGCCGGGGGTGCGCATCTGGCGCTGGCTGGGCCGCTGCGCGGCGTATTCGGGGGACATGGCCGGGGCGGCGGAATGGCATCGCCGGGCGGCGGAGGCTGGGGACGCGCTTTCCCAATACATCCTTGGCGAAGCGTACGCTTCCGGGGCGGGGGTGGAGCGAGACCGTGCGGAGGCGTCGTCGTGGTTCCGCAAGGCGGCGGAGCAGGGCGACGCGGAGGCGCGGTCGTGGGTGGAGCGGAACGATCTGCATCTCGCGGCGCTGGCGTTGGGCGACGCCGCGCTGGCGGCGGAGGACTGGGGTGGGGCGGAGGAGGCGTACGCCGCCGCGCTCGCCGTTCCCGGCTATGCCGGCGACGCCGTGGCGAAGGAAGGGCTTGCCGCCGCCAAGGGTGGCGCTTCGCTGAAGGCGTACACGCGGGCCATGGCCGATGGCGACGCCGCGCTGGCGGCGGAGGACTGGGGTGGGGCGGAAGCGGCGTATGCCGCCGCGCTCGCCGTTCCCGGCTATGCTGGCGACGCCGTGGCGAAGGAGGGCCTTTCCGCCGCCAAGGGCGGCGCTTCGCTGAAGGCGTATACGCGGGCCATGACTGATGGCGACGCCGCGCTGGCGGCGGAGGACTGGTTCGGGGCGGAAGCGGCGTATGCCGCCGCGCTCACAGTTCCCGGCTATGCCGGCGACACCGTGGCGAAGGAGGGGCTTGCCGCCGCCAAGGGCGGCGCTCCCCTGAAGGTGTACAAGCTGGCGATGTCCCTGGGCGATGAGAAGCTGGCGGCGGAGGACTGGCGCGGGGCGGAGGTCGCCTACGCGGCGGTGCTGAAAGTGCCGGGCTACGGGAACGACCCGGCGGCGAAGGAAGGGCTTGCCGCCGCCCGGGGTGGCGCGTCGCTGAAGGCGTACACGCGGGCGATGGCCGAGGGGGATTTCCAGTTGGCGACGGAAAATTGGTCGGGAGCGGAAGCCGCCTATAGGGTTGCACTCGGGGCGCCGGGGTATGAGAACGACCCGGCGGCGAAGGAAGGTCTCGCCGCCGCCAAGGGCGGCGCTTCGCGGAAGGCGTACAAGGCGGCCATGTCCGAGGGGGATTTCCAGTTGGCGGCGGAGAATTGGTCGGGAGCGGAAGCCGCCTATAGGGTTGCGCTCGGGGCGCTGGGGTATGAGAACGACGCCAGGGCGAAGGAAGGGCTTGCCGCCGCCCGTGGCGGCGCGTCTCGGAAAGCGTACACGCGGGCCATGTCCGAGGGGGACTCCCGATTGGCGGCGGAGAATTGGTCGGGAGCGGAAGTCGCCTACATGGCGGCGCTCAAAGAGTCGGGCTACGAGAACGACGCCAGGGCGAAGGAGGGTCTTGCCGCCGCCAAGGGCGGTGCTTCGCGGAAGGCGTACATGGCGGCGATGGCCGAGGGTAATGCGGCGTTGGCGGCTGGGAATTCGCGGGCGGCGGAACGCGCATTTACCACAGCCTTGTCCCTGCCCGGCTATGGCAATGACGCGCGGGTCAGGGACGGCTTGGCGAAAGCGACGGGTAAGCTTTCCCTGGATTGCGGGGGCGGGGTGACGCTGGATCTGGTGCGCATTCCGGCGGGGACGTTCATGATGGGATCGCCGGCCGGAGGCCTGGAAGCGGACGATGTCCGCGAAATCAAAGAAATAAGGCGGAAGAAATCATGGGGCGAGTATGACGAAACACAGCATCAGGTGACGCTTTCCAGTGCGTTTTATATGGGCATATATGAAGTGACGCAGTCGCAATGGCGTGCGGTGATGGGAGGCAATCCGAGCAATTTCAGTGGGTATGACAATCCTGTGGAGCAGGTGTCCTGGAATGACGCCGTGGAGTTCTGTCGGATGTTGTCGGTGAAGACCGGGAGGAAGGTTAGGTTGCCGACGGAGGCGGAATGGGAATACGCCTGTCGTGCCGGGACGACGACGGCGTTCAACACCGGAGAAACCATAAGCACGGATCAGGCGAATTATGACGGTAATTACACCTACGGCAATGGCCGAAAGGGAGTGTACCGGGAGAAGACGACGCCGGTGGGGAGTTTTCCCGCGAATGCCTGGGGTTTGTATGACATGCATGGAAACGTATGGGAGTGGTGTTCCGATTGGTATGGTGGATATGATTTGACAAAAACAAAAGACCCACAGGGAGTGTCAGGCGGTACGCATCGCGTTGTCCGGGGCGGCGCGTGGAACCATGTTCCGAGTTGCGGCCGCTCCGCTGGCCGCGGCTGGCCCGAGCCCGGCGTTCGCGGCGAGGAGGTCGGGTTCCGAGTTGTCCTGGACTAAAATTCACTTTGCACTTTGTCCTGTTACCCTTTGTGGGTGTGGTTCCGGGGGGCCAGGGGAGAAGCCCCTGGTGGAATTTTTTTGAGAATTTTGGGGTTATAAAGGTGGTTGAATCCTTGCCGGGAATCGGGCGGCGGTCGGCCCGATTCCCGGCAACAGGAGGGGCATCTCATGTTCAAATATCGCGGGGTCATGCTCCATTTGGCCTTTCTCGCCGCGCTGCTCATTGCGGCGGCGCCGGTCATCGCCCGCGCCGGCGAGGACCTGAAGCGCTTCCACGCCCTCTGCGTCGGCCTCGCCTATCCGGGGACCGGCTACAAACTGGACTACACCACCCGCGACGCGGCCATGGTCGCCGAGGCGTTCGGGAGCGCCAGCGGCTTCGACCCGGAGGCGAGCAGGATCGACCTCCTGGTCGACGACGACCTGCGGACG
>JAISXA010000199.1 GCA_031270685.1 Planctomycetota bacterium
GTTGTTTTTCGTCAACTCGACCCTGGCCGGCGACATTGCAAAAAAACGGTTCTGAAACGAACGCCCTGAAACTTTGAAGGAAATCAATCGGCGGTTCGATTGATTTCCTTCAAAAGTCCACAAAAAGGGAAAACGCATGATCGATCCCGAACCGCGGCTCGAGGATTTGCCGCGCGAGCCGCGGGGGTGCCGGCGGACGGCGGCGTGCGATCCGGGTCGCCGCTTCCAACCGCTCCCCGACCGGTCCGGTTCCGCAGCGGCGCGCGACAGGGAGTGACGACGTGACCGATGTTCCCGCCGGGGACCGCGAAAACCTCTGCCGGCGCTGCGGCGTCTGTTGCCATGAAAAGGTGCGTTTCGGCGATCAGGTCGTGATCACCGACATCCCCTGCCCGTTTCTCGACGAGGAGACCAACCTGTGCGCCGTTTATCCGGATCGCTTCGAGAAGCAGCCCCGCTGCAGTTCCGCCGACCAGTCGGCCGGGGTGAACGGCCTGCCTGGCGACTGCCCCTATGTCGCGGACAGGAAAAATTACCGGGCGCCGCACCTGCTTTCCGCGCATCCCGAGTACGAACAGGCCATCAACGCCCTCTACCCTGATCGCGCCGGGAAAAAGCGCGCCGGAAAATAAGAAAATATGCGGAAAATCTGCATCGTCACCTTCGGTTGCCAGATGAACAAGCTGGATTCGGAGCTCGCCGCCGAGGCCCTCCAGGACGCCGGGCACCTCGTGGTCGCCGACGAATCCGCGGCCGACACGGTCATCTTCAACACCTGCGCGGTGCGCGACCACGCCGAACAGCGCGCGCTGTCCCGCCTCGCCCAACTCAGGACCCGGCGCGAAGCGGACGACGGCTTCCGCCTCGGCCTCATGGGCTGCTTCGCGGAGCGGGAGGGCGAGGCGCTTCTCGAACGCCTTCCCTATCTCGATTTCGCCGTCGGCACGCGTCAGTTCATGCGCCTTCCCGACGTGCTCGCGCAAGCGGAGCGCGGCCGCTGCGGTCGCTTCGGAGAGGCGGACGCCCCCTCCCCCGGGATCGACGGCGCCCATCCCCGGTCGCGCCATTCCGGCATCCACGGCTATGTCTCGATCATGCGCGGCTGCGCCAACCGCTGCGCCTACTGCGCCGTGCCGGGCGTTCGCGGCGGGGAAACCTGCCGTCCGGCGGCGGAGGCGGTCCGCGAGGTGCGCGCGCTCGCCGCGGCCGGGGCGCGGGAGGTGACGCTTCTAGGCCAGAACATCGACGCCTACGGCAAGGGCGGCGAGTGGAACCTCGCCCGCCTGCTGCGCCACATCGAAGAAACCGTCCCGCCCGACGCCGGCATCGCGCGGATCCGTTTCGTAACCAGCCATCCCCGCGACATCACCCGCGAACTGGCGGCGACGGTCGCGGCCCTGCCGAGGGTTTGCGGTCATTTTCACATGCCGGCCCAATCCGGTTCCGACCGGGTTCTCCGCGCCATGCGCCGGGGGTACTCGCGGGCGGAATACGAAGAAAAACTCGCGATGATCCGGGATGTCGCGCCGACGGCGACGGTGGCGTCCGACTTCATCGTCGGCTTCCCCGGGGAAACCGACGGCGACTTTCTGGCAACGCTCGACCTGGTCGAAAAGGCGCGTTTCCAAAACAGCTATATTTTCAAATACTCGCCCCGTCCCGGGACCCTCGCCGCCCGCGACCTGGAGGACGACGTCCCCGGGCCGGAGAAACGGCGGCGCAATCTAGCGCTTCTAGAGGCGCAGAACGCCGTGAACCGGGAACGGGCCGCCGAGTTGGTCGGTTCGCGCCAGACCATTCTGGTCGAGGGCGTATCGGCGCGCGATTACTCGCGCTGGACCGGGCGGACGGCGGAGAATTTAATCTGCGTCTTCCCCGCTCCCGGAAACGGCGGGATAAAAGCTGGCGATTTGCTCGATCTTGATATATACTCGGCGACGCCGCTGACGCTTTTCGGGCGGCCGGGGCGGGGAGCGGCGTCCGCGCGTTGCGGCTGAAAAGGGCGATTCATGGGCGCGCCGGGGAAAAAGCGGATTGACGAGACCTTCGCCGACCCCCGGGTCGGGGATCTGACCGGGGGGGGCGGCGTCATCATCGTCGCGCTTATCATCGGCGGCGCGATCCTCGCCGCGCTGTTCCTGTTTTGGGAATCGCGGCGCGGTGCGGCGCGCCAACGGGAGATCGCGGCGTTCGAAGAGGAGGCGTACCGGGGCCACCGCGACGCATACAAACGCCTCGTCGCCGGCGACCCCGGGGGCGCGCTCGCGAAGATCGAGGAAACCAGGCGCAAAACCGACCGCATCTCCGCCCTGACCTCCCGAAAAGACCACCGCCTGCGCATCGTCAACAATCTGCTCGCGGCCGAAGCCAACTTCATCCTCGGCGGAACGGAGCGGCTGACCGCCGCGTTGGACGAGGTCGGCCAGGGGATGGCGCTCATGGTTCAATCGGGCGGCGGGCTGTGGGAATGGCTGTATTTCGTCCGGGGCAGAATCCATTACGAGCTGGGCGATTACGGCCAGGCAATCTCCGATTTCAACATCCTGCTCGACTACAACCCCGGTTACGCCGCCGCGTTTTACTGGCGCTCGCTCGCCCATGCGGCGAAGGGCGACGACGGGAACGCGGAAGCGGACGCCAGAAAAGCGGACCGACTCGGCGCCTGGCCGCCGGAAAAGGATTTCCGCCAAGCCTACCGCGCGCGCCTGGCGAGCGCGGCGAAATAACCGTTTCAAATACGGGACCAGAACCTGCCGCCCGCCCTTTCCACCCTGACCTTCACATCGAAAGCCTCCGACAGGACGGCGCCGGTTATCGTCCCGTCCGTCGGTCCGGAAGCGAGGACGCGACCGTCCTTGAGGACAAGCGCCTGATCCGTTTCCGGCGGAATTTCCTCGATATGGTGGGCAACCAGTATGACCCCGACTTTGCGCTCCCGCATCAGCGCGCCGGCGTTGCGAAGAAACTCCTCGCGCGCCTTCAGGTCGAGGCCGGCGCAGGCTTCGTCGAGAATCAGCAGTTCGGGATGGGGCATCAGGGCGCGGCAGAACAGGCCGCGCTGTTTCTCGCCCTGGGACAGCACTCCAAACGGCGAGTCGGCGACATACCCGAGACCCGCCGCCCCGAGCAGATCGAGGGCGCGCCCGCTTTCCTCCGGCGAATATTCGTGAAACGACCCGAAGGTCGCCCGCGAACCGGTCAGCACGGTTTGCAGCAGCGTTTCGTGGCCAGGCATTCTCGCCGCAAGCGCCGAACTCACCCAACCGACGCGCATCCGGATCTGGAAAAGATCCGTTTTCCCGAAACGGCGCCCGAGGACCGCCACCGAGCCGGAGGTGGGAAACAACACGCCGCCGGCGATTTGCAGCAGCGTCGTCTTACCCGAGCCGTTCGCCCCGATCACCGCCCAGTTTTCCCCACGCGGCATGGTCCATGACACGTCGCCAAGAATCTCGCGGCCGCTTCGCCGAAAGGCGAGTCCGGCGATCTCCAGATAATTTTGAAACCCGCCCATCGCCCGCCCGTCGTCGTTGTCCTGTCCACGGAAACCCCGGCCAAAGCAAAATCGGTCCAGGATGAAAAACCCGCGTCTTCGCCGCGATTCGAACTATGGCGCCGCCGGGGGAGGCGATTCCGTCCCCGCCGGGGGAGCCGTCGTCTCCGCCGGCGCGGCGGACCCGGAGGCCGGCGGCGGCGCGGCGGCGGGAGCCGGGGCAGCGGCCGGAGTCGACGCCGGCGCGGGAACCGACCCGGGCTCGGCGCCGTACCGGGACGCGTTAAGGGCCCGATCCACCGCCCGGTTGATGCCGATCCGCCGGTTCGATCTGTACCAGACGGCGCCCAGGACTATCGCCGCCCCGATCGCCGCCGCGATCCAGAACAGCCGGTTCCGCCGCCGGCGGAGAATGTATGGATCGAGAAGTCCCTTGTGATCGAGGTTTTTAGGCAGCTCGGCCTCGCTGGTCAGGCGTTTGGAGAGGGCGAGGTTGATGAAGGCGCGTCCGTTCACCGCCCAGCCGGACGCTTCCAGGAGCGGCGCCAGCGTCCTTTCCCGCAACTTCAGCCAGGCGATAAGCAGGGACGGGCCCGAGATGAATATGAAAATGCCGATGAAGAGAAGCGGCAACTGCCACCATTCCATGGAAAAGAGGGCGTTGAAAATGCTGGCGACCGCGGTGCCGAGCGCGCCCAGCGCCAGGCCAATGGCCGCGAATATGCCCATGTTCTTCGAGAGGTCGAATTTCGGCGGAGCCGTCGCCGGAGCGGCGGTGACGGCGGCGATCTGTTCGCCGATCCTCTGCTCCGCCGTCGCCATGAAGCCGGCCTGTTTTTCGCTGGCGAACTTGCCGATCTGCTCGGTGATCATGTTGCCGAAGCGCTTGTACGGGGTCCACATCGCCTGCCACAGCCCGATCGGGTTGCTCACCACCTTCACCACGCTGGCGTCCCAATCGCGGCCCTCGTTGTCCACGAAAACGCCGTTGCGGCCCGGCAGCAAGGTGTCGGAATCGCCGGCGGTGACCGCCGCGACGATGTCCATGGTCTTTTCGGGCTCGGCGGATTCGCCCCCGCCCCGCCGGCACCGGCAGTAAAGCAGGAACATCTGGCTGCGCGACGCCAACGCCGCGTGATCGTCGATCTTGCCCGCGGGCATGCACAGCCGGCATCCCCTGCCGTCCATGTACAGCGTCCCGGACTGGAACGCCGCCTTCCGCTTCATCGAGTAAAAATCCCCGAAGGAGACGAAATTCTTGAGCAGTCGGTGGAGGTGTAGATAATACAGCGTCAGCTTCTCCACCTCGGCGATGTCGGTCGCCGCGGCGGGAACGTTCAGATCGCGCTCGACGAGCCGCCCGAACCGCGAGGCGACATCGCTGTCGAGTATGGCGGCGATGCGCGCCTCGCCGAGATCGTCAAGCTCCTTCGAGGGCCGATGCTGGATGGAGGCGGCGCGGGGAGCGGGTTTTTTCGAGAGCGCCCGCGCATAGGGCGCGAATTTACCCAGCACCGCCACCCATTCCGCGCGGGTGAGCCGCGCGGGAGCGGCCAGTTCGGGCTTGAGCAGGAGCGCCAGACGCTCCACCCTGTCGCGCCAGGCCGGGTTGACCCCCGTCTCCAGGTCCAGCGGGCGATCCGCCTCGACGCGCGCCAGCGGGAGCAGGGCGAGGGCTTTCGCATCGAGCACGCCGTTTTCGCCGTGGGAAAGGCTGTCCGCCTCGACGTTCAGCGCGTCCCTCGACTGCGGCGCGTAGGCCGCAAGCTCGCAGCGCAGGAAATAATCGTCGACCTTGTCCCTAAGCTCGTTGATCAGCTTCCACGCCTCCGGCGAATCGTCCCCCAGGGGGGCGGCGGCGGCGGCGATCGCTTTTCGCCACGCCCGCCAGTCCTCCAGGGTCCCGACGAACGCCTCCGCGATCTCCCGGGTGGCTCCCGGAACGCCGCTCGCGTCCTCGGCGCCGCCGATGACGGCGACGGCGTCGGCGATAAAGGCCCGCACGTCCCCGCCCAATCCATCGGCCGGCGGCAAAACGCCGTCGCCGTTGAAGATTTTCTCGGAGGCGTGGAGAATGGCCGAGGACACGTCCTCCTGCGTCAGGCTTGCGGCGTCCTTCTTTCCCAGGTTGTCGAGAATCTCGCGGGCGGTGAGAAGGATCCTTTTTCCCTCGGGAGCGTCGGCGTCGATCGCGTCGAGCGGGAGCTCGTCGGCGCAGCCGACCATCCCGGCCGGATCCTTGAGCCGCGCGCAGGCCCATTCGACCGCGTCCACAATCTCGGGAATGCGGATGCGGCCGTCCCGGTCGCTATCGACCAGGGTCAGGGTTCGCTGGTCGAACTCGAGTCCGGAGGCGGGGCAGGACAGGGCGGCCCAAAGTTTGGGATCGAGTTCGGCGATATGCCTGAGATCCTCGCCTTTGGCAAGCGCCACCTGGTCGATGCCGCCGACATACTCGAACGTCCACTTGAACCCGGTGTTTCCCTCATGCATTATTCCAGGCATGCGCATTCCTTCCATTCCCGGGACAAAACCGCCGCGTTTAATATAACAGGCGGATAAATCGCCGTCCAGCGTGAAAGAAAGCGAACTGCCGCAAATGCCAATAGCAAAAACCGGGAGCCGGGCGGCTCCCGGAACATACGCGACCGGATGAATGGATTTCCCTTCCGCCGCTCACCGCCAGCGGTGATGCCGGCGGCGACCGCCGCGCCCGCCGTCGTAATAAAACCCGAAGTTGAAGCCGGGGCGCGGCTCGTGGATGATGACCGGGGGCGGCGCCGGTCGGTAGATGACCCGCGGCGCGGGCGCGACGACCACGGGGGCTGGAACGTAGCCGTCGAAAAGCGTTTCGCTCCGCACCTTGTCCCTGTTGACCGCGATCGCGTTGAGGCCGCTGTTGCCGGCGACGCCGAAGGGCTCGAGCGAAAGGGTGGTGGTTTCCCCTTCGCGGATTTTCACCTCCAGCTTGTTGCCGTTGTCGCCGTATAGTTTGTAGCCTTCCCTGCGGAC
>JAISXA010000263.1 GCA_031270685.1 Planctomycetota bacterium
GGCGAACCGATCCGGTTGATTCAGCGGCTGGGGCGTCGCGCGCAGAGCATCTTTCGCCGTGGGCGGGAACTCTTGGCGAGCATGCTTCTCGGCTCCTGTCGACAACTTCGGAGAACGACGGCGAAAGCGTTCGACTTGCTCAGATGCGCTCAAACTGCACCATCATAAAAATTATCGTGTACAGTGGGCCAATGGGTTGATTTTTCATCAGGTCGGGCGATGCCGCCGACCATGCAATAATTCCCGACGCAAAATGCAAACCCAAGAAACTTTGAAGAGAATCAAACGGCGGTTTGTTTGATTTTCTCCAAAAGTCCACTCTTACGGTTGATCGGTCAATTGCCGCGAAGAAGCTGGGGCGCGATCTGCTTTTGAATATTTTGCGGCAGCCGAAGATAAACTCCGAGCGCCTGCTGCGGATTCATCTGCCGGAGGTAGGCGAGTTGTTCCCCTGGACTCAACTGATTGTCGAGGAAAATTTGCGCCACAGCGATTGGGGGGACGCCGGCGAAACGGTTTTCGAGAAGGGGTATGACGCGCTGGCGTTCCTGCGGCGGCATCTCAGTCAGCACCTCGGCGGAGAAGTCGGACTGGAGATGGTCGCGAATGATGCGCGCCGCCTCCACCGGGCCTCCCTGCGAAGGATCGAGGACGATGGCGGTGAGAAAGGCCGCGACATCCTCCGCGTCCATGCCGGCAAGCGTGTCGCGCAGTTTTCGGGTGGCGGCATCCATCCCGACGATAAGATTCTTTTCCTTCTCGTCGTCTAGGGCGCGTTGAAGATTGTCGGCCTGCAGTTTTTGCGCCTCCGCTTCGGCGCGAACCTGCTCCACCTTTTGCCGCTCGGCGGCAAGCAGGCGATTGAGCGCTTCAAGATTGTCCCGCTGCGCCGCCTCGGTTTCCTGCGCCCGCATCACTGCGGGAACCCGCATTTCCGGCAAGCCGCGCTTGGCGTCGAGCTCCCGTCGGGCGGCCTCCTCGTCCTTGGAGAATTCGACGAAACGCTCGTATTGCTCCGAGGTGATAATGATCCGATGCGTGCCGCCGATGACGCGGAGAACGCTGTGCAAATCGCGCGGATTGATTTTGCCCCGGAAGTACTGCACCCCGATGAGGCCCAAAAAGCTGATGACTGACAGGCCGAGGATGGAAAGGGTCATGTAAAAAGCGGTCGACAGGAAGCGCAAGGGTTATTCCTCCCCGCCGGCAGTACGGCGTTCGCGCAGCATCCTGCCGCGCGCCTGGATGGAAAGCTCGTCAAGAAGCGTTTGGTCGAGACGGTCCTGCTCCTTGACGAATTCTTCGCGCCGGCGTTCCTTGAGCGTTTCCAGCATTCGCGTTTCCTGGCGTGCCTGGATCAGGTTTTTACGGCGCTCGTCGACCTCCTGGTCAAGCCGCCGTTGGCGGTTGAGACTCGCGATCACTTCGCCTTCGAGTTGGTTTGTCAGGTGATAAGAATCTCGGATCGCCTGGAAGGGCGCCTGCTCGTCGTAGAGCCGAACGATTTCATCCTGGATTTCTTCGCGCTCGTGTCGTAAATCCTCTCGGTGAACGCGCTCACCCTCCGCCACGCGGTTCGCCTCAGCGAAATCCCTCCGGCGCCGATCCTCCATGATTTGCCGGTAACGGAGAACAGCTTCGAGATTGAATCTGAATCGCCGGGCCATTGCGCTCTCGTCCCAATTGCCGCCGGATAGCGATGCGGATCATCCGAGCGACACCAATTCGACCTCCACATCGCAAACGCCGACCTCCGAACTATGCGAAGGCAGACGCTTGCGGAGCCAGGCCCCGCGCTTGAGTAATAGTTCGAGAAGACCGAGCACGCTGACCGCAGGCAACAACATGCAACTCCGCCCCCGTATGCTGTCGGCGCGCCAGCCATGGGTGTTCACGGAAAGCCTCCCTGTGGCGCGAAGGACGGCATAGACCAGTGTCGAAACTAAACCGGATAGCGCAACCATAACAAACAAACTTATTACGGCTATCGCAATATTGGAGATTGACCCTCCCGAATACCCGTTACATCAACGGTGAAACCCACCACCGCACAAAACCTCTTCCGCCAAGCCAATTAGGCGGACGGCCAAAACGACCCATCTAAAGTGTATGGTTTTGAACCGCGATATCAAGAGCTTGGCGTTGAACCGACGCCTTGTAAAAGGAGAACGCCATGCCATAACTTCCATGGCGCAGTGGATTCATGAGTGTACTTGAACCGGTTTTCACCAAACCCGCCTTCATCATCTTCATCCCTCTCGTCGCGGGATGGATACTCTGCCCCGTTTCGAAGGCGGCTTATCGCCGCGTAGTTGGTGGGGACCCGGTAGTAGTTGAAAGGAAGTTCGATGCCGGACCACCCCCGGCTCGCGTATTCGCCCGCCTACGCATCGTCCGCCGCATTGCTGTCGCGAACGCAAGGCTGGCTGCCGGCTGACAGGGCTTTGTCTTCGCCGGACGGGTTTCGCACCCGCTGGACAGCAGCGTCACGTTTCCGTCAAGATTCCTCAAGTTTTTTTCCCTCACTCTTGAATTCCAACTTTAATCGGAATAAAATCAGTATTTAAGTGTGTTTCAATCGTTATTGTGGCCGATAAGATTTTCGGGAATTGTCGGCGGGATGGCGTTTGGGGACGCCAGTTTGGGGAAGTGCGCAGGGGGGATAAACCAATGGTAAAAGCGGCGTGGACAGGGAACTCCGTTCATTTGAGACAGCGTACATTGACTTTTCTCTTTCTTTTGACTACTACCGTCGCCGGCGCGGAGTCTCCCGAGGGCGCGGCCCAGGAAAAGACGGCGTTCCCGCTCAAGGGAAGGACCGCCGCTCTTCTCACCGCCTTGTTTCACCATGATACGACTTCGCGATCCGGCCTTTCGGCGTCTTTTCGCGAAAACCTCGCGCCGGACTTGACGTTCGTTTCGGCGGCGCCGGTTCAGATCGGCAGGAACACGGAGCGGCGAAAGGTTCTGGAATTCGCGCGCTCGCTGGTTTTTGAGGGCGGATATTATCCGGCCGAGATCTATCATCTGCTCGGTATCGACAATCCGGCCGCAGCCCGCGTCGGCCGCCTCGCCCGACAGCTTGACCGGGCTTCCGGCACCGCGCCCGCGCCGTGGGAAGTCGCCGCCAGGGTTGGCCGCTCGGGAATCGCGGGTTCATCTGATCATTGGGCGATGGCGCCAAGCGACCAACTGGACGGAGCAATCTCCACTCCCGGTACGCTGGCCTATCTTCCCGCCCTGGCCGTGGCTTATTCCGCCTATCCGCAAGACGGCCTCGCGGCCGCCGAACAACTCGCCATTCTCAAGGACGACGATCTCCGAGCGGGAATCGCCGCACGGATTTCCGCCAGCCTGTTGATGCGGATCCTGGTTTCCGAAAAGCCGGACAAGGACGCGTGGCTTCGTGGAGCCGCCGCCGACGGAAACGATCCCGACGCGGAGCGCGACACCCGGTCGGTGCGCGTGAAGGATTGGCGGTATCTGCGCGGCGAGGAATGCGCGATGGGCCGCCTGGAGCGGGTCGTATTCCTTTGGTACAAAGGCGACAGCTACCGGGCGATCATGTCGGAAGGGCGCGAATTATTGCGCTCCCGGGAGGGGCTCAGCTTTCTTTCCGCCCTCGCCGCCGCTACCTACGGCATGGAAAGCCTGCCCAATAACGTCATCACCGAAGGCTCCGAGGACGGGGCGCTCCGGGAATTGATCGACGATCTCCAGGATCTGGCGACGAGCGAGGCGGTACTCCGCGTTGCCAAGCCGGAAGGTTTATAAACCGGTATTGACAAAAAGAATGTAAACGTTATAGTTCAATCCCTCGAATGTGAATTTCGACGCTCCGGGGCAATCCCGCCGTCGCAGTTATGGAAGGCGATCCTTATGCTGCCTCTTGCGTCTTGACGGAACCCCGGGTTCCGATCCCTCCGACCAGTTTGTCCTAATTCTCATAATTTTTAAATGGAAGACGGATTCCTTCCGTTCGCCCGGGACGTTGCTCCGGGCGTCGTGCATTCGATAGTCTTGCCGCGCTTCCGAATTACTTCGGAAAACGCGCTAGCGTATGTAAAAGGACATTGCCATGCGCACCAGCATCATAAACGAGGGAGCCAAGCACCTCGAGTACGAAATCCGTCAGATCGTCGACTACGGGTACGCCCTTCGCGACCAATTCGGCATCAAAATGACATGGGAGAACATCGGCGATCCGGTCGAGATGGGGGAAAAGATATCGCCCTGGATCGTCGACGTCGTTTCCGGCTTGGTCCAAAACCCGAGATCATGGGCCTACAGCCCAAGCCGCGGCGTCCTCGCGGCCCGCGAGTATCTTGCCGACGAGGTCAACAGGCGCGGCGGCACCAAGGTCACTCCCGACGACATCCTTTTCACCAACGGCGTAGCCGACGCGGTCGACAAGATCTACGACATTATCCGCAAGGACGCCAGGGTCCTCATGCAATCCCCATCCTACCCCACCCATTCGTCAAACGAAGCCAAACGTGGCGATTACGAGTTGCTGCAATTCCAGCTCGACCCGAACAACGACTGGCAACCAGACATAGAAGAGATTCACAACAAGATCAAATACAATCCCCAGGTCATCGCACTCGCCCTGGTCAATCCCGACAATCCCACAGGAATGGTGTACAAGCGGGAAACGCTCCAAGCCATAGCCGATCTTGCCAGGAGATACGGGCTTTTCCTAATCTGTGACGAGATTTACGTCCATCTCACCTACAATGGGCGGGGAACCATGCACCTGTCGGAAGTGTTGGGCGACGACATTCCCGCCCTCTCCTTTCGCGGCATAAGCAAAGACTACCCTTGGCCCGGCTCGCGCTGCGGCTGGATCGAAATGCTCAACCGGAACAGCGATCCCGATTTCGCCGTCTATTGCGGCGCACTGGTCAACGCCAAGATGATGGAGGTATGCTCCACCACGCTGCCGCAGATGTCCATTCCCCTGGTCTACGGCGATCCAAGGTTCGCGGAAGTCAAAAAGACCCGCGCGAAGCAGTTCGAGGAGCGCGGCAACGAGTTTTACGACTTTTTTAAAACCATCCCCGCCGTGACCGTTACCCGCACTTACGGCGCGTTCTACTTCACCGTTCTTTTCAAGGACGGGATGCTCGACGACAGCCAAACCCTTCCCATCGCCGATCCCGAATGCGCGCGTTTCGTCGCGGAAAAGGTGAAAGGCTTCCCGCCGGACAAGCGCTTCATCTATTACATGATGGCTTCGATCGGCTTATGCGCGACCCCGCTTTCCGGTTTCCACACCTCGCTTTCCGGCTTCCGGCTAACCACCCTGAAGCCGGAGAGGGAGCGCAGGATGGAGTCGTTGCACAAAATCAGGAAGGCGATAGAAGACTATACCGGTGTGCACTGAACCGGATGTTCGAGGCGGCCTCATTTTCCCGAACAGTGGTGTTTCTCGAGGAAATTTCTTGCATCGGCCCTGTGAAGCCGCCATTTGGAAAATAAAACCTGTTCACATCTCCGCCGGCTTACGGTATAAAATGGATGGACGTCAAATCACCGAAAAGGGCGACGCCGGGAGGTGGTAAAACCATGCGCAGCAGAATAGACATCAGGTTTCGGTTAGCCGCCCACATCGTGGCGCTCGTGGTTTTCATTACGGGGTATCTTGCCATAGGGCCTTCCCATCGCGGCGACCGGGAAGGAACGCCAAACCGTATTTCCGGGAGCCGCGACTCCGCATTGGTGAAGGCGCGGCCCGATGCGGACGGCGCGTCCGCCATTCCCGATGATTCATCAACTCGGCCGGCTCCGGATTCCGGTAAAACGGCGCTTGAACAATCTTCAGGAGAGCATGTTGGGACACCAGTCGCCGCCCCAAGCCCGGAAGCGCCGGTTCTCCCCCCCGATGTGGCCGGCGAAACAACCGCCCAGCCGCTTGAAGCCGCCGTCGCACCGCCAAACGGAACTACTATCGACCAGCAACAGGAGCGAACCTCGTCGCAAGCGCCGGACATCGCGGCAGGCTCGCCGGAGCCTGCCTCTCCGGAACCAGCCACAGGCGATCAGCCGGCGGAACAGCTCGCGACCGACCTCGCTCCCGACCCCGAACTCGATCTTGGGGACGGAGCATCAACCCCATTGCCTTCGCCCAATGGCGAAGACCCGATCAAAGGCGGAGCGTTGGGTGGGATCGATTCCGGCGAGAGCGAACCGTCCGCTTCAACGACCGAGCCTTCGGAGCAACCCTCTCAGACGCCAATCCCGATCGACATCCCCCAGGATACGCCGGAGATCGAATCCGACGGCGATGCCGCCGTCGAGACAGGTGACGGGGACCAAGGCGCCTCCTCCATCCCCTCCGGCGACGCGGCCCCCCCCCTCCCGCCGGAACCGCCGTCGGATACGGTGAACGACGGAATCGATCCGGGAGACGAGCCGGCCGTGCAACAACCAGACGAATCGGGAGCGATTGTCGTCGCGAACGGCGAGACGCGGGGCGGTGAAGCCGACATGATTCCCATCCCCGAACCGGCATATGAAATTCTCGACGACGGCGTCTTCTGGTTCTCCGACGAAAAAGGCGCGAACGACTATCTGGCGAAGCTCCCCGCCGATGCCAGGGTCCTTTTCCTGATGCCGCAAACCGGATATGACGCTCTCCAGGCCGGCGACCATGCCGTTTACATGCTTTCCGCCGCCCCGGCCGATCTCGGCTATGAAGCCGCCGCCGAATTCCTCCACCTGGCGGGCAGGCAGACGGACGGTTCCCTGGCGGTGGTGAAAATGCCAGGCTCGGACGGCGCAGCGTTTTACAAAGGCGCGTATCTCATGATCGCAAAGGACGCCGGAGTGGATGCCGCGCTGCTGGAAATCGCGCCCGACCTGGAAGGATCGCCGATGCGAAACGACGTGATTCGCGCTCTTGCGCGGCTCGACGCGACAAGCCTCAAGCGGGAATTTTTTTGACTGGAATGGCCGGATGAACGTGGTGGTCGCCGAATCCGCCGGATTCTGCCGTGGCGTCGCCCGCGCGGTCGCGATGGCGGAAAGCGCGCTTCGATCAGGCCGAAGCATCTGGTCCGAAGGCCCCCTGATCCATAACGGGCAAGTGGTCGCCAGGCTTCGTGAACTCGGCCTGGACACATCTCCGGAAGGTCCGCGCGCGGGCCAGACGGTTCTGGTCCGCGCGCACGGCGCGTCCCCCGAACAGCGCCGCGCCTGGACGTCCGCCGGCCACGATCTTCTCGACGCCACCTGCCCGCATGTCGCGCGAAATCAAAAACTGGTCTCCGAGGCGCTCTCCGCCCGAAAGTTCGTGGTCATGGCCGGCGATCCGGGCCATGCGGAGGTCGCGGCCGTGCTTGGCCAGCCCGGCGATCGCGCACGGCTGGTCGGATCGGCTGCCGAGGCACTGAACCTCGACATCCCCCCGGGAGAGCCTATTCTTCTTCTCGCGCAAACCACGTTCAGCGCCGACCGTTTCGAAAGCATCGCGGACGCCTTCCTTCAACTGCACCCCGGCGTCGAGGCGCGCCGAACCATATGCGGGGAAACGAAACGCAGGCGGGACGAGGCGCGGGCGCTCGCGAAAAAGGTCGACGCCATGGTGGTGGTCGGCGGCGGCGACAGCGCCAACACCCTGCGTCTCGCGGAAGTAAGCGCCGACGCCGGTGTCGAGACCCGCCTGGTCGAAACGGCCGGGGATCTCGACGGAACGGCATTTTCCGGGTGCGGAACGGTCGGCGTCATAGCCGGGGCGAGCACGCCCGCCTGGATCATCGAGGCTGTGGCGCGCCGGTTGCGCGGACTTTGCGCGATTCCGCCATTCATGACCGCCGGAGACCGGATATGATTCTGGCCGGCATCGACGAGGCCGGGCTCGGCCCTCCCCTCGGCCCGCTCGCTACCGCGCGGGCGGTGCTCGAGACGCCGGACGATTGGGATCCCGCCGCGCCGTGGGACCGCCTTTCCCGTTCCGTCGTCAAACGGGCGGCGCGAACCGATCCCAGGCTCGTCGTCGATGACAGCAAGGCGGTCCACGCCGCAAGGGGAGTCTCCGGCCTCGAACGGACGGTTCTCGTCTTCCTGCATGCGTCGGGAAAAGCGTTTTTTTTCGCCGTGTGGGCGGAGGATGAGGAGTCGCCGAACGCCGCTTTCCCCTATCCCTGGCACGCGGGTTGTTTCGACAGCCTCCCTTTTTTCCCCGAGAATCGTGCGCTGCTCGAATCGCCGCAATTGTTCAAGCCGATTCTCGACGATCTCGCGGCAACGGGCGCGGCAGTCGTGGAAATCGCGGTCCGATTGGCCGGTCCGATCGCGCTCAACAAGCGGTTCGCTTCCGGAGAAAATAAAAACCTGGCATTGTTGCGGGAAACGGGGCGCCACCTTTCGCGCATCGCCGCATCGGCCGGGGAGAAGCCGTCACTGGTGATCGTGGACAAGCAGGGCGGTCGCAACAGCTACCTGCCCTTTCTGTCGAAGCAATTCCCCGGATCCTGGATCTCCGCCGAAGTGGAGGGCGCGGACGCTTCCCGCTACCGCCTCTCCCCAAACGGCGGCGGGATGCGGCTGTCGTTCCAGCCGAGGGCGGAGGCCTTTTCCTTTCCCACCGCGTTGGCGAGCATGGCGGCGAAATATGCGCGCGAACTCGCCATGGCGGCGTTCAACCGCTGGTTTTGCGAACGCATCCCCGGAATCCGGCCGACCGCCGGATATCCGCTGGACGCGAAGCGCTGGTTGTCGGAGGCGGACAGCTTTTTTACGGAATCGGGCATCGCACGGGACCGGGTTGTTCGAGCGAGATAATGCCGATTGACCTCGCTCCGGTGGGAGTTTAAAATGCACCGCCGACCGCCGGCCGGCGAAGAGGGCGGCCAGTGCGTCGGCGCGGAGGAAGCAACCGGGAGGGAGCGATGCATGGAAAACATCCCGAAAAACCTGCAATCGGTCCGCGACCGCATCGCGGCCGCCTGCGACCGCGCCGACCGCGATCCCGGCGGCGTCACCCTGGTGGCGGTCACCAAAACCGTGGGCGGCGACGAAATTCGCCGCCTGTACGATCTCGGCGTCCGCGACTTCGGGGAAAATCGCGTCCAGGAAGGTCTGGACCACGCGGCGCTTCTCGGCCAGGCTGATGCGCGCTGGCACTTCATCGGCCATCTGCAGCGCAACAAGGCGGCGGCGGCACTTGCCATGTTCCGGCGCATCCATAGCGTTGAATCGCCGAAATTGATCAATGTCCTCGACAAGGAGTGCGGCATTCTCGGCTACAGGGCGGAAATCATGCTCGAGGTCAATGTGTCAAGGGAGGAGAGTAAATACGGCATCGCGCCGGGCGGAGCGGTCGAATTGACCGAAAAAGCGCTGTCCGCCGACAACCTGTCCCTCTTCGGCCTCATGACCATGGCCCCGTTCACCGCTGATCCGGAAACCGTCCGTCCGGTGTTCAGGGGTTTGCGTGAACTCCGGGATCGGCTCGCCGACCGTTTCCCGGTCGCGCCGCTGGAGCTTTCGATGGGAATGTCGGGTGATTTCGAGGTCGCCATCGAGGAGGGCGCGACCATTGTCCGCGTCGGCGGCGCGTTGTTCGAGTGAATCCGCGGGGGCGTCATGCAACTTCGTAAATGCCGGATCAGCGCGCCTGAAGTCGACGGCCTTCCGCCGCCAGCCGGGACGGAGATGCCGTCGTGACCGCGAACCGGAGCAATCCCTGGGCCGGAAAGACGCTCGGCCTGATCGGCGCCGGGAACATGGGCGAAGCGTTGATTCGCGGCGCCGTCGGCGGCGGGGTGATCGAACCCGCTGCCATCCTGGCCTGCGACCCTCTTGCCGGGCGCCGCGCCGTTTTCGCCGATCTCGGTTGCGGCGTCGCCTCCGACTTCCGGGAAGCGGCGAAGCGCGATGTCATCCTGCTCGCGGTGAAGCCGCAAACGTTCCGCACGGTCGCCGAGGAGTTGGCCGCCTGCATGCCGCCGGCCGCGCTTGTCCTCAGCATCGCGGCGGGCGTAACCGCGGCAAGTCTCGAGTCCGCCCTGCCCGGCAGGGCCAGGGTGGTAAGAATCATGCCCAATACGCCCCTGACGGTCGGCATGGGTATGTCGGCCGTCGCCAGGGGCGCGTATGCCGGCGACGAGGACGCGGCTCTGGCGCTTGCCCTTTTTTCGGCGGCGGGGAAAGCGGTGGAAGTGGAAGAGGCGCTTCTCGATGCGGTCACCGCGCTTTCGGGCAGCGGCCCAGCGTATCTGTTTCATTTCGCCGAGGCGCTCATCGCCGGCGGCGAAGGTATCGGGTTGCCCTCCGGATTGTCGAACATGCTCGCGGTCCAGACCTTGCGCGGCGCGGCGGAGATGCTTGCCCGGGGCGGCGACCCCGCCGATCTTCGTCGCCGCGTCGCCAGCCCCGGCGGGACCACTGCGGCGGCGCTCGCCGTGTTCGAGGATCGCGGATTCGTCGCCATCGTGGAGGAAGCGCTTCGCGCCGCCTGTAAACGCGGAGAAGAACTCGGCGGAGGTACGTGATCCGCCGGGTGGAGAATCCATGTCCTGGTACAAACGCTTGGCGGCCGAGATGGTCGCGCCGTTGGTTGAAATGAAGGCCGAGGAGGCGGCCGCGCAGATGGCGCAGCCCCCACGCCCCGAAATGGGCGATATCGGCTTTCCCTGCTTCACCCTTGCGAAAAAGCTGAAACAAGCGCCGGCGAAGATCGCCGCCGATCTCGCGTCCCGCATCGTATTTCCCGAGGGCGGCGTGTTCGAGGACGCGAAGGCGGTCGGGCCGTATCTCAATTTCTCACTTTCCCCCGACATCCTCGCGGAAAAAACCGTCGGCGTGGCCTTAGCCAACCCCCGCCACTGGGGGAGGTCCGAAAGCGGCAGGGGAAAAACGGTAATCGTCGAGTACTCCAGCCCCAACATCGCGAAACCGCTCGGCGTGCACCATATCCGCAGCACCATGATCGGCGCGGCGCTGGCGCGCATCTACCGCGCGCGCGGCTGGAAGGTGGTGGAAATGAATTTCCTCGGCGATTGGGGGACCACCTTCGGGCAACTCATGGTGGCCTACAAGCGGGAAGAGGAGAAGAACCCCGGGCAGCCGGTGGACGTGCGCTCCCTGCTGCAACTCTATCTCAAGTTCCACGAGGCGGCCGACCGGGACGAGACGCTGAAGGACGAGGCGCGGCAGTGGTTTCTCAAGCTCGAACAGGGCGACAGGGAGGCGCTCGGGCTGTGGAAGGCATTCCGCGATGAAAGCCTCAAGGAATTGGTGAAGCTGTACGCGCGCATGAACGTGCATTTTCCCGAGTCCGCCTTCAAGGGCGAGGCGTTCTGCAACGACCGGATGGACGGCACCATCAAACGCCTCGGGGAAAAAGGACTCCTGAAAGACAGCCTGGGCGCGACGGTCGTGGACCTCGAGGCGTACGGAATGCCGCCCTGCATCATCCGCAAGAAGGACGGCGCGACCATTTACGCGACCCGCGACCTGGCGAGCGCCGAATATCGGCACGAAACCTATCATTTCGACAAGTCGCTGTACGTCGTCGCCAACCAGCAGGAGCTGCATTTCCGCCAGGTGTTCAAAACGCTCGAACTGATGGGATACGACTGGGCGAAAAACTGCGAACACGTCAAGTTCGGCATGCTCGCCTTCGGCCCCGGCATGTTCGGCGAAGAGGCGGCAACCGGCTCCACCCGGAAGGGAAGGGTCGTCTTCCTTGAAGACGCGCTCGACAAGGCGGTCGAGAAGGCCCATGCGCTGATCGTGGAGAATGCGCGCGGCGACGAGGTGCTCGCGAACGCCGCCGCCCTCGCCGAGGAGGTCGGCGTGGGCGCGGTGGTGTTCTCCGAATTCACCCAGCGCCGCACCAAGGACGTGACTTTCACCTGGGACAAGGCGCTCAACCTGCACGGCGATTCGGGGCCTTATCTCCAGTACACCCATGCGCGCCTGTCGTCGGTGCTTCGCAAGGGCGGCGACCGCCTGCCTGAAGCGCCCAACTGGAAGCGCCTGGCGACGCGGCTCGAAAAGGAGGTCATGCTCAAACTCGCGGAATACGCCGACGCGTTGTCCCTGGCGGAGAATGAAAACGAACCGAGCGTCGCCGCCGCCTACCTCCTGGAACTGGCGGCCGTCTTCAACCGCATGTTCGCCGATAAAGAAAACCACCGCCTCATCTCGGACGACGCGGAACTCACCTCCTCCCGGCTAGCGCTGGTGGAAGCGGTGCGCCTGACCATCGCGAACGGGCTTGAACTCCTCGGCCTCACCGCGCCCATCGCGATGTGAAAAAGTTGAGCGTCCGGTCAACCCCACCCTTGCCGTTCTCGCCCGCCTGCCGATACTTTCCTGAATTTTCGGGAGGGTATTCGCATGTCGGGAAAGTCTTTTCCTGCGGTTCCCGTGGAGTGGACTTTTGAAGGAAATCAAACAAACGGCAGAATCGCCAAGGAAAAGGCGAACATCATCAGGAACGCGCTCGCCGCCGCCTTCGCCGAACGCGCGCCCTATCCCGACGAAATCAAGAACGAGCCGGCGATCATACGCTACATCGCCGCCGCCGACAACATCGAAACCAACGTCCCCCGGCAAAAATTGATCGAAAAATACGTCATCCACCTGCAAGCCAAGTCAACCTCGATATGGCCCCGCATGGTTCGCGGCCACCTGTCGCGGGCGCTCGGGCATTTCGAATCGCTCACCAACGCCAATACCGTCGTCCTGCAGGAATATCTCGACATCATAACAACCACCAAATCGGCGGCGACAAGGAACAAAACACAGGCCGCCCTTTCCGGCTTTTACCGGTGGCTGCGCAATTCCGGGCCTATGCCCAAACACCTGAACCCGATGCAGGGAATCCAGAAGATCAGGGAACCAAGGCCGGTCGACGGGATAATCATTTGGGAGGCGGACGAAGTCCGGGAACTGCTTGAAGCCGCAAACAGTCGCCACGACGGCATCGCGGTCTGGATCGCGATCCTGGCGGGATTGCGCCGGGGCGAGATCGCCCGCCTGCAACGGGAAGACGTCACCCCGGCGTATATAAACGTCGCAAAATCCAAAAACGGCGACAAAAGACAGGTGTCGCTTTCAAAAACGCTCGCGGACAGGCTGGCGAAAGAGGAAAGGCAAGGTCGAGGATTTGTCGTCGCATGTCTGGGACGTGTCGGATACGTTTTTTATCTCATTATCAGAGAACGCCCCTTACCCTATCGAAAAGGGTCTTCCCGGTCCCGGCGTCGGGAAGAGAGGCGGTACATTGTCGGGACGCCGAAGAGCCTTCTTTCCCGTCATGAATCGGCGTTGCCGGGGTAAGACTGGACCAGCGTGCGCGAGGGCGTGGAAGTGAAGCTGTTGGCGTCGGATATTCCCGGCGAGACCTTCTGGAAGCCGGAGGAACTGTTGGAGGCGTACATCCACCTGACCGAAGCGGAGGAGGCGTTTTGCATCCACAAGTCCGACCTCCGGCTGCGTCCGGTGTGGCATCAGAAGGAAGAACGGGTACGGGCTCACATTCTGGTGTGCTTTCTCGCCTATGTGCTGTGGAAGGCTTTGGAACGCTTGTGTTCCGCCGCCGGCCTTGGCGACGAGCCGCGCCGGGTGCTTCGGGAGTTGTCCACGATCCAATTGGTACAGCTTGAACTTCATTTCCCGTCAGGCAATAAGCGGCGACTCGCAGCAAGTGAAGAGCCGTTGCCATTACCTGTCCGCTTCCCGGTTTTGAATGGTTGGCGACCCGCCGCCGCGCGGGTCGCGCCTTTTTCGCAGATATAGCCGTGAAAGACGCCGTCCTCGATCCAGGGCAGGAACGCGCCGTCCTTCGAATCCGCCGGATCCTTTCCGGCTTCGACGCTCCGGCGGCTGTCCGACACCCACTCCAACGGGCTTTTCCCGAAGAACTTCCGGAAAGTGGTCGAAAAATGCTGGGACGAGGAGAATCCCAATTCGAAAGCGATTTGCGTCACATTCATCTTCCCCTCGACCAGCAGTCTCGCTCCCGCCTCGGTGCGCCGGCGCAAAAGGTATTCGCCGGGCGGAACGCCCAACTGCTGTTTGAATTTGAGCTTGAAGTGGGACTCGGACAGACAGGCGGCGTCGGCGAGCTCGCCGACGGAACGGGGGACGCCCCGCACGTCGTTCGTCATCCCGAGCGCCTTGGCGATGTCCGGCGTCACCGCGTCGGCGCGATGATTCTCGGAGCCGGCGACGATCCGCAGCAGCCATTCGGCGAAAAGCGCCGCGATCTCGACCCGCGCCAAACGGGACAGACCCTGGCGGCAGATGAATAGAATGCGCGAGTACAAGCCGCGCAGCGCCGGATCCGCGTGGAATTGCCGGCGGGGGAGGTTCCAGATCGCGTCAAGCAACGGCGCGGCGGTCCCGGCGTCGAAGCCGAGAAACGGCGCTCCCGGTCGGGGCAATGCGATCTGCGCCCAAAAATGCAGTCCCCGGCCGTGGAGAAACGACCCGCTGCCGTGTTCCTCGTCCGGCCAGGTCACAAAAACCTGGTTGCCCGTGAGATGGTAATCACTGTCCTCGACCCTATAAACGCGCTCGCCCTTGAGGAAGTGGTTTATCTCCATGCGGCCGGCATGGATGTGCCAGGGCAGGCCGGGCGTCGTATGGGGAAGATTCTGGGCGGCCAGGTACGGCACCTCCGGGATGCCGAACGGCGTGAGATCGTAGATCAGGCGTTTTCCGTGCCGCGGGAGGTGCAGGTATCTGCCCATGTTGAAAGATTCAAAAATGTATTATCGTATAATGATGAAAGACGACGGCGTCCGCAGGCGTTATTATAACAAGCGACAGATGAAAGGCGCTATCCCGGAAGCACAACGGTCCCGCTCTCACGTCGCGCCGCTAACCCAATGCCGAAGATCGACGCAAACAGCCATGATTCAACAATCGTACCGCGTTCCCCTCGTTTCGACAAGGGCCGGCGGGTTTTCAAATTCGGAAAGCGCCAAGCCCGTCGCTGGCGCACAGGCAACATGGCGGTAGGCATTCATTTTTCCGGGAGGGTGATATGGTGAGTCGTTATTTCAAGGCGTTGGCGATAGTCCTGGCGTTTATGGCGCCCATGTTCTCTGGAATCGCCCGCAGCGGCGAAAAGCAGGTGTTCGGCATCAGTCTGATGTCGTTGCGGCATCCCTTCTTCCAGGAGATGCGCGACGAGATGGAGAAGACCGCGAAGGAACTCGATGTGGTGCTGCGGCTAACCGACGCCGACTTCGACGCCGGAAAGCAGGTCCGCCAGATCGACGATTTCGTGCAGCAGAAGGTGTCCGCAATCGTTATCGCCCCGTGCGATTCGAAGGCGGTCGCCCCCGCCCTCAACAAGGCCATCGCCGCCGGCATCCCGGTGGTGACGGTGGACGTGGCGGCCGAAGGAGTGAACGTCGTCAGCCACTGCGCCTCCGACAACATCGCCGGCGGCCGCCTCGCCGGCGGTCTCATGGTCGGTCGCTTGAGCGAACGCGGCGTGACCGAAGGCATCATCCTCATAGTCGACCATTCCGGAGTCACCTCCACCGCCCAGCGGAACCAGGGCTTCAAGGAAGTGGCGTCGGGAAAACTTCCCGGCGTCCGGATAGAGACCCTCAACGCCATCGGTCAGCGCGACCGGGCGATGGCGGTCACCGAGGACGCCCTACAACGCTTCGGCGACGACCTGGTCGGCGTCTTCGGCGTCAACGACGACTGCGCGCTCGGCGCCCTCTCCGCCATCGAACGCGCCGAGATGCTTGACCAGATCTCGGTCGTCGGATATGATTTGGGCGACGAATCCAAGACCGCCATCGACGAGGGCAGAATCGTCGGCGATACCGTGCAGTTCCCCGCCCTTATCGGCCGCTACGGCCTGACCACGGCGTTTGAATTCGTCACCGGCAAGAACGTCAATCCTCCAAAGAGCAATCCGGTCCCCGTCGGCACCTACACCATCGACGGCTTCCGCGATCAACAGGGCAATCTGGTCCAATAGCGCCGTACACCGCCCGCCCCGGGCGCATCGCGCCCGGGGCGGGGTTCGCCAAGGAGCATCCCATGCTGGAACTGAGGCGCGCCGAGGTCTCACCGCTCGCCATGACGCGGCGCATCGCCGGTCTCAAGGAGCGCATGCTCGCGGAACCGCGGTACCTGTCCCTCGAACAGGCGCTTATCGTCACCGAGGTTTACAAACGGCACGGGAACGAATCCGCCCCGAGAAAGCGTTCCCTCGCCCTTGCCGAGACCATGCGCCGGATAGCCATAGCCATCGACCCGGCCGAATTGATCGTCGGCAACCGGACGGCGGGGGTCAGGGCGGGCGTGGTGTTTCCCGAGGCCGGCATCTCCTGGATTGACAAGGAGATCGAGACGCTCCCGTCGCGGCCTCAGGACAAGTTCAACGTCCATCCCGAGGACGTCGCGACCTTTCGCGAGGCGATACTCCCCTTCTGGAAAGGAAAAAGCCTTGAGGACGCCGTCCGCGCCGAGGCCGGACCCCTGGTCGACGCCATAGGCAAGGTCGTCAAGATCAACCAGAAGGATCACGCCCAGGGGCATATCTGCCCCAATGTCGCCGAGTGGATCGCCGTCGGGCCGAAGGGCCTGCAACGCCGGGCCGGGGCGAAGCTGGCGGCGGCGAAAGACCGGGAGGGAATCGAATTTTACGCATCGGTCATGGCCGTGCTCGACGCCGCGTGCGCGTTCATGCTCCGTTACGCCGAACTGGCGAAAGACCTCGCCGAAAAGCATCCGGAATGGCGGGACAATATGCTCGAGGCGGCGCGCATCTGCGGAAAGCTCGCCGAACGACCCGCCGACACGTTCCACGAGGCCGTGCAGTCCATGTGGTTCCTGTTCGCCCTGTTGCATCTTGAAAGCAATGCCTCCTCGTTTTCGCCCGGCCGCGCCGACCAGTACCTGTTCCCTTATTTCAAAAACGATCTCGACGCCGGACGCATCGATGCTCCCCGCGCGCTCGAGATACTTGAGGCGTTGTGGCTGAAGTTCAACCAGATCGTCTATCTGCGCAATTCGCACAGCGCCAGCTTCTTCGCCGGTTTCCCCATCGGCTTCAACGTGGCGCTGGGCGGCGTCGACGAAAACGGCGGGGACGCGACGAACGAGCTGTCGTATCTGTTCCTCAAGGCGCAGGAGCATATCGGGCTGCCCCAACCGAACCTGTCGGCGCGCCTGCACCAGGGTTCTCCGCAAGCGCTTCTGGAGGAATGCGCCCGGGTCATCGGCAAGGGCGGCGGCATGCCGCAGGTATTCAACGACGAGAGCATTGTCCCCGCGCTTATGGCGCGGGGAATATCCGGCGGCGACGCCAGAAACTACGCCATCGTCGGTTGCGTCGAGCTGACCGCGACCGGCAATATGCTCGGTTGGTCCGACGCGGCCATGTTCAATCTGTCCAAGGCCCTGGAACTGGCCATGAACGACGGCCGCTGCCTGATCACCGGCGCGCAAATGGGACCCGGGACGGGCACGCTGGAGGATTTTGAAACCTACGCCGATCTGGAGGACGCCTTCCGCGCGCAGATCGATTTCTTTTTCGAAAAAATGCTTCGGGCCTGCGAAAAAGTGGAGGCTATCCATCAGCGCCTTCTTCCCAGCGCCCTGCTTTCCGCCGTTATCGACGACTGCCTGGATAAGGGGGTGGACGTCACCCGGGGCGGGGCGCGCTACAACCTTTCCGGCATCCAGGCGATACAGGTCGCCAATGTCGCCGACAGCCTCGCGGCGGTCAAAAAGCTCGTCTACGACGAAGGGAAGATAGACCGGACCGATTTGCTGCGGGCGCTGCGCGAGGATTTCGCCGGCTCCCCCGAACTCCGCCTGCGGCTGCTCAACAAGGCGCCCAAGTACGGCAACGACGTGGCGTGGGTGGACGAGATCGGCAACCGCTGGATCTCCTACTTCGCCGGGAAATTCGAAGGAATGAGGAATTACCGCGGCGGTCCGTATCATACCGGGCTTTATACGGTGAGCGCCCACGTTCCCATGGGCGCGAACGTCGGCGCCAGCGCCGACGGACGCCGGTCGGGCGCCCCTCTAGCGGACGGCGGCATGTCGGCCGTTTACGGCCGGGACGTCAAGGGGCCGACGGCGCTCCTCAAGTCGGTGTCGCGCATCGACTCCGGGTTGGGCAGCAACGGCACGCTGCTCAACATGAAATTTCTTCCCCAATTTTTCGCGACGCGGGAGGGTATCGGGAAATTCGCCTCGCTGCTCCGCGCCTTCGTCGGCCTGCGCATAAACCATGTGCAATTCAACGTGGTCGCCCGCGAGGACCTTCTCGCCGCCCAGGAGCGCCCCGAGGAGTATTCCGGGCTCACCATTCGCGTTGCCGGGTATACGGCCTATTTCACCGAATTGGCCCGCGAGCTCCAGGACGAAATCATCGCCCGCACGACCTATGAGGGCGCATGAGCACGGGAACGGTCTTCGACATCCAGCGCTTTTCGCTTCACGACGGCCCGGGAATCCGCACCACCGTCTTTCTCAAGGGCTGTCCGTTGAGTTGCGCGTGGTGCCAAAACCCCGAAGGCATCGACGGGACGATACGGTTATGGAACTTCGACAACCTCTGCGTCGGGTGCGGACGATGCGCCGAGCTCTGCCGGAACGGGGCGCTTTCTTCCACCCCCGGCGGCAGGCCGCGCATCGACCGCGGCCGGTGCGTTCGTTGCGGCTCGTGCATCGAGGAATGCCTGCACAATGCGCTGGCGCTTGACGGTTTCGTTATGGACGACCGCGCTCTCGCCGCGCGCCTCCTGGACGACCGGCAGTTCTTTTCCGCGTCCGGAGGCGGGGTGACCTTTTCGGGAGGAGAGCCGCTGGTTCAGGCCGCTTTCGTCCGGGATATCGCTAAGCGGCTGGAAAGCGACCGGATAACCGTCGCGATTGAAACCGCACTGCATATTCCGTGGGAGAACGTCGCGACGGTTCTGGATGCGGTGGATCTTTTCCATGTCGACTTGAAGATTTTCGACCCGGATCGGCACCGGCGGGCGACCGGCTTCGGAAACCGGCTGATTTTCGAGAACTTCCGGCGCCTGGCGGAGGCGCTTGCGGATTCCGAACGGCTTCGCGTCCGGCTGCCCCTTATTCCCGGGTTCACCGACGACCGCGACAATATATCCGGGATCGTGGATTTCATAGCCGGAATCGATCCCGGCCTGAAGGTCGAACTCATGAATTTCAATCCGTTGGGAGAAGCCAAATACCGGCGCATGCGACTGCCGTACGGGGTCTCCGCCGATGCGAAACCATATGACGACAACGCGATGCGGGGATTTCGGAATATGGCTCTGGAAAGACTCGACACCGTACTCTAAGCCTCGGAGCGCCGCATGGACAAACACACCGCCGAATTTTTGCATACCGCCAATGCCGGCGATCCCGTGTATATCACCGACGTGAGGAAGGCATACCTTGGTCTGACGGACGGCGAGTCGTTTCCGATCGATTTGGCAGTGACCACCGTCTCCGGCGGTCTGAGGCGCTTCGGGCTGCGCCTCCCGAGGTTTTTAGGTTATCCGCAAGAGGGAAGCGACTTCGTCGCCGGTTTCTTTCTGGCCGAGGCGTATAACATTCTTTCAAGCCTTGGCGGCCGCGCCGTGGACCTTTTGACGCCCGAAAGCGTCCCGGAAGTCGAAACGCTGCTCGAAACCTTCCGCGAACGGTTCGAGCTCGAACTTCCGCGTCATCTTCGGCTGACCTACGGAAAGGCCGTCAACGTCATGGAAAGGATGCTCGACGCTCTTTTCCCCGGTTCGCCCGAAGCGGAACGCCGGTTCCGCATCGGGACGCGAGTCCCCGATGACCATTCCGCGCCGCCGGAAAACGCCTCGCCCGGCCGGGCGGTTGAAATTCTCCGCGGCGCCGCCGCCGATCTGGAAGGCAAGACCATTCTCGGAATGGACATAGGCGGAACCGACATCAAGCTGGTCCTGGTCCACGACGGCGCACTGCTGCGCTGTCTGGAATATGACTGGCACCCCGCGGCCTTCACCAGCGTCGAGGAGCTTATCCGCCCGATCCGGACGCTGGTGGAACTCATGGCCGCGCTGGGGTCGACCGCGGCCGGCGGGGCCGGCGTCGCGTTGGAAAAACGCTCCATTCTCGAACCCGCCCTTGCCGGAGGAGCCAGCCTCGAAATGATGGCGCGGATTCTGTCGGATTTCCGGGCGGGGTCGGGCGGCGCCGAATTCAGGTTCGACGCCATCGGCATGTGTTTTCCCGACGTGGTGGTCGGCGACAAGATCGTTGGCGGCGAAACTTCGAAGACACGGGGCATACGCGGCGTCCGGGGCGGGAATTATGACCGGGAGTTCGCCCGCCTGACCGTTTTCGGCGAAAAGTTGCGCCCTTTCGTCAAGGATGGCGGAATCGTGGGCATAATCAACGACGGGCCGATGGCGGCCTTCACCGCCGGCATCGAGAATGCGCTGGCGAATTCGGAGGCGGTCGCCGACGGTGTGTTCGCCCACACCCTCGGCACCGAGCTCGGCACGGGCTGGGTGACCGCGGCCGGCGCGATACCCGACATCCCGCTCGAGGTTTACAATTTCATCGTTGACCTTGGATCGTTTCCGGAGCGGATGTACGGACCGGACGATCTTCGCAGCCTCAACAATTTCAACACCGGGCTTCCGGGGACGCTCCAGAAATACACGAGCCAGAGCGGAGTTTTCCGCCTCGCGGCGAAGCGTTTCCCGGGCGCCCGACCGGATCTGATGCGCGAGTTGCGCGACAAGGGCTTTGTGGTCGAGCGCGGGGCGGGCGGCGGTTCCGGCCTGTTTGTGCCGGTCGAACCCGAAGACCTGCGCAAGCCGTTTCTCGAGCATATGATGAACCTTGCCCGGCGCGAGGACGATTCGACGGTTCGCGGCATTTTCGAGGAGATCGGCGCCGCCCTAGCCGTTTGCGGCGAAGAGGTGGACTGGATTTTGCGGCCGGCCCTGCGCCGCCGCACCCTGTTCGGGCGCCTGGTCAAGCATGCCGTGTGTTTCGACCTCATGAACCGGGGGGCGCTGGCGCGCGACCGAAACGCGCTCCTGGCCGTCGCCGACGATACGATCGCCGAGACGCCCCTGATGCGGGCCCTTGCCGACGACCCCGGGCATACGGTGGCGCAATTCGCCCAGGCGGTGGGCGCCGTGCATTACGCCAACCATCGCCTGAGGGGAGGGCGCTAGTGCTCCGCAAAGTCAAAATCTTCGATTTGGACTTTGCGGGGAGTGTCCCCGGTTCATCCAGCTTCCGCCTCCGGGGAAGTGAATTCCCCTTCGGCATCGGAGGTCGATTTCGGAACGGATGGACTTCGGCACTCGCAAGGTTAGCCTTTTCAGAGCACCAGGAAAGATCCGGATCAGCCTGTTCCATTTCGGGAAGCGCAAACGATTCCGGCGTGTTTTTTTTGCGGGCGACCAATCCATGGGCGAACTTACGCGAATAACCGGGCGGGACGCGGTTGACCATGAACCCTCCGGTGGCAGGGGAATCCGGCGGGCGCTTGGCCGACTGAACAAGCTGGTGTTCGTCCTTCTTTTTATCGGCGCGCTGGTATGGATGCTGGCCGATCTTTTAGGCGTGGGAACCTCGGGGACGAAGTGGGTGTTCCTGACCAGGCGCAACATCCTGAACGTTCTCAACCAGGTGAGCATCAACGCCGTCATCGCCTTCGGCATGACGCTGGTGATTCTCACCAAAGGCATCGACCTTTCGGTCGGCTCGGTGGTGGCGGCGACCGGCGTGTTCCTGTCCATCCTTTTCGTCGACGTGAAAATGCCCCTCTGGTTCGCCTACGCGTGCACGCTGCTTGCCGGGGCGCTCGCCGGCCTGTTCAACGGCGCGCTCGTGGCGTTTTTCAGGCTGCCGGCGTTTATCGCGACCTTGGGGAGCTTTACCATCTTCCGTGGCCTGGCCTTTCTCATGGTCGACGGGAAGGCGAAGTTCGTCAGCGATCGATCGTTCAAGATCGTCGGCAACGGCTTCCTCGATCTGTATTTTTTCCCCGTTCCCTGGGCGGTAGTCATCATGCTGGCCGTCTTCGCCGTCTTCCATTTTCTCATGGCCATGACGACCTTCGGGCGGAAAATCTACTTTCTCGGCGGCAACGAGCGGGCGGCGAAGCTGGTCGGCATCGACGCGCGGCTCACTCGCCTGGCCATCTTCGGGATCATGGGGTTGATGACCGGAATCGGCGGCATCATGGTCGCGTCGCGGCTCGGGTCGGGCTCTCCCAACATCGGGACCGGTTACGAGATGGACGCCATCGCGGCGGTGGTGGTCGGCGGCACCAGTTTTCTCGGCGGCAAGGGCACCGTCGTCGGGACGCTGCTGGGCGCGATCACCATCGGCATCATCGCCAACGGCATGAATCTCATGGGCATCTCGCCGTACTTTCAATATCTGGCCAAGGGGCTGATCATTCTTCTCGCGGTGATTCTTTCCTCCGACTTTTCCAGCTTCGGCGCCAAGCGTAAATAGCCCCGGGAATCGCGCCATAGGGAGCGACGCATGAACGACAAGGAACCGCTTCTCGAAATGCGGGGGATCTGCAAATCCTTCCCGGGCGTCAAGGCGCTCGACGGCGTCGATTTCAGCCTCTATCCGGGAGAGGTCCTCGCCCTCGTCGGGGAAAACGGGGCGGGCAAGTCCACGCTCATGAAAATCCTTTCCGGCATCTACGGCCCGGATGCCGGCGTCATTCTCATGGACGGAAGGGAAATCGCCTTTCCCGATACGAACGCCGCCCGCGCCGCCGGCATCAGCATCATCCACCAGGAATTGAATCTTTGCGAAAACCTCGGCGTCGCCGCGAACATGTTCCTTGGCCGTGAACGGGTTTTGGGGTTCGGCTATCTCGATAATCGCTCGGCGGAGCGGAAAACCCGGGAAATCCTCGCCGCCCTTGGACTGAACATCGATCCGGGGATGGTCATGAACCGTTTGCAGCCCGCGCAAAAACAAATGGTGGAGATCGCCAAGGCGGTGAGCCAGAACGCCCGCGTTATCGTCATGGACGAGCCGACCTCGTCCCTCACGGCATCCGAGGAGAAGATCCTTTACGGGCTGATCGGTACGCTGAAGCGCCATGGCGTCAGCATCATATACATTTCGCACAAGCTGCAGGAGATCTTTTGCGCCTGCGACCGGGTGACGGTGTTGAGGGACGGCCGGCTTGTCGGCGAGGCCCCGGTGGGGGATGTCGACGAGGGCCGCCTGATCGAGATGATGGTCGGGCGCCCGTTCGCCAACATCTACCCCCCCGCTCCCGGAGTTCCGGAAAGCGCGCCCGTCGTCTTCGAGGCCAGGGGGATCGCGTCGGACGGAGTGGTGGAGGCGAGCAGTTTTCACGTCCGCCGGGGAGAAATACTCGGGTTCGCCGGACTGGTCGGCTCCGGGCGCACGGAGATCGCCAAGCTGGTGTTCGGCGCGTATCCGGTTACGTCGGGCGAGATGATCCTCGACGGGGAGAGAATCGACCGAAACTCGTGCGGCCTCGCCATACGGAGAGGGATCGCCTTCGTCCCGGAGGACAGAAAGCTGGAGGGCTTGTCCCTCGGCCACTCCCTGACCGATAACATCTCCGCGTCGAATTACGGGCGCATATCCCGGCGCGGAGTCCTCGACCGGCGAAGCGTTCGAAAGCTTGTCGGGGACGGCATGGCGCGGTTTCGCATCAAGGCGCCCGGCGGGCACACCCAGGCCAAGGCGCTTTCCGGCGGCAACCAGCAGAAGGTGATCCTGGCGCGCTGGCTTTCCAGGAAGCCGAAGCTAATTATTCTCGACGAACCGACGCGCGGCATCGACGTCGGCGCCAAGGCGGAGATTTACGCCGTAATGCGCGAGCTGGCCGCGAACGACGTCGCCGTCATAATGATCTCCTCCGACCTTCCGGAGGTTATCGGCATGTCCGACCGGGTCGCGGTGATGCGGGGAAAAAGACTCGTGGCCATCGTCGAGCGCGGCGAGGCCACCCAGGAAACCATCATGGCCCACGCGGCGGGAGGGAGCAAAAGTGCCTGAAGCCACGCCGTCCGCCACGGAAACTTCCGACGCCGGGCGCGGATTCGGCGTTCCCCCGCTTCCGCTCCTCATCGTTCTCATCGCCGGCGGCCTGTTCCTCGCCTGCGATTTGCTGAAATACGAGAACTATACGGGCGGCTGGGTGTTCCTCAGTTCCGGAAACGCGCTCAACATCCTCAACCAGGTGTCGACCAACGCCATCATCGCCTTCGGCATGACCCTGGCCATCGTCATCGCCGGCATCGATCTTTCGGTCGGATCCGTCGTCGCCCTCACCGGGGTGGCGCTCTGTCGATTGTCCGTGGATTATTCGGTTCACCTTGGAGCCTCGATCCCCGTCGTGCTCGGACTCGGGTTGGCGATCGGGCTGCTCAACGGGTTCGTCGTCGCCTGGTTCAAAATCCCCGCGTTCGTGGCCACCCTCGCCTCGATGATCGTCTTTCGCGGGACCGCGCTTCTCCTTGTCGACGGCATTCCGATTTTCAATTCCGACGAAGCGTTTCTTTTCATCGGCAACGGGATGATCCTCGGCGCCGTGCCCGTGCCCGTGCTGGTGATGGTTCTCGCCGCCCTTCCCTTCGTCTATCTTACCCGCTGCAGCATTTGGGGGCGGCGGGTGTACGCGCTCGGCGGCAACGAGGAGGCGGCGGTCCTCGCGGGAGTCAACGTGTTCCGGGTCAAGCTGATGGTGTTCGCGCTGTGCGGTTTGGCCGCGGCGCTGAGCGGGGTGATCCTCGCGAGCCGGCTCGGTTCCGGCCAGCCGAACGCGGGCGACGGTTACGAACTCGACGCGATCACCGCTTGCGTCGTCGGCGGGACCAACATGAACGGCGGCTACGGCGCCATCGGCGGCACCCTCGCGGGAGCGGTTCTGATCGGTCTGATCAACAACGGCATGAACCTCATGGACGTTTCGCCCTATTGGCAGCTGATCATGAAAGGCTGCATCATCCTCGCCGCGGTGATCATCGATTGCAATTACTCGGGCGGACGCACGCGGCAAGGGTCCGGCAGAGAATAAAGGTTCGGTTCCCGTCAGTGGACTTGTGGAGGAACTCGGGCCAACCGCCGCCCGATTTCCTCCAAAGATGTTACTGTTTACGGACCAATGGGTTGATTTTTCGTCCTGTCGGGCGATATCGCCGACCTTGCAATAATTCCCGACGCAAAATGCAAACCCAAGAAACTTTGAAGAGAATCAAACGGCGGTTTGTTTGATTCTCTCCAAAAATCCGCCGTCAGGCAAAAAGCGGCGGCTCCCCGCAAGCGAGGAGCCGCCGCCATTGCCCGTCCGCTTCCCGACGCTTCGTTGCGTTCAAGTCAGAACGGGCTGTCCGGATAGTAGTAATCCTTGGCGTTCGTCTTGGTGACCATGATCGACGGGGCGATCACCACCTTGTCGATCGCCTTCCCGGAAAGCAGGTGTTCGGCCGCGAGTTCGACGCCGTCGTAGATCATCTTCGGCGGATAGGTCGCGGTGCCGCGCACCAGCGGGTCGCCGTCGATGATCATCTTGATGATGTCCTTGGAGCCGGCGCCGCCGAGGACCAGCTTCACGTCCTTGCGGCCGGATTCCTCGTAGGCCTGCATCACGCCCTTGAGAACGTCGTCGTCCTGGCACCAGACGGCGTCGATCTTCGGATACTTCTGGAGGAAGTTCTCCATCAGTTCGAGACCCTTCTGGGTGCTCCAGTTGGCGGGTTGGGATTCGAGGACCTTGATGTTGGGGTTCTTGGCCATGACTTCGTTGAACGCCTCGACGCGGAGCGTGTCGACGTCGCAGGGGATGCCGGTCATGACCACGATTTCGCAGGGCGCGCTGCCCATTTCCCGGGCGAGGAACTCGCCCGAGACGCGGCCCAGGCCGGGGTTGTCGCCGGCGACGTAGACGTCGCGCTCAAGTTCCTGGATGACGCGGTCCACCACGACCATGAACACGCCGTCCGCCTTGATCTGATTGAGGGTCGGGGCGAGCGGAGCGGGTTCGTGCGGCAGCACGATCAGCGCCTTGATGCCCTGCATCACCAGATCCTCGATGTCGGAGATCTGCTTGGCGGGGTTGTCGGCGGTGACCAGCAGGAACTCGGCGTTCGGATACTTCTTGGAGAAATCCCCGACCGCCTTCTGCGCCCACCACACGATGCCGCCGGTCCAGCCGTGGTCGGCGGTGGGGGTGGAAATGCCGATCTTCATCTTCTGGCCGGCCTCGGCGGCGCCCATGGCCAGACACAAAAACAACGTCAACGCCAGTGCGAATTTCTTCATGCCCTTCCTCCTCAAAAAGAGAAAACCCACACCCGAAAGAAAATCGAAAGCCAGGTTTTGCAAAGTGGGCGTTCAAACCGCCGCCCGCCGCTTGATGGAAACCGCGGCCCTTGCGGCGCCGGCGGTTTTGCCTTTTCCAAAACTTTAGTTTTTGCTTTTTCCGCCCCTCACGCCGTTCACCAGGCACATGACGCCGCCCTTGACCGCGTCCTGGAACTCGGGGCGCTGGATCAACACGGCGAGAACGATGATAAGGCCCTTCACCGTGCCCTGGAGGTACGCCGACACGCCCCACATGTTGAGCACGTTGTTGATCATGCCGAGGATAAGCGCCCCGGCCACGGTGCCCGCCATCGAGCCGACGCCGCCCGCCATCGAGGTGCCGCCGATCGCGACCGCGGCGATGGAGTCCAGCTCGTACAGGCTGCCCGCGTTCGTGGAATTGATGGAGTTCATGCGGCCCGCGAGCAGGAAGGCGGAAAGGGACACGGTTCCGCCGAGGATGACGTAGGTCAGGGTCCGCACCCGGCCGACGCGCACCGCCGCGTAGGCCGCGACCTTTTCGTTCGACCCGACGGCGCAGACGTAGCGCCCGAACCGGGTCCAGTTGAGCACCACCCCGAACAGCAGGGCGAGGATGAAAAAGATCCAGGACGGGATCGGCACGTCCAGCAGCATGCCGGTGCCGAACTTGCGGAAGACGTTGATTCCGCCCGCGACGCGGAACTCGCCGCCGTTGCCCGTGTACAGGGCGAGGGACCGGAAAATGCCCATGAAGCCGAGGGTGGCGATGAACGCGGCCATGTTGAATCTGGTGATGAGGAATCCCGACGCCACCCCGCTGGCCAGGCCGAGCGCCAACCCCGCGGCCAGGGCGAGAAAGAGGCAGAGCGTTTCCTGGCCGGGAAACATTTCGAAGAACCAGTTCATGGACATGATGATGACGCCGCCGATGAAGGCGACGGCGCTGCCCACGGACAGGTCGATGCCTCCGGCGACGATGACGAAGGTCATGCCGAGCGCGATGATGCCGGTGTAGGCCACCTGGCGGGTGATGTTCAACAGGTTGCGCGCCTGGAGGAAATGGTCCGAGGTCAATCCACCGATGGCGAGAAGGATCAGGAGCGCGATGCAGGGAGCGAGAGTGGCGAGGTTGAACCGGGAGCGCCGGGGAATCATCGGCCGACCTCCGCGGCGGCGGCCGGCGTTTCCGGGCGCGGGCTCGTCTTGAGCTTGGTGGCGTGGAGCATGATTTCCTCCTCGTTGATGTCGTCGCCCTCGAGAATACCGGTGACCTCGCCCTCGTGGAGCACGGCCACGCGGCGGCACAGACCGATGACCTCCTCGAGTTCGCTCGAAATGAGGATGCAGGCGAGTCCGTCGCGGGCCAGTGACTGGATGAAGTTGTAAATGTCGGATTTGGCGCGGATGTCGATCCCCCGGGTCGGTTCGTCGAAGATGATGATTTTCGGCCGCGTGTCGAGGCATTTCGCGAGGGATACCTTCTGCTGGTTCCCGCCGGAAAAAAACTCGAGGTTCGCGGCGAGACTGGCGGCGCGGATCGAAAATTCAACGACGTATTTTTCCGCCGTTTCCCTGCGCTTCCTGTTGTCGATCAGCCGGTTTTTTATGTAGCCGCCCAAGCTGGAAAGGGTGATGTTTTCGATGATGTCCGCCTTGACGAGGATGCCCTTGCCCTGCCGGTCTTCTGAAAGGTATGCCAAACCCGCCGCCACCGCCCGAACCGGATTGCCCAGGGGCGTCCGCTCGCCGTAAACCTCGATCCGGCCCTTCGCCTGTTTCGACAAGCCCATGAGCGCCTCGGCGGTTTCGGTTCGGCCCGCCCCCATAAGGCCGGCGAGACCGAAGACCTCCCCCTTTTTCACCTCGAACGAAACGTCGCGAAGCGTTCCGGGGACGGTTAGGTTTTCCACCTTCAGGGCGACTTCGCCGGAGGGGACGGTTTTTTCCGGAAAGACCTGGTTCAATTCCCGGCCCACCATGCTCGCCGCCATCTGGCGTTCGGTGAGCTTTTCCGCCGGGTCGATGCCGATGAACAAACCGTCGCGCAGCACCAGCACCCGGTCGCAGATCGCCTTTACCTCCCGCAGCTTGTGCGACACGTAGATGACGGCCACGCCGTGGTTCTTGAGATCCCGGATGGTGTTGAAGAGGATTTCAACCTCCGCCTGGCTGAGGATGGTGGTGGGTTCATCCATGATGATTATTCTGGAATCCGCGTTCACCAGGGCCTTGGCTATTTCCACCATCTGTTTCTGCGCGGCGGAGAGCGCCTCCACCTTGGTCCACGGATCGATGTCGTCCGCCTTGAGCCGGGCGAGAAGGCTTGAGGACGCCGCCGCCATGCGCCGCTTGTCGAGAAGCTTGAAACGCCGGCGCAATTCCTGGCCGAGAAAAATGTTTTCGAAAACGGTGAGATCGCCGACCAGGTTGAATTCCTGGGGAATCAGGGTGACGCCAAGGCGCCGGGCGACCTGCGGATCGAAGTCGGCGAGCCTGGTTCCGCCGATCCACACCTCGCCCTCGGTGGGCGTGTACAGTCCGCCGACTATTTTGAGCAGCGTGGATTTTCCGGCCCCGTTCTCGCCGATGATCCCGAAAATCTCCCCCGGCGCCACCTCGAGCGACACATCGGATAGCACCCGCACGCCGGAGAAGTCCTTCGACACCCCCTTCACGGCGAGAACCGGGCCCGCTGCCTCAGGCATGGACGGCGCCTTCCGTTTGTGGTTCGGGAAATAGGCGGGCAAACACCGAGTTTACCGTTCTTCCCATGATATCCCCCGTGCTCCCCGCGTCGTCATCTTGCCCCGTCTACTGCGCGAGCGCGTCGTCGAACGCGACGTCGGACGGCGGATAATCGAATTTCTTCACGAACGCGCACGACTCCTTCGCGCCGAATTCGCGGTCCATGCCGCTGTCCTCCCATTCGACCGACAACGGCCCGTCGTACTTGACCGCGTTCAACTCGCGGACGATGGCGTCGAAGTTCACGCCGCCGTGACCGGGCGAAACGAAGTTCCAGCCGCGCCGGGTGTCGCCGAATTCGATGTGGCCGCCGAGGATGCCGGCCCTGCCGTCGAGGTTCACCACCGCGTCCTTGACGTGCACGTGGTAGATGCGGCTCCCGAATTCCCGGATGAAGAGGGCCGGGTTCATTCCCTGCCAGTAAAGGTGGCTGGGATCGAAGTTGAGGCCGAACGTCTCACGGTGATCGAAAGCCTTGAGAAGCTTTTCGGTGGAGTGGAAATCGAAGGCGATTTCGGTGGGGTGCACCTCCAGGGCGAACTTGACGCCGCATTCGTCGAAGACGTCGAGAATGGGGGTCCATTTGTCCGCCACCTCCCTGAACGCGTCGTCGACCTGCTTCCGCGACGTCTGCGGAAAGCTGTACCAATAGTTCCATATCGGGCTGCCGGTGAAGCCGGTCACGACCTTGACGCCCATGTTCCTGGCGCCGCGCGCCACGTTCTTCATCTCCCCGGCCGCCCATTTCTGCATCTCGTCGCCCTTGCCCTTCATGTGCGCCGGCAGGAAGCCGTCGTAACGCGGATCGTAGAGCGAGGCGACGCACTGGCCGATCAGGTGCGAGCCGATGGCCCAGCAGCCGAGGTTGTGTTTTTTGAGCGTCTCCCTGCGGCCGGCCGTATAGGCGGGATCGGACGCGGCTTTGCCGACGTCGAAATGATCGCCCCAGGTGGCGATCTCCAGCCCGTCGTAGCCGAAAGCGGACATCTTTTGGCAGACGGTCTCGAAGGTCAGGTCGGCCCATTGCCCGGTGAAAATGGTGACTGGACGTTTTCCCATGGTTTTCCCCTGTCGTCTGGGAACCGCTAAACCGCCGGTTCCGATGGTTGATGACTTACTCTCGAATGCCGTCGCCGACGTCTCGCGAAAAGACGGTGGGCAGAGGATGAAGGTGCGGCGGCTCATAGTGTGCGTACACGGAAAAGCGGATTAATCAGCAGGAAAAACATGTAGAATAGTCACTGTGCTCGTGCACGAAATGGACTGTAACCCGCCCCGGAGCGCTTGTCAAGCCGTTTTTCCACTTTTTTCCGCGCCGCGGAGGTTGCGCGCCAGGGGCGTAGTGCGAAATCCCATGGAAGTCGGAGCGTTCGCTTCGGCGCCGTTTTGGTTGCGACTTTTTCTGTGGACTTTTGGAGAAAATCAAACAAACCGCCGTTTGATTCTCTTCAAAGTTTCTTGGGTTTGCATTTTGCGTCGGGAATTATTGCAAGGTCGG
>JAISXA010000266.1 GCA_031270685.1 Planctomycetota bacterium
AAATCGGGCGGTGGTTGGCCCGATTTTCTCCAAAAGTCCACCGATTGATTTCCTTCAAAAGTCCACTGTTTGATTTCCCGCAAAAGTCCGCCGTCGGGGCAGGCACGGCGAAAGCGGTGCGCCGGTGCGATTTCTTTTCCGCTTGCGGAAGATGCGGCGCGGGGTTTAATTGTCACTGACCGCTCACGGTGGACTTTTGAAGGAAATCAATCGAACCGCCGATTGATTTCCTCCGAAGTTTCAGGACGTTCGTCCCGGCGCCGCTTTTTTTGCGACGTCGCCGGTTCGGGTCGAGTTGACGAAAAACAACCCGTTGAAACGAAAACAGTTGAATCTTTAAAGGAAATCGGGCGACGGTTAGCCCGATTTCCTTTAAAAGTCGACCGAAACCGCGCCTTGCGCCTTGCGGGTTGGGGAGGAAGGCGACAGGGTTGCCCGGCCCCCGCAAACGGCCATGATTTACAAACGCGCCGCCGGCGCGTCATGGCGAGGGGTTTGACTTCTTCCCGAGGTTTCGCAAAATGGCGTTAAACCGCCAATCGCCATTTTGCGAAAATCGAAAACGCCCGCGCCGCAAGGGTTATGGTTTTCGCCAATTGGGCGTTCGGCGGTTTGAATGCCCAGTTGGCGAAACTCCGGTTCTTTCACAGGAGCGGTCATTGTATCAAACCGTCGCGGTGCTTGATTATGGATCGCAGTACACCGGGCTCATCGTCCGGAGGCTGCGCGAATTGCGGGTCCGGTCGCGCCTTTTCTCCGGGAACGTCCCGGCCGGGACATTGCAGGAGGAGGGCGTCGACGCCATCGTCCTCTCCGGGGGCCCGCGCAGCGTGTATGAGCGCGGTTCGCCCCGGTGCGACCCCGGCGTTCTGGAATTGGGCGTGCCGATTCTCGGCATCTGTTACGGCGCGCAACTGCTCGCCGCCGCCCTCGGCGGATCGGTCGGGGAGTCCGGCGTGCGCGAATACGGCCGCGCCGTGGCCAAGGTCGTCGGCGAATCGCCGCTCGCCAACGGCCTTCCCCGCCATTTCGACGTCTGGATGAGCCACGGCGACCTGGTGAACAGGCTCCCGGAAGGGGCGCGGCCGGTCATGACCACCAGCGTCACGCCCTACGCCGCCTTCTCCATTCCGGAGCGCGGTTTTTACGCGGTGCAGTTCCATCCCGAGGTGCAGCACACGCCGCTCGGCGGCGAAATGCTCGCCAACTTCATCTACAACGTCGCCGGCCTCAGGGGCGACTGGGTGATGTCCGATTTCGCGGAAACCGCGGTCAAGGCGATACGCGGGCAGATCGGCGACGCCAAGGCGGTCCTGGGCCTGTCGGGCGGGGTCGATTCGACGGTGGCGGCGGTTCTCCTCTCCCAGGCGATAGGCGACAACCTGACCTGCATCTTCGTCGACAACGGCTTGCTGCGCAAAGGCGAATTCGAGCGCGTCCGCGCGCGCTACGGCAGGCGTTTCCGCATCGAAGGCGTTCGCGCGGGCGACCGCTTCCTCGGCGAACTCGCCGGGGTGAGCGATCCGGAACGCAAGCGCAAGATCATCGGCAAGGTCTTCGTCGACGTCTTCCAGGAAGAGGCGCGCAAGATCGAGGGCGTGCAATTCCTCGGGCAGGGAACGCTGTACCCCGACGTCATCGAGTCGTCGGGCGGATACGGCGGCGGCGCCGCCGCGGTGATCAAGAGCCATCACAACGTCGGTGGGTTGCCGGAGAAGATGGGACTGAGGCTGGTCGAGCCGCTCCGGGACCTGTTCAAGGACGAGGTGCGCGAACTCGGCGTCGCCCTCGGCATCCCCGAGGACGAACTCCGCCGCCATCCCTTCCCCGGTCCGGGACTCGCGGTGCGGATCATCGGCGAGGTCACCGCCGAACGCGTGGGCACGCTTCAGGAGATCGATTCCATCGTCCTCGAGGAGATCCACGCCGCCGGCTGGTACCGGAAGCTGTGGCAGGCTTTCGCGGTGCTGCTCCCGAGTTCCTCGGTTGGCGTCATGGGCGACCAGCGCACCTATCAGGCGGTCGCCGCCCTGCGCATGGTCGAGAGCGAGGACGGCATGACCGCCGACTGGGCGGAAGTCCCCCACGACCTGATCCGCCGCATCTCCTCGCGCATCACCAACGAGGTGCGTGGCGTCAACCGCGTGGTATACGACGTATCCTCCAAGCCGCCGGCCACCATCGAGTGGGAATAGCCGTGGAGCGGACCTCCTTTCGGGGGGTCGGACGCATGCTTGGGAAGGCGCCATGACCGACGACGACAACGCGCTGCTCGCGAAGGCGGGGGAGCTTCCGGAAGGGCCGGGCGTATACGTCATGCGCGACCGGGAAGGGATGGAGATCTACGTCGGCAAGGCGAAGAACCTTCGCCGTCGCGTCCAGTCGTATTTCCGGAAGCGCGACCGCCGGCGCAAGGACCTGGCGCTGGCGGAGAACATCGCCGATTTCGAATATGTGGAGACCGATTCGGAACTCGAGGCTTTTTTGCTCGAAAGCAGGATGATCAAGGATCTCCAGCCGCGCTACAACGTTCTGCTCAAGAACAACGACGCCTATCCCTTCATCGAGGTCGCCTGGGGCGACGACTTCCCCCGGGTGCGCACCGCCCGGCGCAAGGAAAACCCGCGAAGCCGCTACTACGGGCCATTCGTCGGCGCCGGCGACATCAAGGGCGCGCTCGCGGCGTTGCAGCGCATTTTCCGTTTCCGCTCCTGCCAACGGGACATCGACGCGGGCAATCCGCGCCATTTCCTCGGGCGCGGCTGCCTCAACTACCACCTCAAACGCTGCGCCGGCGCTTGCCTCGGCGCCATCGCGAAGGACGAATACCGCCGCCGCGTCTCCGGCCTGTGCCGCTTCCTTTCCGGACAGAAAAAGGAACTGGTGGAGGACCTCCGCAAGGAGATGGAGGCGGCCGCGGCCGAACTCCGCTTCGAGGACGCGGCCGCGCTTCGGGACGTCGTCGAATCGCTCCAGGCCCTGAACCGGCAACCGGAAATCGACGAATCGCTCGCTCCCTTCAATCCGCGAACCGAACCCGAGCGCGGTTTGGGGGCGCTCAAGGAGGCGCTGGGTCTCGACGACCTGCCGCGCCGCATCGAGGGGATCGACATCGCCAACCTGATGGGCAAGGAGGTGGTCGGATCGCTGGTCAGCTTCCTGGACGGCGTGCCGTTCAAGGAGGGATACCGCCGCTATCGCATCAGGACGGTGGACGGCCAGGACGACTTCGCCTCCATCGCCGAGGTGGTGCGCAGGCGCTACGGCAAGATGCAAGAGGAGGGAACGCCGTTCCCGGACATCATTCTCGTCGACGGCGGCAAGGGGCAGCTTGGCGCCGCCGCCGCCGCGATGCGGGAAGTCGGCGCGCAACCGAAAGCGCTCATGAGCCTGGCAAAGGCCGAGGAAACGCCGTTCCTCGCCGGACGCCCCGATCCCCTCCCCATGTCGCGGAGCAATCCGGGGCTGATGATCCTCATGCGCGTGCGGGACGAATCGCACCGCTTCGCCCAGCATTACCACCACATTCTTCGCCGCAAGGCGATGTTCGGGGAGGGGTGAGGCTTCGGGGTTCCATGCCGGTGTCGATTCTGTCTAAAGCGCTTGTTTGCGGCTGTCGTGTAATCTGGGTATCCACCCTCGCCAGTTGTACGCATTCCATGGACTTTTGGGGGAAATCGGGCCAGCCGCCGCCTGATTTCCTCCAAAGATGTTACTGCTTACGGACCAATGGGTTGATTTTTCGTCAGCCGGGCGATAGCGCCGACCTGGCAATAATTCCCGACGCAAAATGTAAACCCAAGAAACTTTGGAGGGAATCAAACGGCGGTTTGATTTTCCCCAAAAGTCCGCATTCAAAGGTCCACAAAAAAGCCGGCCGTGCGGCCGGCTCCGAATCGGATGTCTTGTCCGCCTGTCGCGGCGTTGCGGCTACAACTCGCCGGCAACGAGGGCGTCCAGCATTTTTCGCGTCCCGCCGCGCAGGGATTCGGGCGTCACCAGCGTTCCCGACTCCAACTTTTCCCGGACGTTTCGCACCCTGGCTTCGCGATAGTCGGAAGCCTGGCGAAGCCTGGCCTTGCTGCGGGCGGCGTCGCTGATCTGCACGGCGTCGCCGGCGGATGCCGCGCGGGCCGCGCGCCCTTCGCCGGATTTATCCTTTTCAAGCGCGTCCTCTTTCTGGACCAGCTTGCGCATCTGCTGAAATTCGCCGTATCCCGATACTCTCATGATCGTCCCCCCTGTTGAACAGGGTTCTAAACCGGTTTCATTCCTGGTGGACTCCGCCGTCACTTGCCGCCTCGCCCGGAAATGCCGGGCGACGCAAACACAAAAAACTTTATCAACACTCCGCCCGAATCCGCACCTGCGCCCGCGAAGGGCAAACGTTTGTTGTCTTCCCGCAACCCTTTTGCGGTAAACGCGTTGCGGCGCGCTTAGCGCGTCCTTCAAGCGGCGCCGGGGTTTGACGCCGCCCCGTTGCATTCTAGTTATCGGCAGGGAGGGCGAAAACTTGAGGAATAAACATCATTCTTCCGCTTTCCTTGTTCCATTTGCTTCAAATAGCACCATGCGGTTGCGCCCGTTTGATTTTGCTTCGTACAATGCCTTGTCCGACCTCGAGATAAGTTCGTCGGGGCAGCCCATTCCTTTCCACGACTCGGCCAGCCCGCCCGAGATGGTGACCCGCACCCTGCTCTCGTCCAGCTTGAATACGGTTTTCGCCAAATCGTTGCGGACCCTTTCGGCGACCAGCGCCGCCTCCCTCAGGGGGGTGTCGGGCAGGAGCACGGCGAATTCCTCGCCGCCCAGGCGCGCGGGCATGTCGTTGCCGCGGATGGATTCGCGTATCTTCAAAGCCACCCCCCGCAGGACGCGGTCGCCGTTGAGATGGCCATAGGTGTCGTTGACGCTCTTGAAATTGTCGATGTCCAGCATCAATAAGGTGAACAGTTCGCCGGTGCGTTCGAGGCGCTGACAGAATTCGCGGATTCTTTCGTCGAACGCCGCCCGGTTGGGGAGTTTGGTAAGGGCGTCGATGCGAACGGCGTTTTTCAGTTCCTCGATTTGCCGGCGTTGCTCCTCTATGCCTTTCTTGGCGTCCGCCAGTTCGGTTCGCAGCGATTGATTGGTTGTTTGAACGCGCGAAACCTCTTCGAGAAGCATGGAGTGCAAGGAAAGAAGCCCGTCTCCGTCATCGGCGCGCATTTCCTGGAGGTTGGTTTGGGCCGAGTCGAAAACCTCCGTCGCCGCCAATGAGGCGGCATTGGTCTTGGCGATCGCCGCGCCCAGATTCCGGACCAGTTCCCGCACCTCGAAAACGCTTTTTCCCAACTGCGCTTCGCGAGTGGTCAGCAATTCCACAACGCCGGTTTCCGCGCGGCCCCGGGTTTTGCTTCTCTCGATCATTCCCGTGTCGGTTAGCCGGATGACGGTGGTTTTGTTTTGGGGTGCCCGGTACGGGCCGACGGGGGCGGCGCCGGTTTGCGCCGGCGTCGCGTGCCCGGACGAGCGCACTTTGCGAACCGCCCCGATTATGGCCGCGATGGAGATGCCGAAGGTGATGCCGATGACGATGCCTAGCGCCAAGCTGATGCCGATGTCCATCGAATCCCCCCACTCTGGAAACGTAAGCGGTTCAATCTTTGGCGATTCAACTGAACTTTTGCAAATTGGGCATTCAAACCGCCGAATGCCCAATTTGTAAAAATCACAACCCTTGCGGCACAGGCGTTTTCGATTTTTGCAAAGCGGCGATTGGCGGTTTAATCGCCACTTTGCAAAACTTCAGTTAAAAGTCGGCGATCAAGCGCCGCGGCGACGAGTAGATTGCACAATTCGGGGAAATCCCATCCCTCCCGCTCCGCCGCCGCCGCAAAGCCGGCATCCGGCGCGAGGCAGGGATTGGCGTTCACCTCCAGAATCCACGGGCGCCCGTCCCGATCGACCCGAAAATCGACCCGGGCGTAGCCTGAAAGATCGAACGCATCCCAGGTCCGCCGGGCAAGGCGGCCGAGCGCGTCCGCGAGTTCGGGTTCATTTTCCGCCGCGGTGAACGAACGGACGGTTTTTGCGTATTCCCCGGAGTTTTCGTCCCACTTGGCCGCGTAGCCGGCGATTCGCGGCTTGCCGTCCGGGTAGTCCCTGAAGACCAACTCGGCCGGGGGAAGGACGCGAGCGCCGCCGCCGGCCTCGATCAGCGAGAGGTTGAACTCCCGTCCATCGATGTAACGTTCGGCGAAACAGTCTGTTCCGCAGCGGATGCGCGCGTTCCGGATCGCGCCGGGGATATCTTCCGTCCCGGTTGCCGCAACGACCGACGCGTCGGTGATGCCCAGTGACGCGTGCGCCGCGACGGGTTTGACGATCCACCGATCCGGCCGCCCATCCGCCGCCGCCGAATCCGGAAACCATACGGCTTCGCCGCGCGCGTCCAGGCGGCAGCAGTCCGCGACCGGGAGGCCGTTATGCGCAAGCAGGCGTTTCGAAAGCAGTTTGTCGTTCGAAAGGAACATGGCGGCGGAGCCGGTTCCGGTAAATGGAATGCCCCACTCTTCGAGCGCCATGACAAAGGCGGTTTGCAGCCGGTCGACGCCGTCGAGGGATTCGACCAGATTGAAGACCACGCCGGCGCCGCGGATCTCGTCCCGGGCCGCCTCGAGGTCGAGCGTGACCGCCGCCCGTTCGGCGTCCCACCCGGCGGCCGACAACGCCGTCTCAATCGCGTCCAGTTGCGCGAAAACGTCACCGGCGGCGGCGTCGCCGGTTGCGGCGGCTTTGTCGTAAGCGAGAATCGCCGGCCGTTTCCGTCTCATCACAGTCTTTCCATCGCGGATTCCATGATGTCGGCGATAAGATCGTCAAACGATTTGCCGAGAAGGCGGCAGAGGATGGGGAGATCGGAGTGGACGGGATTGAGGCCGGCCAGGGGATTTATTTCGATGAAGGCCGGCATTCCGGACGCGTCGGAGCGGATATCCACCCTGCCCGCGTCCCGGCAGCCGAGCAACCGGTAGGCGGCGAGCGCCAGCCGTCCCGCCGCCGCCGCTTCCGGATCGTCGGCCAAGCGATATTCCACCCGCTCCTGGTATTGGTTCTTGTTGTCGAAGGAGTACGCCCCGGGTTCGGCGCGTCCGTTCAGCAACACTTCCATTGTTCCGAGGACCCTGGCCTTGCCGCCGCTGCCGATGACGCCGGCGGTGAACTCCCTGCCGGGCAGGTATTCCTCGACCAGCACGGGTTGGGAAAAGCGCGTAAAAAGGTCTTGCACGCGGCCGGTGAGATCTTCGCGGCCGTTCACCAGGCATTTCGCGCCGACGCCCTTGCCGGTTCCCTCGGCGACCGGCTTGCAAAACAGGGGATAGCGGAGCCCCGCGTCGGACCATTCCCCCGGGTCGTCCACCACGATGAATCGCGGCGTCCTCAGTCCGGCGGCCTGGACGACGCGTTTGGTCTGGCCCTTGTGCAATGCGAGGGCGAGGGTAAGCGGATCGGAAAAGACCACGGGAATGCCGTAGGCCTCGAGCAGGGCGGGGACCTGCGCTTCGCGACCGAATCCGGATACGCCCTCGGCAATGTTGAAAACCGCGTCCCAGCGCTCGCCGGCAACCAGCCGCCCGGCAAGCCTCCCTACGGAACCGATGCGGTCCACCCGATGCCCGAGCTTTTCGAGCGCCGCCGCGATGGCGTCGATCGTCTCCGGCTTGTCGAACTCCGCCGCCTGCTCGGGAGTCATGCCCTCGCGAAGATGCTCGTCGCGAAGATCGAAAGTGAATCCGAGATGCAACCCGAATTTTCCCGGCGGTCCCATGTCATGTCCGCTTTCCGCCCAAATTCCCCGCCGCTCCCCGGTTCGTCCGGCAAATCGTCATTATAGGGACAGGATCTTTCGGCGAAAGGGGCATTTGAAAATGGTCGCGGCATTTTCGCTCCTCGCAGTGTACTTTTGGAGAGAATCAAACGGCGGTTTGTTTGATTTTCTCCAAAAGTCCGCCAAAAGTCGACGCGATGCCGTCGACCAGTCAATAATTCTTGACGGAAAATGGAACCCTGGGAAACTTTGGGGAGAATCAACGGCGGTTTGTTTGATTTCCTTCTGAAGTTTCGCAAAGTGGCGATTACACCGCCAATCGCCACTTTGCAAAAATCGAAAACACCCGTGCCGCAAGGGTTGTGACTTTTACAAATTGGGCGTTCGGCGGTTTGAAGGCCCAATTTGCAAAACTTCAGTTCCTTCAAAAATCAACCGGGAGAACCCGATTGTGACCGAGACGCCCGACGACAACGAACGCGGCCGCTCTCCGGAAGGCGTCGACGCGCCGTTTCCGGAGGTCAGGCGCGCGTTTCTCGAAAATCCCCTCGCACTGCTCGATCGGGTCCCCGGCATATGGCCGATGAACAAGCCCAAGGGCGTGACCAGCCACGATGTGGTGAAAATGATGCGCAAACGGTTGGGACTGAAGCGCGTCGGCCACGCCGGAACTCTCGACCCCATGGCCGAAGGTCTGTTGCTGGTCACTGCCGGCTTGGCCACCCGCCTGTTTGACGACATCCAGTCGTTCCGGAAAACCTACCGGGCGGAGTTCCGCCTCGGAGAACGGACGGTCAGCCAGGATTCCGCCGGCGATCCGGTGGCGGGTTGGCGACGTGTGGTCGACCCCCCGGTGGCTCGGGAAAAAATATCCGCCGCCATGTCGAAATTCGTTGGCGGGATAGAGCAGGTGCCGCCGATGCACAGCGCCTTGAAACGGAACGGGACGCCGTTGTACAAGCTGGCGCGGCGGGGAATCGAAGTGGAGCGCTCGCCGCGCAAGGCCATGGTCCACGAATTGTCGCTCGAGGCTTTCGACGGATGGACCGGGCGCCTGCTCACGACCGTTTCCAGCGGATTTTACGTCCGCACCCTCATCGACGACATCGGCCTCGCCCTTGGCGCCGGGGCGGTGATGACCGCCCTGGTCCGCACCGCGATCGGACCCTTTGCGCTCGATGGCTCCCCGCCGCCGGGCGACGGCGGGGAGCGCGCTTTCCGGGAGCCGTAGGGAGGAGTCCCGGCGATGGTTTCCTCGGCTATGCGGAGTTGCTTTTCGTGAAAAAAAGTTTAAGCTGTACGGATTACGGCGAAAGATGCCCGCCGCGGCATCGTTGGGCCGCCGGGCGCGGGTTCCGGAAGATTGCAGCGTGGCGAGTGCGCCATCCGGAAAAATACGCCCGCCGGGCAAAGTCGACTTTTGGAGAGAATCAAACAAACCGCCGTTTGATTCTCTCCAAAGTTTCTTGGGTTTGCATTTTGCGTCGGGAATTATTGCAAGGTCGGCGGTATCGCCCGACCTGACGAAAAATCAACCCATTGGTCCGTAAGCAGT
>JAISXA010000053.1 GCA_031270685.1 Planctomycetota bacterium
GTGGACTTTTGGAGGAAATCGGGCCAACCACCGCCCGATTTCCTCCAAAGATGTCACTGCTTACGGACCAATGGGTTGATTTTTCGTCAGGTCGGGCGATACCGCCGACCTTGCAATAATTCCCGACGCAAAATGCAAACCCAAAAAACTTTGGAGAGAATCAAACGGCGGTTTGTTTGATTTTCTCCAAAAGTCCGCTGAATTGACAAGTCACAAATACCGCCTCAGGTTGGCGAACTCCTCCGCCGTGATCTCGCCGGAGGCCAGCCTTCGGCGCAGAATGCCAAGCGAGTCCTTCCGGTCGCCGTGCTTTCTCCTGGCTTCGGCAAGATATAACAATCCGCAAATGGCGCCCAAGAGGAGCGCCAGCCCGGCAAGCATTCCGAGCCAGCCATGCCATCCTCCCAATGCGGCGAAAGAACATCCGAGCATAACGAATCGCCAAAAAGGAAAAAAACTTGCAAATTGCCTTGATGTTGGAAAATAATGCAATGCGCTTGCCATTTTTAAAATGAAACCGCAACGCATTGTCTTGCAATGGGTTGAAGATGGTTAATAGTACTTCAGCATAAAATTGCCCGCGCCGCGCTGCGAAAAAAGTATGCGTTTATTCAGGTTGAAGTGGGTAAAAAGGATGCAGGCGGCGCGCGCCGCCGCACGATAGTTTCCCGGGGTTCCATTTTCCGCCGGGAATTATTGCCTGGTCGGCGCCATCGCCCGACCTGATGGAAAATCGACTCGTTGATCCGTAAACAGTAGCATCCTTGGAGGAAACCGGGCGGCGGTTGGCCCGGTTTTCTCCAAAAGTCCGCTTCAAGAGTCCACGATAAGGATCATTATTCATGAATTCGCCGGCGGGAAAATGGTTGCGCCGTCCGCGCAACCTTTTCGGCCTTTCGCCCTGGTTGATTGTGGGCGTATCGGTTGTTCTGGGACTGGCCATCGCCTACTTGGCGACCAGGGACGCCGCGCGGGAGAAGGAGCACATGGCGAACAACCTCATCGGCCGGGCCAACGCGATCATCTGGGCCTTGGAAGCGGGAACCAGAACCTGGATGGGCAACCGGGGCGAAAAGGATCTCTTGCAATCCCTGGTGGAAGAGACGGCCAAGCAGCCCGGAACCGTGTATGTCGCGGTGGTCGACGCCGAGGGAAAAGTCTTGGCGCACAGCGACAGAAACCAACTCGGGACATTCCTGTCAAGACAATCCGTCATCCCGCTTGAGGACGCGCAACAGGCCGACTGGGGCGCGGCGTATTCCCCCGACACGCCGACGTTCGAGGTGCGGCGCGCGTTCGCCCCCCTGCGGGATTCCCACGACATGATGCCGGGCATGGGACACGGCCATCATCATCGGAGGGGCGGGCAGCGGGAACCCGCGCGTCCCGCTGTGTCCGGGGGGGCCGAACGGAACAATTCCGTTCTCGTCGGCCTGGATCAAAAACCCTTTCAGGAAGCCTTGGCCAGGGATTTCCAAAACACGGTCGTCTCGGCGCTGGTCGTCGCGGCGCTCGGCTTCGGCGGCTTCATTTCCATGTTCTGGGCGCACAACTACCAGCGTTCAAGGCGGTTGCTGATGGACGCGCAGGTTCTGAACGCCGAAGTCATCAGCAATCTTCCCCTCGGCCTGATCACCAGCGATGCCCGGGGGGCCATTGAAATCGTCAACTCGGTCGCCCTGTCCATGCTGGGGAAAGGCGGCCAGGCAGGGGTGGGGGCGTCCCTCCCGGATATCCCCTGCCTGGAATGGAAGGCGATCATTTCCGAACTTGCGGACGGGGCGAAAGTGCTCGACCGGGAGACGGAACTGGCGCTGCCGGGGAACAAATCGCTGCCGATCCGTTTGAGCGCGGCGCAGCTCCGGGACGCGGAGGGCGCGCTGCGCGGCCACATCTTCATCCTGTGCGACATCGGCGAAGTGAAGTTCCTCCAGGCCGAAGTGCAGCGGAACGAAAAATTGACCGCCCTCGGCAATCTGGCGGCCGGCGTCGCGCACGAGATCCGCAATCCGCTCAGCACGATAAAATGCATCGCCACCTATATCGCCAGGAAGCTTCCGAAGGGCGGGAAGGAGGAGGAGTCGGCCAAGACGCTGATAACCGAGGTGAACCACCTCAATGCCGTGGTCTCGGAGCTTCTCGAATTCGCCCGTCCCAACGTGGTCAAGACCGAGCTGGCCGACGTCAATGCAGTGATCCGCCATGCCCTGCGCCTGGCGAGCGCGGACCTGGCGGGGAAAAACATCCGGGTGGATTTCACGCCGGACCTGGCGGCTCCCCGCCTGCGGCTGAACCCGGAGCGTTTCACGCAAGTTCTCCTCAATTTGTTCCTGAACGCGGTCCAGGCCATGTCTCCGGGCGGCGCCCTGCGAATAGTCGCCCGCGAGGAGGGGGACGATTTCACGCTCACCGTCGAGGATGACGGCGTCGGCATGTCCAGGGAGGTGCTGGCCTCCATTTTCAACCCCTATTTCACCACCAAGGCGTCGGGTACGGGTCTCGGGCTGGCGGTGGCGCACCGGATCGTAGAGGGGCACGGCGGGCGGATCTCGGTCAGAAGCGCACCCGGGTCGGGCAGCGCCTTCACCATTCACCTCTCTTCCCGCGGACGCGCCTGAACGGGGAAATTTCTTTCAAGACGACAACCGGGAGCAGGGCATGGCCAAGGAGCCGAGGGTGAAAGTATTGGTGGTCGACGACGACAAAAATCACTGCGACACGCTGGTCACCCTGATTTCCGACCGGGACTACGGGGCGGAAGGCGTCTATGACGGGGAGGGCGCGGTCGCCCGCTGCCGGGAGAAGCCTTTCGACCTGGTACTGATGGATGTGCGGATGTCCGGCATCAGCGGCATCGACGCCCTGCGGGAAATCAAGGCGTACAACCCTTCCATCCCCATCATCATCATGACCGCCTATTCCGGCATCGAAACCGCGGTGGCGGCGATCAAGGCCGGCGCGTACGACTACCTGGTCAAGCCCCTAGACTTCGACGAGCTCAAGCTGACCATGGACCGGGCGCTGGATCACGCCATGATGCGGGAGGAAAACCGGGCGTTGCGGGCGGCTTTGTCCGGAGCGTTCGACGACCGCGGCGTCATCGGCCGTAGCCGCGCCATGGCGGCCATACTGGAAACCGTGGCGGCCGTCGCCCCCTCCGAGGCGACCGTCCTCATCTCCGGCGAATCGGGAACCGGCAAGGAGGTGATCGCGAAAATGCTCCATGCCAACTCGAATCGAGCCACCGGCCCGTTCGTCGCCATCAACTGCGCGGCGCTTTCCGAGACGCTTCTCGAATCCGAGCTGTTCGGCCATGAAAAGGGGGCGTTCACCGGGGCGGACCGGCAGCGCGACGGCAAATTCCTGGCCGCGAACCAGGGCACGATCTTCCTGGACGAAATCGGCGAAATGTCCTTCCCGATGCAGGCCAAGCTGCTCCGGGTCATCCAGGAACGGGAGCTGCAGCGCGTCGGCGGCGACCGCGCCGTCAAGGTCGACGCGCGCATCGCGGCCGCGACCAACCGCGATCTGCAGCGGGAGGTCGAGGCGGGCAAATTCCGGCGGGATCTTTTTTACCGGCTCAACGTGGTGACGTTCTGCCTGCCCGCCCTGCGCGAACGGGTGGAGGACATCCCGCTCCTCGCCTCCCACTTTCTCAAGCAGTTCGCGAAGAAGAACGGGAAGCTGGTGAAGGGCTTCACCCCGGCGGCCATGGACCGGCTGTTGAAGCATTCGTGGCCGGGCAATGTGCGCGAGCTGGAGAACACGGTGGAGCGGGCGGTCGTCCTGCTTATGGGCGAATACGTGGGCGAACGGGAACTGCCGCCCGCCCTGGTCGAACAGGATGCCGGCGCGGCGTGGACCGGACGCCTAACGGGAATGACCCTGGACGAACTGGAAGGCGCGGCGGTCAGGGAGGCGCTGGAGGAAACGGGCGGCAACAAGAGCGAAGCGGCGCGACGGCTGGGAATAACCAGGAAGACCCTGCAGTCCAAGCTCCGGCGCGGTACGCGGCCATTCTGATCCCGCGGCGTTTTCCATTCGCTCCCGCGGGTCGCGGGGAAGCTCACCCCTTGACCGCGCCGAAAGACAGGCCGCGCACGAGATGCTTCTGGATGAGCAGCGCCAGGATCACCTCCGGAAGCGCCGTCACCGTCGCCGCCACCGCCATCTGTCCGTAGCGCACGGTGTCGGTGCCGATGTAGCGCAACGCCTCGACCGTCACCGGGATGATCCTGATGCCGGCGAGGAGCAGGGAGAAGGTGAAGCTGTTCCAGGCGAAGATGAAGGACAGGAGCGCCGCCGCAACCAGCCCGGGACGGATCAGCGGCAACAGGATTTTCATGAAGATGTGATGCCACTGGTAGCCGTCGAGCTGCGCCGCCTGTTCGACCTCCTCGGGAATGTCCTCGAAATAGCCGCGCAAAACCCAGATGAGAAGCGGCATGGTGATGAGTTGATACACCCAGATCAAGCCGATGTAGGTGTCGTACAGGCCGATCCGGTTGTAGATGATCAAGAGCGGCAGCACCACCAGCATCTCCGGCGCGAATTTGAAGGAGAGGATGGTGAAGGCCAGGTCCTCCTTGCCCTTGAATTTGAAGCGGGCGAGGGCGTAAGCGGCGGGAACGCCGACCAGCACCGACAGAACGACCGCGCCGCCGGAGACGATCAGGTTGTCCAGGAAGCAACGGAAATAATCGGTGTGCAACAGGACGAAGCGGTAGTTGTCCAGGGTCGGGGTGAAAACGAAGGTGGTGTTGAACATCTCCGCGTCGGATTTGAAGCTGAGCAGCACCATCCACAACAGCGGGAACAGCGCGAACAGCGTCCATAGCGCCAGGACGGAGTTCCTGAACAACCCGCCAATCCATGATTCACGCATGCTTGTTATCCTCTAACTGTCGGGCGCCGGGCGGAAGGCGCGGCGCAACCCCGGCGCGGTCACCTCCCGCCGGCGGTTTTTTGCACTTTCAGCCATTTTCGGACCAGGATCTGGCTCACGATGTAAACGATGACCCAAAGGGTGAGCACGTAGGGGATCATCTGTCCGAAGCGGTACTGGGTGAAGCCGCGGATATAGGTGGTCACGGAAAGGTTCAGCAGGGTGTCGCCGGGACCGCCGCGGGTGAGCGCCCAGATAATGCCGTATTCCTGCATGGCGGCCATGAGGCGGAAGATGAGCGCGATATAAAGAAACGGCTTCAACATGGGAAGCGTGAGATTTTTGAAGGTGAACCACTCCGAGGCGCCGTCGACCCTGGCCGCCTCGAAGGGGGATTTCGGCAGGGAATTGATGCCGGCGATCACCAGGATGAGGATAAACGGCGTGTAAACCCAGACGTCGATCATGATGGCGGTGAACATCGCGGTGTCGGCGGACGACGCCCAGCGGAATTTGTACACTCCGAAGAGGTTGAGGAGTTTCTCGAGAATGCCGATGGTGTTGGAGGTCATGAGTTGCCAGATGATGACCGCCACCACCGGCGCGATCATCAGCGGAAAAACCAGCGAGACTTTCAGCAGGCGGGCGAACCAGTTGTCGCGGCGGCAGATCGCCAACCCCAGGCCGAGCCCCAGCGCGAGTTCGATGAAGGTGGCGGTGAGGGCATACTGCAGCGTGACGCGGACGGCATGCCAAAACGCCTCCTCCCTCAACATCCGGATCCAGTTCTGGAACCACACGAAGCGCATGGCGCCCGGCCGCTGCAGGTTCAGGCTGGTCAGGGAATAGTAGATGGCGGTCAGGAACGGATAGAGAATGCCGATGGTCAGCAGCAGGGCCGGAAGAATGATGAAATACGGCCGAGCCCTGACCAGGAACGGCCTTTTGCGGTAGGCGGCCATATCGATGTTGTCCATGCTCAACGCAAACCCTCCCATCAGGTGGATTTTAGGAGAAAATCAAACAAACCGCCGTTCGATTCCCTCCAAAGTTTCAGGGCGCTCGACGAAAAGGGGGAGCCAAAGACGCGGCCTCCGGCTCCCCCGAAGGGAGAAGTGCGCGAACCAGCCGCGCGAATCAGCCGCCGACCTCCTCGTCGTATTCGCGGAGCATGGCGTCGATTTCGATTTTCAGCTTGTCCAAACCTTCCTTGACCCCCACCTTCCTGGAATACATGTCCTGGATGGCCGACTGCCAGGTGGTGTAGATTTCGCCGAACATCGGGTGGGGCGTTTCGAGAGCGGTGGCCTTCGGGACGCTGACCGCCAGGGCTTCGCTGAAGCCGATGTTCTTGGCGATGACTTCCTGGAACTTCGGGTTGTCGAACACCGACTTGCGCGGCGGGTCGATGGAGCTCCACTCGGTGGAGGACCAGGCCTGGTATTCGGGGCCGGTGAAGTACTGGACGAACAGCCACGCGGCGTCCTTCATCCTGGAGTTGGCGCTGACGCCGAGGCCCCAGTTGATGAGGTTGCACTGCCAGTTGTCGTCGCCCTTCAGCGACGGGACCGGGGCGAAGGCCAGCTTGCCCGATTCCTGGGTGCGGCCGGGGAAGTTGGTGGGATAGCCGAGGTTGTCGGCGTCGTTGAGGAACGCGGCCTTGCGCGCGCCGAAGTCGGCGCCGCTCTGGGCCCAGGTCTGGGTCAGGTAGTTGGTTGGTCCGCCGGCCCAGAGGCATTTGAGCCAGTATTCGTGCGCGGCGACGGATTCGGGGGAGTTGACCTTGGAGACGAGAACGCCGTTCTCGAAATCCATGTCCTTGGCGCCGAAGTTGGTGAAGGTGGTGATGAAGCCCTGGACGATGGCGTTCCAGTGGCGGACGCCGCGGACGGCCATGGCGTAGGTGCCGGGGCCTTCGAACTCGTTCAACTTGACGCAGAGCTGGTACATTTCCTCAAGGGTCTTCGGGGGTTTCACGCCCTGTTCCTTGAAGACCTCGGTGTTGTACATGAAGCCGTTGTATTCGAAGCCGACCGGCATGAGCCACTGGTTGCCGGTGCCGACCTTGTGGCCGGGCACGCAGTCCCAGCGGTTGAGGTCGCGCAGGGCCGGGAAGAAGTCGTCGAAATCGTAGGCGGGGTTGTAGAGCGTCTTGTCGTTCAGGAAGTTGTCGAGCGGTTCCAGGAACCCCGACCCCGCGTACTGCCAGATGTTGTAGTGGGGGATCATGATGACGTCAAGCTCGGAGGTTCCGCTGGACAGCGAGGTGGTGAGCTTGTCGAAGAGGTTTTCCTCGGGCATGATGGAATAGTCGACCTTGATTCCGGTCAGCGCCTCGAATTCGGGGATTTTCTTGAGCATGCCTTCGGCGTAGGTGTGTTGCACGAAGATGATCTTGATGGTCTTGCCGCTTTGCTGCTTCCAGTTGTAATCGCCGGCCGCGGCCGCCGTCGCCAACACGGCGAACAACAGGATCGCCGCCAAAATTCTTTTCATGGATTCTCCTCCTGTGGGGACTTTCGATTCCCAATCATCAGACAACCTCGCCAGACCCGATTCCTCCTTCCGGTCCCTCCTTCCCGATATGAAAACCGCGCCAAAACGCCAAGGTCGAAACCGCCGTCAGGGGATGAGAAGCACCTTGATCGATTCGCTCCCCTTCTCCACCATTTTGAAGCCGTCGAGCCACTGGTCCAGGGGCAGGCGGTGGGTGATCAACCGGGCCGCGTTCATGCGGCCGTCATGGAGAAAGCGGATCGCCGAGGCGTAGCAGTCCCAGGGGCTTAAGTGGCCGCCGATGATGTCGATCTCCTTGCCGTCGCCGATCATGCTCCAGTCGGCGGTGACGTCTTCGCTGAACACGCTGTATTCGACGTAGCGGCCGCCTTTGCGGATGACGCGCAGACCCTGGAGGACGCCCTTCGGGTTGCCGCTGGCATGGATGTAGACGTCGCAGCCGTAACCGTCGGTGAGGCGGTCGACCTCGGCTTCGACATCCTGCTTCGCGGGGTTGAGGCAGACGGTGGCGCCGTATTCCCTGGCGAGTCCGAGCCGCTTGTCCTGGAGATCGATGGCGATCACCTCCTTCGGGTTCTTCAGGACGCAGGCCTGGAGCATGCCCAGGCCCACCGGGCCGAGACCCGCCACCGCGACCACGTCGGCGAATTGCACATTGGCGCGCTCAACCGCGTGGATGGCGCAGCCGAGCGGTTCGATATAGGCCGCGACGTCGAGATCGAACCCCTCGGGGAATTTGTGGATCCGCGATTTGATGGGGAGGCGGGCGTATTCGGCGAAACCGCCTTCCGCCCGATCCTTGATGAAGCCGAATATGTCGTGCTGCTGGCAGATGTTGTACGCCCCGGTCCGGCACAGCCGGCAGACGCCGCAGGGAACGATCTGTTCCGGCACGACGTAGTCGCCGAGCGCGACGCCGTGTTTCTTCGCCGCCGCCGGCCCGACGGCGACGACCTTGCCGAAAAACTCGTGCCCCGCCACCACCGGTTCCTGAATGTACTTCCCGCGCCCGGCGCCGCCCCAAATATAGGGGCTGCCGTGCCAACACTTGATGTCGCTGCCGCAAATGCCGCTGGCCATGACTTTGATGACGACATCGTCGCCGCCGCAGGCGGGAACCGGAATTTCCTCGAGCCGGTAATCGCCCGGTCCGCGAACGACCAGCGCCTTCATGGTTTCGGGCATGCCGGCCGGGGCCTTGGCCTCGTTCATGGTGTGTTCCTCCTCCGTTCTGCTAATGGCTGTTGGAAAGGAGCGGCGGACATCACTGGATGGTGTACCCGCCATCGATGACGAGATTCGCGCCGGTGACCAGGTTCGACGCGTCGCTGGAAAGATACAGGGCGGCGGCGGCGACCTCGTTGGGATGCCCGAAACGGCCGGCCGGCAGCGAGCGCAGGAATTTTTCCCGCGTTTCGCCGACCCAGGTGCGGTCGGTCAACTCGGTCACGATGACCGTCGGCGACACCGCGTTCACCTGGATGTTGAATCGCGCCCACTCGTAGGCAAGCGTCCTGGTAAGACCGAGCATGCCCGCCTTCGAGGCGTTGTAGGCGGAATGGTTGTCCAACGCCACCAGCGCCCCCTGCGAGGCGAAGTTCACTATTTTGCCGCCCCCCTGCCCGATCATCCGCCGGCCCACCTTCTGGGCGACCATGAACGCGCCCCGCAGATTGACGGCCATGGTTTTGTCCCATATTTCCATGGACAGGTTTTCCGCGTCGTCGAGAAAACCGACTCCGGCGCAGTTGATCAGGATGTCGATCCTGCCCAAGGCGGCCACCGCATCGGCGGTCATTTTTTCCACATCCTCCTCGTTGGCCACGTCGCATTGCAGACATACAATCTTGCGGCCATAGGAAGCCATCAGGCCGGAGGTCTCGTTCGCGGCGGCGGCATTGATGTCCACCAACGCGAGATCCGCGCCTTTCCGGCCGAACATCATGGCGGTCGCCCTCCCCAGTCCGGACCCGGCCCCGGTGACCAGCGCCGTCTTGCCGGCCAGCGAAAAGCTTTCATCGAAGTCCTTGTATTCCACTTCGCTCCCCTTTCATGGATTTTTGGACTTTTGGAGAAAATGGGCTTTTGGAGGAAATCGGGCCAACCACCGCCCGATTTCCTTCAAAGATGTTACTGTTTACGGATCAACGGGTTGATTTTCCATCAGGTCGGGCGATACCGCCGACCAGGCAATAATTCCAACGGAAAATGGAACCCCGGGAAACTTTGGAGAGAATCAAACGGCGGTTTGTTTGATTTTCTCCAAAAGTCAACAATAAGCAACCCATTGAAACGAAGGCGGTCAAATCGTTAGTCGCAGTGTTGTGGATTTGCCGCATAGTATAACGGAAACGCGTTTCACCGCAATAATTAATTTGTCCTTTTTCCCTTTTGGCGGACTTGTGGAGGAAATCGGGCCAACCGCCGCCCGATTTCCTGTTATGAAGTCTGGTGTCAAGAGGATATAATCGTGATTCAGAAAAAGCCGACACCTCACGTTTATTAAAGGAAATCGATCCAAGCGC
>JAISXA010000138.1 GCA_031270685.1 Planctomycetota bacterium
ATGGGTTGTTTTCCGTCAACTCGACCCGAACCGGCGACGTCGCAAAAAAAGCGGCGCTGAGACGAACGTCCTGAAACTTTGAAGAAAATCAATCGGAGGTTCGATTGATTTTCTTCAAAGTCCACTTTTAACCGGCCGGAAATTTGTTCCCTTTTTCCTTGCTTAAGCGTGAAAAGAACGGTATATACTGGAGCATTCCAAAATACAAATGCTGCACACGTTTTTACAATGCGACTCCCAATATGCGGACTTTTGGAGGAAATCGGGCCAACCGCCGCCCGATTTTCTCCAAAGATGTTACTGTTTACGGCTCAACGGGTTGATTTTTCATCAGGTCGGGTGATACCCCCGACCAGGTAATAATTCTCGACGGAAAATGTAACCCTGGGAGACTTTGGAGAGAATCATACGGCGGTTTGTTTGATTCTCTCCAAAAGTCCGCAATATCGGACCGGATCGGCGTGTTATCGACGCCGCGGCGCATTTTCAACCCGGGAGGCCGACGCCATGAGCGCCTATAACGACTATCTCGAGGCGCCGTTATGGCGGAGACTGTTCCAACGCCGCGAGGCCGGGGCGTTCATCGCGCTTGCCGCGCTCGTATTTTATATGGCGTTCAAGAGCGAGTATTTCCTCGGATCGGAAAACTTATTCAACATTTTGCGAAACATGTCCACCATCACCGTCATGGCCTGCGGCATGACCATGATCATCGTCACCGGCGGCATCGACCTGTCGATCGGCTCCACGCTCGGCGTCACCGGCATGCTCGCCGCGCGGATGATGTTCAAATCGGAAACCGTGTTCCTCACCAACCACAGTCCCTGGATCGCGATTCCCGCCGCGATCCTCATGGGCGGCCTAATCGGCCTCGGCAACGGACTTATAATCACCAAGCTCAAGGTCAACCCGTTCATCACCACCCTGGGCATGCTTTCCATCGGGCGCGGACTGACCTACCTGCTCGCCACCGGCATCAAGGGCGCGGTCGCCTCGAACATCCCCATGCGCGACGAACTGGTGAATTACATCGGCATGGGAAAGATCGGCTGGGAAGGGTTCGAAGTTCCCGTCCAGGTCATCATCATGATCATCCTGCTCGCGGTTTGCAGCCTGTTTCTCGTCTACACCGTTCTCGGCCGCCAGATTTACGCCGTCGGCGCTAACGCCGAGGCGGCCCGCCTCACCGGCGTGAACGTCGACAACGTCCAGATCTTCGTTTACACCCTCACCGGCTTCCTGTGCGCCCTTGCCGGGCTTATGGGCGCGGGCCTGGTCGGCGCGGCGGTAACCAACGCCGGCTCCGGCAACGAGCTTGACGTGATCGCGGCGGTGATCATCGGCGGCACCAGCCTTTCGGGCGGCGAAGGCACCATCGTCGGCGCGGTATTCGGCGCCGCCATCATGGCGGTGCTCAAAAACGCCTTCGTCCTGCTGCACCTTCCCGTGTACCTGCAAACCGTCTCCATCGGCGTCGTCATCATCCTCGCGGTCGCCATAGACGGGTTGCGGCGCCGGCGCGGCTGACGCCCTCGTCCTCCCCTTTCCGCCCGGCGCGTCGCCGGGGCGGAAAGATTGTTGTTCCTTTCAGCCAAAAGGAGAACGCAATGGCAAGAAGCAAGGCGTGGTTGGTGTTCGCGGTTTTGGCGCTTTGCGCCGCCGCCATGGCCGGACAAAAGCGCGACCTTCCGCCCGGACCGGCCTTCGACTCGTCCGTGGTCGCCCTTCCGGATGTCGGCCAGGTCAAACCCATCGACAAGAAATCCGACCTCCCCATCAAGATCGCCGTCATCGGCATGGAAAACAATCCCTTCTGGATTCCGGTGAAGGAAGGCGCGCTCGACGCCAAGGCCGAACTCGCCCCGCTCAATTGCACCGTCGACTGGATCGTCCCGGCCGGCGACGCCCACACCTCCGACTTCTTCGGCAACACCATCGAAGCCTGCATCGCCCAGCGCTACGACGCCATAGCCACCGTCGCGGGAGATTCCGGCCTCGTACCCTACATCAACCGCGCCGTCGACGCCGGCATCCCGGTCGCCACCTTCAACGTCGAGACGACCGAGCCCAACAAGCGGCTGTTTTTCGTCGGCGCCGACCTTAATCTCCAGGGCCGCGAGGCGGGCAAGGTCATGGCCGGGCTTATCGGCGGCAAGGGCAAGGTCGCGGTTCAGACCGGGTTCTTCTCCGTCGAGGGGCATGAACAGCGCCGCCTCGGCTTCGAGGAGGCGCTCGCCGAATTCGCGCCCGGTTCCGAAATCGTCGGCCGCATGGAAACGCGCGACCAGGCCGACATCGCCTACGGCCAGGCGCAGGATTTCATGCTCGCGCATCCCGACCTCGCCGGCATCTTCTCCGCCGCCGGTGGCAGCTTCGGCATGGCCCGCGCCGTCGAGGAACGCGGCAAGGCCGGCCAGATCAAGATCGTATGCTACGACTTCATGGATGAGGTCATGGAATACGTCGCCAAGGGCGTGATCACCGGCACCATCGGCCAGGGTCCCTATGCCCAGGGCCACGATCCGGCCATCCGTCTGTACAACTACATTGTCGGCGGCGTCGTTCCGCCGGCCGCCCGGCTGTTCAACGACATGCCGTTCGTCACCAGGGACGACTACCTCGACTGGTGGACCCCGCCGGCCGACTGGACCCCGCCGGCGAAGTGAATCCGACGCCGGCGCCGTTCCGAATCGAAGTGAAGGCGTCAGTTCCGTTTTCTCGCCCCGCAGAGGCGCGGAGGGCACAGGGAATCGGGCGGGTATGATTCTCCGTGTCCTCCGCCTCCTCCGTGTCTTCTTTACTGAATTTTTACAAATTGGGCATTCAAACCGCCGAATGCCCAATTTGTAAAAATCATAACCCTTGCGGCGCGGGCGTTTTCGTTTTTTGCAAAGTAGCGATTGGCGGTTTAATCGCCACTTTGCAAAACTTCAGTTCTTTATCCTTAATAATGCGGTTCGGGCAGGCGCTTCGCCGGAGGTTCAACCGTGGATCCTATTTTGCGGCTCAAGGGAATATCCAAGCGTTTCGGCGGCCTCAAGGCGCTTGAAAACGTGGATTTCGACCTGTATCCGGGCGAGGTCCACGCGTTGGTTGGCGAAAACGGGGCGGGCAAGTCCACGTTGATGAAGATTTTCGGCGGCGTCTACGCGAAGGACGAAGGATCGATCCGGTTCCAGGGCGGGGAGGTGCATTTCTCGAATCCCAGCCAGTCGATGGATGCGGGGATCGCCATCATCTACCAGGAGCTTTCGGCGCTTCCGAGCCTGACGGTGATCGAGAACCTCTACATGGGAAGAATGCCCACCAGGATGGGCGTCATCGACTGGAAGCGGCTGACCCGCGACGCGCGCGAAGCATTGGCCCGCGTCGGGTTGAACGTCAACCCCCGGGCCAGGATGGACCGGCTTGCCATTTCACAGCGGCAACTGGTCGAGATCGCCAAGGCGATGACCAAGAACGCCAAGGTGATCGTCATGGACGAGCCGAATTCCTCGTTGTCGCGAAACGAGACGGAACGCCTGTTCGGGGTGATTGAAAACCTCAAGGCGCACGGAATCGGCATCGTCTTCATTTCGCACAAGCTGGACGAGGTCATCCGCATCGCCGACCGCATCACCGTGCTCCGCGACGGCCATTACGTCGGCACCATCGGCGGGGCGGAAGCCAGCGAGGACCGGCTGATCCAGATGATGGTCGGCCGCGAACTCGACCGGAAGCACGTGCCCCGCTCGCCCGGAACCGACATTGTCCTTTCGGTAAGGAATTTCAGCGGTCCCGGATTCGAGGATGTTTCATTCGATCTCAACCAGGGGGAGATCCTCTGCTTCGCCGGATTGGTCGGCGCGGGACGCTCCGAAACCATGCGCTCCCTCATCGGGGCATCTCCGTCGCGAGGCGGCGAAATCGCCTTCGAGGGCAAGGCGGTCCGTTTCCGTTCGCCCAGGCAGGCGATGCTCTCCGGCATCGCCATGCTTCAGGAGGACAGAAAGAACCTCTCCCTTTTCATGCAGCTCGCCATCAGCTTCAACATGGAAATCGGAGCCCTCCCCGCGTACCGGCGCTGGGGCATCCTGAACCTCAACCGCTCGCTCGGCATGGCGAGGGAATACGCCAAAGCGCTTTCCATCAAGACCGAGTCCCTTTTCCACCCGGTGTCGAGCCTTTCCGGCGGCAACCAGCAAAAGACCATTATCGCCCGGTGGCTGGCGGTCAATCCGAAGATCCTTATTCTCGACGAACCCACCCACGGCGTCGACGTCGGTGCGAAATCGGAAATCTACGCGCTGATCCGCAGGCTCGCCGATTCGGGCATGGCGATAATCCTCATCTCCTCCGAACTTCCCGAGGTGCTCGCCATGGCCGACCGGGTCGCGGTCATGTGCGAAGGGCGGATACACGCCGTCATCAAACGCGAAGAGGGCCTGGACGAGGAGAAGATCATGCGCTACGCTTCGGGCCGCACCGACGAAGCCCGCGCGGGGTGACGCGCTTCGCTCGGGACGTCATGGGGCGCCGTCCGCGGCTCTGACCTTCCGGAGCGTGCCGCGCACCGCGTCCAGCGACGCGGCCGGACCCACCAGCGAATAGACCGCCTTGTCGAAATCGAGGAAGCGTTTCGCGACGCGACGGACATCGTCCGGCGTGACCGCCTCGATCGCGGCCAGGTATTTCCCGTCGAAATCCTTTCCCGCCCGGTTCAAAAGGTTCGAAAGCAACGATTCCGCCTGGTCGCCGATTCCCTGTTTCGAAAATTTATGCCGGCCAAGCAGGTAGCGGCGCGCGTCGTCGACGTCCTTTTCGGCGATCCCGTTGGCCGCCGCGTCCTCGATGATTTTCCTCATGCCGGCGAAAGCGACGGCCGCCTTGGCGGGGTCGGTGCCGATATAGAACTTAACGTCGCCCGCGCCCACGCCCGAACCCGCCCAGCCGAAGACGGAATAGGCGAGGCTCTGTTCGTCGCGCAACTTCCGGAAAAGCGGCCCGCCGCTTCCCGAAAGGTAGCCCAAAAGCACATCGAGCGGGGCGGCGTCATTGCTGTCGAAGCTCGTTCCCTGGAACCCGAAAACGATCCGCGTCTGCGAAAAGTCGCGCTCCTCGACCACCAGCGCCGGGGAGGCCGGTCCCGCCGGCGGCGGGGCCGGCTTCGCGACGACGGCGGAATCCGTCTTCCAGTCCTTCAAAACCCCGGCGAGCGCGTCGCGGACCGCGCCGGGATCGATGTTGCCGGCGACGGCGATGACCATGCTCCCCGGGTGCATGAAGCGTCGGTAATGCGCGGCAAGGTCCTCCGCCGTGAAACGGGAGACGTTCGCCGCCGAACCCAGCGGCGTTAGGCGGTAGGGATGCCCGGGATAGAGGAGCCGGTTCGCATTTTCGACCGCCAGCGCGTCCGGGTCTTCGTCCCGCGCCGCGATCTCGGCAAGCATCTCCCGGCGCGCCTCCTCGACATTGACCGGATCGAAGGCGGGCCGGGTCAGCACCTCGGCGAACAGGGGTAGCGCTTCCCGCCAATTGTCGTTGAGAAAGGCGCCGCGCAGGCGCAGGCTGTTCCGCCCCGATTGGGCGCTGATCCACATGCCGAGCCGTTCGGCCGCCAGGGAGAGCGCGGCGGAGTCGAGATCCCGCGTCGCCTTCGGCAGAACCCTGGCCATGAAATTTCCTACGCCGTTGTCGCCTTCATCCTCGACCAGCAACCCACCCGCGACGCCGGCGCAGGCGGTCGCCAAATCGATGCCGGGATCCCGCATAACCCACAATTCGATGCCGGGGAGGAAATCGATTTTT
>JAISXA010000145.1 GCA_031270685.1 Planctomycetota bacterium
ATGGGTTGTTTTCCGTCAACTCGACCCGAACCGGCGACGTCGCAAAAAAAGCGGCGCTGAGACGAACGTCCTGAAACTTTGAAGAAAATCAATCGGAGGTTCGATTGATTTTCTTCAAAAGTCCACTTTCGGGAAATCCCCGTAAATTGCGGGTCAGGCGCCGCGCGGCGCGCCTTGCGCAAGCGCCGCTTCGACGAACGCCAGGAACAGCGGATGCGGCGCGAGAGGACGGCTCTTGAACTCCGGATGCGCCTGGGTCGCGACAAACCATTGGTCGCCGGGAAGCTCGATTATCTCGACCAGCCCGCTCGGCGGATGGCGGCCGGTTATCCGCATGCCGCGTTCCTCAAGCAGCGCCGTCTTCTCGGGATTAACCTCGTAGCGGTGGCGGTGGCGCTCGCTGACCGCCTCCGCGCCGTAAGCCTTCGCGGCGCGGCTTCCCGGTTCGAGCGCGCACGGCTGCGCGCCGAGGCGAAGCGTTCCGCCGAGCGGCGTCGCCTTCCCCTGATTGTCGAGCAGCGTGATCCAGCTGTTCGCGGCGTCGAAGGGCGCGGCGTCGAGCCATTCGGCGCTGACGGCGTCCGCTTCCCCGCACACGTTCCGCGCGAACTCGACCACCGCGCATTGCAGGCCGTAACAGAGCCCCAGGAACGGCGTCCCGCCCTCCCGGGCCCAACGGATGGCCCGCATCTTTCCGGACGCGCCGCGATAACCGAATCCGCCCGGAACGATGACCCCGGAATACGGCGCGAGAATCGCCGCCGGATCGCCGGCCTCGAGGTCTTCCGCCCCGATCCAGTCCAGCCGCAGCTTCGCGTTTTTCGCAGCGGCGGCGTGCAGCAACGCCTCCCCCAGCGATTTGTACGAGTCGGCCATTCCCGTGTACTTGCCCACCGCCGCGATCCGCAGGGGAACGCCCCCGTTTCCGGCGGCCGCGACGAAGGAGCGCCACGGCTCGCGGTCGCCGTCGGCGCTTTCGAGTCCGAGGCGACGGCACAGCATGTCGTCGAGCCCCTGCCGGTGCAGACGGTCGGGTATCTCGTAGATGAGCCTGACGTCGGGAACGTCGATGACCCGGTCCGCGCGGAGGTTGGAATAGAGGGCGAGCTTTTCCCGCACGCCGCAGCTCATCGGCCGCTCCGAACGGCAGAGCAGGAAATCCATGTGCAACCCGCATTCGCGCAGTTTCTGGGCCGAATGTTGCGCCGGCTTGGTCTTGATCTCCCCGCCCGCCGGCGATCCCGGCAGCAACGCCAGATGCAACAGGACCGAACCGTCCTTGGGGCGGTCGAGCATGAACTGGCGAATCGCCTCGATGAACGGCATGCCCTCGATGTCGCCGATGGTGCCGCCGAGTTCCACGAACAGGACGTCCGGGCCGTCCTCCGCGGCGCGGAGAATCGCCGCCTTTATCGTGTCCACGACATGGGGGATGACCTGTACGGTTTCGCCGCCGTAGCAGCCCCGGCGCTCCCGGTCGAGCACCTCGCCGTATATCTGCCCGGTGGTGACGTTGTTTCGGCGGCCCAGGGTCGCGCCGGCGAAACGTTCGTAATGGCCGAGATCAAGATCGGTTTCGGCCCCGTCCTCGGTGACGAAGACCTCGCCGTGCTGGTAGGGGTTCATGGTGCCGGCGTCGCGGTTGAGATAGGGGTCGAACTTGAGGAACGACACCCCGATGCCGCGACTGCTCAGGAGCTGGCCGAGCGACGCGGAGACCACGCCCTTGCCGAGGGAACTGACCACGCCGCCGGTGATGAAAACAAACTTCGTCATGCCGTTTCTCGCTATCTTCCCTCGAGCAGCCGGTAGCCGAGGAAGGGATCCAGTTCCGGCTCGGCCAAAATTTCCTTCGCCGCCTTGTCGGCGTCGTAGGCGACGCGCCGGTAGCGAACCCGGTTGTCCTCGACAATGACGTAGCAGGACTTTGGATTGCCGTCGCGGGGCTGTCCCACCGAACCGACGTTGATGATCGCCGGCCGCGGGCCGAACGCATAGCTCGCCCCGGCAAGGCCGTCCGGAGGGACGAAGGCGCCGCCGCGTTCGACGACCCCGGGGATATGCGAGTGCCCATTGAAGGCGACGCGGTCCACCTTTTCGAACTCACGGGACATGCGCTCGGAATCGAAGGCGTCGCGGGGCAGGAGGTAATCCATCGTCGGCCCGGCCGGGGAACCGTGCACGAACAGCCGTTCCCCGCAGGTAAAGCCGATCGGCAGGGAGACGAGGCTGTTGAAAATCCCCTCGCCGTCCTCTTCCCGGAAAATGCGCGCCCTGGTCCATTCGATCGCGGCGCGCGCCCGGGGATGGAAGCGGGATACGCCCTTGGCGGACAGCGCCTGCTCGTGGTTGCCGATAATGATCACCGGACAGCGTTCCTTGACCGCCCGCCAGCACTCGACCGGGCGCGCGCCGTAGCCGACGATGTCCCCTAGGCAGCAAACGCCGTCAATTCCCTGCGCCTCGATGTCGGCCAAAACCGACTCGAGCGCGAGCAGATTGGAATGGATGTCCGAAATGACGGCGCACGGCCCTTCGCCGCGTCCGGGCAGGCAACGCCCGACCCGCGCGGCGGCGTCATCGGACAAGCCCGACCTTCCGCAGCGCCGCGCGCATGATTTCCTCGTTTTCCGGCTGCAGGGGCGTCATCGGCAGCCGCATGCCGCCATCGATCCTGCCCAGCATTGTCAGGGCGGTCTTCGTCGGGGCCGGGTTGGTCTCGACGAAACACGCCTTCATCAACGGATACAGGCGGTAATGCAGTTCGCGGGCCGTGGCGTAATCGCCGGCGAGCGCCGCCGCCGTCATTTGCCGCGTTTCGGCCGGCGCCAGGTTGGCGACAACGCTGACCACCCCGTCGCCGCCGACCGCGATCGTCGGCAGGGCGAGGGAGTCGTCGCCGGACATGACCCCGAACTTGCCGCCGGTGAGGTCGATGATTTGGCTCGCCTGATCCACCGATCCGGACGCCTCCTTGACGCAGACAATGGAAGGATACGCCTTGGCTATCCGCGCGACCGTCTGCGGAAGCATGTTGGTGCCGGTTCGGCTGGGAACGTTGTACATCATCATCGGCAGATCGCACTTTTCGGCGACGGTTCCGAAGTGCCGGTACAGGCCTTCCGGCGTCGGGCGGTTGTAGTAGGGGGTGATCACCAGGATGCCGTCCGCACCGGCGTTTTTAGCGCGCTCGGCGAGGGAGGCCGCCTCGGCGGTGCTGTTGGAGCCCGCCCCGGCGAGGACCTTGGCGCGCCCCGCCACGATTCTGACCGTCTCCTCGACGAGCCGGTGCTGTTCCTTGTGGGTGAGGGTGGCGGATTCGCCGGTGGTCCCGGCCGGGAGGACGCCGTCCGTGCCGGAAGCCATCTGCCACTCGATAAGATCCTTCAGCGCCCCGTAATCGATGTCGGAAAGATCCTTGGTCCACGGGGTGATCAGGGCGACGTAGCTGCCGGAAAAGAACATACTCTCTCCTCCAAGGAAATCACTCGGCGGCGGGTTCGCTTCCCTTCACCAGTCCGCCGCAAGGCACTTTACCGGATTTGGCGGCCGCCAACAATAAAAAACAAGGGCGAACGCTATCCGTTAGAAGCCGCCGGCCGGGCTTCCGCCGTGCCCTCGCCCTCGGGGAGCGGCGCTTCCCTCGCGATCCATTTGACCGTATCGGGCTCGATTTTCGTCACCTGGATGCGCGGAGGGGCTATGGTCCGGCATTTTATGTTGAATTCGCCCGGAGCGGCCGGCACCCGGTCCCGGATGTCGGCATAGACGATGATTTCCCCGGGGTTGACCTTGTCCACCAGGGATTGCGGCCCGGAAATGGCGACCCGCACCGCCGGCGGGGAAAGAATGAGCCCGGCGTAGCGGTCGAACGGGGAGTCGATCATCGCCTTGACGTCGAGCTGCTGCTCGAATTCCCTGACCGCGGGAATCTCCACCAACTCCACCGACAGATAGACCTGCCCCATCGGCAGCATGGTCTCGCCGTCCTTCACGAACGGCTCCAGGCCGACCATGCCGCCGACCACGCCCTTGCCGTCCTGCACGTCGAACGCTTTGGTGCGCACGACGTCGGCGGGGGTGATCTTGTCGAGAATCTGCTTGGGGCCGGTGACCGCGGTCGCGGGCGGATCGGGGCGGCGGACGGCGCCGACCACGTAGCCGGGCGCTGGCTCGCCGGTGATGTCTCCGGCCTCGACGCCGATGTAGCGCGTGGTGACGCGCGCGAGGTTGACGTCAATCGCCGCGGGGCTTATGCCCCGGATTTCCACCCCGGGCGGCAAGCCGGAAACCTGCGACGGCAGGAGCGCGACCTTGCCCTTGTACATGTCGCCGGAGAGCGCTTCCGCGCTCAATTCCGGCTGGATCATGAGATTCACTTCCTGGATGGCGGTCAGCTGCCGGCGCGAGCCGCGAACGGTCACCTTCGCGGCGTTCTCGAGCGGGGCGACGAAGGTCCAGTCGGCGGGCAGCTGGCGCTGGAACTCGATTTCAACGTCGATCACGGCGTCTTCCATGCGGCGGAGGTCGATGCCCGCCCACATCAGGATGCCGGCGAGGAGCGAAATCCCCAGATAGGCCCGGCGCCGGTCCCTGGGCACGGAGGTGCGCTTGAACTTGCGTATGACCTGGGTGTGGCTCAAACTGCGGTAACTGGCGCTGGGGTCGTCCATCGGCGTTCCTTGGAAGCGTCGCGCGTTTCGGCCGGGGCGGGTCACTCCTCCCCGTTATCGGCGGATTTCCGGTATACGTTTTCCTTGAGCAGGGTGCGCAACCTTTCGTAATCGATGTCGCGCAGGATCTCGCCGTGCATGGTCACCGATATCTGCCTGGTCTCCTCGGACACGACCACGGTCACGGCGTCCGATTCCTCCGCCATTCCCAGCGCGGCGCGGTGGCGTGTGCCCATGCCGCGGGTGACCTCGACGTTTTCCGAAAGGGGCAGCAGGCAGTTCGCGGCGACGATGCGCCCCTGGCGGATTATCGCCGCGCCGTCGTGAAGCGGCGTGTTCTTGGTGAAAATCGTGCGCAGGAGCGGCGCGGAGCAGATTGCGTCGAGCTGGATGCCGCTTTCGATGTAGGAGCTGATCTGCGTCTCCCGCTCGATGACGATCAGGCCGCCGACCTCGCCCTTGCGGGCGATGGCCATCGCCGCGTCGGCGATCTCCCGGTCGAGGGAGGATTCGCGGGCGTTCCAGAAATTGACGGTTTCGCCGAGCCGGACCAGCCCATGGCGGATTTCCGGCTGGAAGATGACGATCAGGCCGATGACCAGAATGCCGGCCGAGTTCTCGATGAGCCACAGGACATTGTCGAGCCGCAGCCATTGCGACACGACGAAAAGAATCAAAAGCAGACTGCCGACGACGAGGGCCAAGCCCCTGGCGATGCGGGTGCCGCGCACGACGCTGATCATGAAAAACACGAGCGCGGCGATGATCAGGATCTCGAGCAGCGGGGACAAAACGCCCAACGGCATGTCGGCGTATCTATTCAACCATGAAAACATGCGCTCCTTTTCCGGCAAACGGACAAAACTTTCGCTTTCCGATAATTGTACCGGCAAAGGCGCGGGCAAGGCAAGAGGAATGCCGCGACCGGAAACGCCGCCGCCGCGCATGCCGGAATCCGGCGGCAATTGCGGGACGGCAAAAACACGGCAGGCGCCCGATCCGCACGGACGCCCGCCCAACCAAGGAGTTCCGACAAAAGCCGCGCTAAAACGCCGCGAGTTTTTCGCCCCATTCGCGGCAGAGAGTTTCGCCGTCGCCCTGCGGCGATTCATTGACCGTCAATCCATCGTCAAGCAGGTCCGCCCCGTAGGAGCGCATGCGCTCGGCCCAAACGCGCATCCATTCGCCGTCGCCCCAACCGTAGGACCCGAAGATCGCGAACTTGCGGCCCGCGATCTTGCCGTTCAACTCCTCGACGAAAGGCTCGACCTCGCTTTCCTCGATAACCTCCTGCCCCATGGAAGGGGAACCGATCGCGACCACATCGTATCCCAGCGCCTCGCCCACTCCCGATTCGCCGATGCGCTTGCAGTCGACCTCCGCGCCTTTGGCTTTCGCGCCCCCGGTTATGAGTTCGGCCATTCTTTCGGTGTTGCCGGTTCCGGACCAATACACGATCAGGATTTTCGCCATCGCATCTCCTCTATGGAAAAAGTCATAGCCCTCGACATGATTTGCCGGCGGCGCGTTTGAAAACCGAGGACGCCTGCCGGGGCCGGGCAACCATGTCGACTCGAAAAAAATGAACGCCGTCGTTCAAACCACGTCCCGCAGCCCGCGCGCGCCGGTCAGCGCCTGGCCGAGCTCCTCCCAATCGACGCCGGACAGTACCAGGCGCGCGGCCAGCAGTTTCGCCTCCCGGCACCGACGCGCCCGTTCCGCGGCCCGGGCCCAATCCCCGTAAACCCGCCAGCCGTAGAAACCGCAGCCGCCCCTCCCCCGCCCATGCCGCATGAAGCGGCGCACATCGCCGGCCGGATAGCCGAGCAACAATCCGACCTCGTGCGGAAAAGACTCCCCCAGGCAGCGTGCGCGGACCCCATCGATGACGGCGGCCGTTTCTCCGGGAGCGAACAGGTACCCCGCCTCCGCGAGCAAGTCCCTCGCCTCCGCCGAAGCGAGCGCCTCGCCCAGCAGAACGGGGCAATGAACGAGCGCCAGCGTGTCGCCGCGCCGCGTGAGCATGTCCGCCAGATCCAGACCCAGGCAGCGCCTGACGATTCCCCCGCCGGCGGCCAGCGCGCCGGAGTCGCATTCCGGCTTTCCTCCCAGGCAGAAAAGCGCCCCCGGCTTCAATCCCATCTTGATTGGAGCGGCGTGATACGCGGTTTTCGCCAACAGGCGGTCGCGGCCGCTCATCCCGGCGATCCGCTTGCGGAACGCGAATACCGTTTCCGCGACGCCGCAGTCGAAAAATCCGGGCGACGTAGTTTTTGTTTTAAAACTAAAACTTGCGGTCAAAGAACTTCCTCGTGTAAAGTAATCGTCAAAGTATCCGCTCGTGATTTCCAAGTTTTAGCTATAAAACATATTTTGTCAAGAAGAAATCCGGGATTTTTGCATTGTCGCCCGGTTTCCCGTATCATGGCTTCGGCGGAGGCGCGGATTCGCCGGCGGTTTGCGAAACGCGCGGATTCGGGAAATTGGCCGCGCCGCCGACGTCGCGGCATCGATTCCTTGCCGCCAAGCCGCAGTCGCGGCATATTGCGGCTGGTCCGGAAGCTCGGTTCGAAGCGTTTTCACGGGGCTGGGGGTTCAATGAAAAACGAGGCGATAGCGGTCGGCGACATCGGCGGATCGGGCGGACGCGTTTCCATCCTTTCCCGGAATCCGCGGGGCTACAGGCTGGAACCGGTGCACGAGTTCACCCATCTCGCGGGGGAATTCCACCTTCCCGAGAATGGCCTGCCGGTGCGCCGGCTCTACTGGGATCTGTTCGCGATTTATAACGGCTTGTGCGAAGGATTGGCGCGCATCGCCAGGCGCGACGTCCGGCTCGTCGCGCTGGGGATGGACGGCTGGGGCTCGGACGGGGTGTGGCTTTCCTCCCGGGGCGATCAATTGTTTCCGTCCGTCATCGCCAACGACGGGCGCTGGCGCGAAGCGCGCGAGGAGGTGGACCGGCTTATGCCGGGGCGCGAACGCTTCGACCTCACGGGGACCTATCCGGACGATTTTCTCGTCGTCAACCAGATCTTCTGGATGAAGACGCACCATCCCGGGATAATCCGCGAGTCGCGTTGCTTCGTGCCGCTGCCCTCGCTGTACCATTACTGGTTCTCGGGCGAGATCGCCGCCGAATACACCTGGGCCGCCGCCGGCCATCTCGGCAGCGTCATGCGAAAGGCGTGGGCGAACGAGGTCTTCGATCGGCTCGGTCTGCCGCTCGGGAAAATGCCGCCGTTCCGCCAAACCGGAGGCGTTCTCGGCCGCTGCCACGCCGACCTCGCCGACCGCCTGGGCCTGCCCCGGTTCGCGGTCATGACCCCGCCCAACCACGACACGGCCTGCGCTTTCGCCGCCGCTCCCGTAACCCCGGGCAAAACGACCTTGATCATCTCCGCCGGCACCTGGTGGTGCGCGGGCGCGTATCTCCCGCTTGCGCTGGTGAACGACGACGTTTTCGAAAGCCGCTTCTCGAACGTCGGCGGCGTGGAGGGCGCGGTGCTCAACGCCATTAAAATGGGCAGCCTGCCGCTGCAGGCGATGCGCAGGGAATGGGCGCAAGAGGACGGCAAACAAATGACCTGGGACGAGATGGGCAGCCTCGCCGCCGCCGAATTCCGTCCCGACATCGACTTCCCGATTGACGACCCCCGCCTGCGCACGCCGCCGGACATGGCCCGAACGGTCGCCCGGCTGGCCGGCCTCGCGCCGGAGGCGGCGACCAGGGGGAAGCTTGCCGCCCTCGTCCACCAGGGACTCGCGCACAGCGCCGCCCGCCTTGCGCGTTCGCTGTCCGCGGTGCTGAAAAGGGACGTCGAGGAGATTCTGGTCATCGGCGGCGGCGCGGCGAACGACCTGATGAACCAGTGGCTGGCCGATATCTCCGGAATCCCCGTCCGCACCGGGTCGCCCAGCGCCGCCACGCTCGGGAACGCCCTCGTGCAGGCCGTATCGCTCGGCTGGTTCTCCGACATCGCCGAGGGGCTCGACGCCATCAAGAGCCTGTGGCGCGAAAAAGTCTTTCTCCCCGGCGGAAAAGGGGAGTCGCGCGGCTGAGCGGGCCGGCGGCAAGGCGCCGGGAACCTGTTCCGCCGCATAGTCTCCAACCCATGACAACTTTTACCGGAAGGCGCGCTTTTGAGCATCATTGTCCGCATCGTGAAAAACCGTTTCGCCCTTCTCCTGCTATCCACAGGCCACGGAAGCGTGGATTTCTATCTCAGTCTGCTCCAGGGGCTCGCCCCGATGATGGCGCTCCATCTGGACGCCCCCTTGGGTCGGATGGTGGCGCTGGTCGGCATCGGACAGTTCGTCACCAATCTGGTGCAGCCGCTGGCTGGGCTGGCGATGGGCAAGCGCAACCTATCATGGATCGTCTGGAGCGCCGCCGCCCTGGCGGTTCTTCCCGCGTTCATGGGCTGGGCCCCGGGATTCCGGAGCTTGGCGGCCGTTTATCTGCTGGGAGCGGTTGGAACGGGCTTGTTCCACCCCGAAGGATTGTTGGCCGCGGGCGATGCCGCCGGCGAGCACGCGCATATCGGCGTCCCGCTGTTCATGGCCGGCGGATTCTTCGCTTCCGCCGTCGCCGCGCCGGTCGGTATCCAGTGGGTCCGGCATTTCGGCTTCAAGTCGATGGCCCTGTTCGCCGTCCCCGGGCTGGCCGTCGCCTGCTCCTTGCTATGGATCCACCGCAAGCGCAAGCGCGAACACCCGTCCGTCGTGATTCGGCCGCGTTCGAGGCGGGTGACGAAATTCGAGCCGGGGCGCCTGTCGTTCTGGCCGATTTTCGCCATGTCCGCCTGCTTCAACGTGGCTACCGGTCTGTTCTTCGCCATTCTCGCAAGCCATTACGAATTGAAGTTCGGCCCCGGCGCCCGCGCATGGGCGGGATGGGTGATCCTCGCCATGGGCGGCGTGGCGTCGCTCGCCTCATTTTTCTGGGGTCATGTCTGCCGTCGCCAAGGCTATTTCGTCGCGGTCTTTTTCGCCATGCTGGTCGCGGCGCCGTTGTTTTACCTGCTGGCCGACGCCTCCTCCCCGCAAGCGGGGTTCGTGATCGCGGTTTTCCTTTCGCTCATCGCCCCGGGCGCGCTGTACCCGACCGCCGTGTCGCTGTCCCGAGACAGCGCCGGCCTGACCCAGTCGTTGCGCGCCGGCCTGATGGTGGGCGGGACATGGGGCGTGGCCGCCATCGTCACCGTCGTCGCCGGCGTTCAGCTCGATCGCGGCGCCGACAGCGCGAATCTCGTGGCCGTTTCGGCCGTTGTCTGCCTTCTCGCCGGGCTGATCGCCGGCGGGACGGCGCTTGCCCTGCGCCGGAACGGTTAGCGCGTATTTGCAAATACGACCCTGGGAGGATGCCGGTCCTTGACAGTGCGTCCGGGCGGCGTAGAATTGCTGACGATTTACGGACGTTTTTCTTGCCTTCTTGGAGATGTCATGCTGCGACCTTCACGTCGCGCCGCGTTTTTCGCGCTGGGCGCGTTGTTGATCCCGGTTGTCGCGGGCTGCGGCAATCCCATCAAACGGGAGTCGGCCAACGTATTCCCCGGGACGCCGGCCTACGACAAAAGGGTGGGGAATTTCAAGATCACGCCCGAGCAAGCCTATCGGATCGCCCGCGAGGCCGGCCAGACCGACCGGCAGTTGCAACACGTCTCCCGGCGTCCCACCGCCATCGTCAAACGCTGGTACGTTTTCAGCATTCCCCAGGCATCCGGGGCCCAGCTCCAGGGGTATCACGTCAACGGCGACGACGGCACGGTGAAATTCCACCGGGAAAAGAAATACATTCCGCCCGGTCGCGGCTAGTCAAGGACGAAAATGGCGTATCGCGAGGAACACGACAGCATGGGGTCGGTCGAGGTTCCGGTGGGCGCCCTTTACGGCGCCCAGACCCGTCGCGCCGCGGCGAATTTTCCCGTCAGCGGCTGGACCCTCCCCAAACAGTTCATCATGGCCCTCGTCCGCCTCAAGCGCGCCGCCGCCCTGGTCAATCGCGACCTTGGCCGCCTGGATTCGCGAATCGCCGGCTGGATCGCCGCCGCCGCCGCCGAGGCCCTGGCGGGAAAGCACGACGCGCAGTTTCCGCTGGACGTCTTTCAGACCGGATCCGCCACTTCCACCAACATGAACGTGAACGAGGTTCTCGCCAACCGGGCGATCCAGTTCGCCGGCGGGGCCGTCGGCTCGAAACATCCGGTGCACCCGAACGACCATGTCAACCTCGGGCAGTCCTCCAACGATTTGACGCCGACCGCCGCCCACATCGCGGCCGCCGTAACCATCGAAAACGACCTGCTGCCCGCCCTGCGCGCCTTGCGCGCGCTGCTGCGCGACAAATCCGTGGAGTTCGGGGACGTCGTCAAAATCGGCCGCACCCATCTCCAGGATGCGGTGCCGATCCGGATGGGGCAGACGTTCCAGGGATTCTCCGGCCTGGTCGAGGACTTTGTCCGCCAGGCCGAATTCTCGCGCGACAGCCTTATGCCGCTGGCGCTGGGCGGCACGGCGGTCGGCACCGGCCTCAACGCGCACCCCGAGTTCGCGAAGCTGGTGATCGGCATGATTGCCGAAGAGACCGGCCTGCCGTTCCGGGAAGCGGCGAACCGCTTCGCGGCGCAATCCGCCATGGCCGGCATCGCCGCTTTCGCCTCCATGCTCAAGAACGGCGCGCTGTCGCTGGCGAAAATAGCCAACGATATCCGCTTCCTCGCTTCCGGCCCCAGGGCCGGACTTGGCGAACTGGTCCTGCCGTCGCTCCAGCCGGGCAGCAGCATCATGCCGGGCAAAGTCAATCCGGTAATCTGCGAATCGCTGATGCAGGCATCGGCTTTCGCCGTCGCCGCCGACGCCGGGGTCTCCTTCGCCGCCGCGACGCTCGCCAATTTCGAGTTGGCGGCCGCTTGGCCGTACGCGGTCTGGCAGACGCTGGAGGCGGCGCGGGTGCTCGCCGCCGCGGTTCGCCTGTTCGCGGACCTGGCCGTGCGGGGCGTGGCCGCGAATATCGGCCGCTGCCGGGAGCTCTCCGCGGCGTCGCTCTCGCTCGCGACCGGCCTTGCGCCGCGCATCGGCTACGACCTCGCGGCGAAAATAGCCGCAAGGGCCGCCGAGACCGGCGGTTCGGTGCTGGACGCGGCCGGGGAACTGTCCAGCCTGCCGCGGGCGGAACTCGCCCTGCTCCTCGATCCGGCGAATATGACCGGAAACACGGGCTGAGGATTCAGTATGGAAACGGTTATGCGCCGCCGGGCGCTGATCATGACCGGCGCCAGCTTTTTCGCCTTCTTCCTGTTCGGCGCGCTCGAGGCGCTCAAGGGACCGACGCTCCCGGCGCTGCTGGCGGAGATGGGATACTCCTATTCGGCCGGCGGCACCATCGTGACCGGTGCGTATCTCGGCTTCCTGGTCGCGTGCGTCCTTGCCGGCTTCATTTCCGACCGCTTGGGGAGGAAGGCGGTTCTCGTCATCGCCGCGCTCAGTTATATCGCCGGCATCGCCGGCTATGCCTCCGCGAACGGATTCGTCCTGTTCGCGGTTTCGTTTTTCCTCGTCGGCTTCGCCGGCGGCGCGGTGGAGCTGGGATGCAACTACGTCATTGTCGATGTGCAAAATAATCCCGGCAGGTACCTGAATCTCCTCGCCTTCTTTTACGGCGCCGGGGCGATGCTCGCGCCGCTGTACGCGGGCCGGCTTATGGGCGGCGGCCGCAGCTGGCGCGACGTATACCTGTTCCTGCTGCCGGCGGTGGGCCTCATGTTGTTGGTATTTATCGTCGTCCGCTATCCGGTCCGCCCGGGCGCCGCCGCCGACGGTTTCGCCTTTCGGGAAATCGTCCGCGTCGCCTTCACCCGAAGGATGCTGTGGGTTTATGTCGTCGTATTCGCCTATGTGGCCGCGGAAATCGCCGTGGCCACCTGGCTGGTCGAATATCTCGAGAAATTCCGGGGCGTGGCGCCGGATTCCGGCGCCGCCTGGCTGTCCCTCTTTTTCGCCGGGATCATGGCGGGCAGGTTCGTCGGATCGTTCCTGGTGGAGCGGATCGGCGAGCTGCGGATCATGACCGCCTGTTCTCTCCTCGCCTTCGCCTGCATCGCGATCGGCCTTGCCGGTCCGGGTTCGGCGGTTTTTCTGCTGCCCCTCTCCGGGCTGTTTTTCTCCGTCATTCTGCCGACCGCCATCGCTTACGTTTCCAAGTCGCATCAGGACCACCTTGGGCCGCTTCTCGGTTTTTTGCTTTGTTTCATAGGCGTGGGGGGCATGGCCGGGCCTTGGACGGTGGGAGTTCTCAACGACGCCGCGGGGCTGCGCGTTGGATTGGGAGCGGCCGCCGCCTTTTGCCTGTTGACCGCGACGGCGCTGTATATGTTGGGCCGGGGCGCCCGGCCCGCGCGGGCGGCGGGCTGACTTGACCGGCTGGGGCGGATTTCGGCAACCGCGCCGACGCGCGCTTAAGGCCCGGTCTCCGCTTCGGTTCACGAATGCGTTCGGGGAAAGGAATCCGTTCCGATGCAATTGACGCTCGGCATAAAAAGCGATCCCATCGACAGGCGCTTCAGCTTCGACTGGCTGTTTGACCTGCTCGCCGGGGAGGGTGTGCGCTACCTGCAGTTGGGAACTTTTTTCGAATTGTATTTTCTCGACGACGACTGGTTCCTCTCCCTCGCGGAACGGGCGCGCGGGAAGGGTGTGACCGTCAAAAGCGTCTTCAGTTCTTACCGGGAGCTGGGCGGCTTCCTCACCGGCGATCCGGGATTCGAGAAGGCGGCGCGAAGGAATTGGACCAGGCTGGTGGAGATAGCTTCGCTGCTCGGGGCGGATTTCGTCGGCTCGAGCATGGGGTCGCCGTTCCGCGACCGCATGGAGACCAAAGAGGCCGGCCTGCGGAACTGTATCCGTTTTCTCGCCGACATGGCGGTGCTGGCGGGCGGCAAGGGTCTGCGCGGCATCACCGTCGAGCCGATGTCGTGCCTGGCCGAACCGCCCACGACGCCGGACGAATGCCGCCTGGTGATGGACGGATTGGCCGTTGCCCGCGCGGCCGGCGGGGGCGCGCCCGCGTATTTCTGCGCCGACATATCGCACGGCTACGCCGACGCCGACCAGCGGGTGGTGTACGACAATTTTACCCTCTTCAATGGCCAGATCCCGCACATCTGCGAATTCCATTTCAAGAATACGGACGCCATTTTCAACTCCACCTTCGGATTCGGGCCCGCGGAACGGGAACGCGGCGTCGTCAAACTGGACCGTTTCCGTTCGCTGCTCGAGGCGAACGCCGACCGCTTCCCGATCGAGGACGTGACGGGATACCTGGAGCTTTCCGGACCGAAGATAGGGCGCGACTACAGCGATCGGAAGCTCGGCGGAATGCTTCGCACCTCGTTAAGGGCTTTGCGCGAGGCGTTTGATATTTGAGTTCACTGCTGTCCGGATATTACTCGAATAGTTTCAACTGGTTATCGGTTCCCTGGATCTGTACTTGCGGTGACGATGGGAAAAACAGCGATAAACCGGGCGTTTTTTCGAAAAGGTGCAGGCGGAGAATTTGCGTCATTTCGTGCAGGTCGTGCGATAGTGGACTTTTGGAGAAAATCAAACAAACCGCCGTTTGATTCTCTCCAAAGTTTCCTGGGGTTACATTTTCCGTCGAGAATTATTGCCTGGTCGGCGCTATCACCCGACCTGATGAAAAATCACCCCGTTGATCCGTAAACAGTAACATCTTTGGAGGAAATCGGGCGGCGGTTGGCCCGATTTTCTCCAAAAGTCCACGTGGTGTGAGAGGCGGGAACCGCAAGGAACCCGCCTACTCGATGTGCGCCCGGCGGGGCCGTCAGCTATCCTGCCTCCGAAGGCATGGCGAAGCGGGCCGCGAGTATTTGTATTCGGCGCTTCAACGTGTCCACATCCGGTTTGTCCGCGAGAAGGCCGTCCAGCGCCAGAATGAAGACCTCGGCGTTTTCCTCATCCCCCAGTATCGCCGCGACGCACTGGCGCGCGACATTGCGATGATAGCCGTCGATGTCCGGGTCCACCCGGCCGCACGCTGCGAAAAACTCGCTCCCCATCGGCGTCCCGACCATGTCGGACCAAGGCTCAAGCACCATTGCCCCGCATACGGCAAGCAAGCGCCCATACCTACCGCCGGAAGCGGCGGCCGCTTGCCGCGCCGCCGGGTGCCGCGTCACCAGCCAATCCACGAAGACGGCTTTGAATATATCCTCCTTTCCCTTGAAGAATCGGTAGAGCAGCGTACGCGAGATATTCGCGCGCCTGGCTATGTCCTCGAGCGACGTTTTGGCGAACCCGAAATTCAGAAAGCACCACCGCGCGGCGCTCAGGATCGCCGCATGACGAGCCGCTGTTTTTTTTGTTTGATCAGTCACTGTTTCCATGATGACATATTGACTAAAAATGAAATTTTTGTCAATATGTCACGTAAGCGCGGCAATCAAAATCAAGGACTCATTCCCTTCAGGGCATGAACAATTTTGACGCCTGTTTTGGGATGGCGGCGCGGATGAGACGGATGGAGGGTTTAACGTGTGCTCGACCGAAAAACAAAGCAATGGCATGCAAGAAAAACAATTCGCACGAACACAAGCGGATTCGGCGCCGGACCCGTCGCGCCGGGAATGGCTGAAAAACGCCGGCATATGCGCCGCCGGCGGCGCGCTGGCCTATTATGGCCTCTCCAGACTCGGCGTACTTCCCGGGGGCGGCGGCAAGGCATCCTCCACTGAACCGGGGGCGATGACCTGCCGGGTAAATCCGAAAAACGGCGACAAACTGTCGCTTTTGGGTTACGGCTGCATGCGCTTTCCCCTTTTGCCCTCGGCTGGTACGCCGTACAGCTCGGAGGTCGACGAGGCGGCTGCCGTCAGGCTGATCGATTTCGCGATCGAGCACGGCGTAAATTTCTTCGATTCCGCCTACGTCTATCACGGCGGCAGGTCGGAAGTCATCATGGGCAACGCCCTCAAACGCCGCAAGCGGTCGGATTATTTCATCAGCACAAAGATGCCGACGCTGCTGAATCCGACTTTGGAAGAGGCGGGAAAGATATTCAGCACGCAATTGGAGCGCTGCCAGACTGAATATTTCGATTACTACCTCCTTCACGGCGTCACTTCCGCCGAAGGCGTCAAACAGGTTTATGAGGACCGGGGAGTTCTCGAATACCTGTTGAAGGAGAAATCCGCCGGCCGGATCCGCAACCTCGGCTTTTCGTTCCACGGGGACAAGGAATGCCTGGAGTATCTCCTTTCGCGGCATGTCGATTGGGACATCGCGCTCGTTCAGCTCAATTATCACGATCTTTTGAGGGAATACCGGCCGCCGGGCTGGCTTGCGGAACAGTTGGCCGCTCCGGCGAAACCGCGCTGGATACTGGAGCGGATGAGCCGGACGGACATCCCTCTCATGGTCATGGAACCGTTGCTTGGCGGGCGTCTGGCAAAACTCACCAGAAAAGCGGTGGCTGTTTTGCAGGAAGAGGCGCCGGACGTTAGCGCCGCGTCCTGGGCGTTTCGCTATGTCGCCTCCATCCCCAATGTCGCTGTCGTGCTGAGCGGCATGACGCTGATGGAACATTTGCGGGACAACATCAAAACCTTCAGCCCGCTGAATCCGATAACCGAAAGGGAAACAGCCGTACTGCAAAGGGCGCTCGATTCTTTCGTCAATCCCGACATCATTCCCTGCACCGCTTGCGGTTATTGCATGCCTTGCCCTTATGGCGTGGACATACCGGCGGTCTTTTCC
>JAISXA010000156.1 GCA_031270685.1 Planctomycetota bacterium
GAATATGTATGCCTGCACCATGCCGGTGAACAGGCCAAGCACCTTCATGGCGACCGGGAAGATGAACGGGGTGATGATCAGCAGGATGGCGATGATCATTCCTTCGCTCATCATGTTGCCGAACATGCGGATCGCCAGGGTGATGGTTCGGGAGATTTCGCCTATGATATTGAAGGGAACCATCAACGGGGTCGGCTCAGCGAAGGATTTGAGATATTTGCCCAGGCCCTGCTCCCTGATGCCGTAATAGGGCACGGCCACGAACACGCAGAGAGCCAGGGCCGCCGTGGTCGACAGGGACCCGGTCGGCGAATGATACCCGGGGAGGATGGTGCACACGGCGGCGACGGCGACGAAGAGAAAGAGCGTCCCCAAAAAACCCAGGTATTTGCGCGGCTCCTGAAGCCCCACATCCGCCATTTGGCCCTCGATGGCGGTGATGATGATTTCCAGCAGGCTTTTCCAGCGCGAGCGCATGGCGCCGGCGGAGATGCGGCGCGTGATGACCAGCGAACCGACGACCAGCAAAAGCATCAATGCCCAGGTCACCGCGATGGTGGCATTGATCTGGATCGCGCCGTGCCGCCAAAACACATATGCGTCGGGGCTAAGGTGCATGGACGTCCTCCCCGGGCGCCGGGGCGGCGGGAGAGATCGCCCGGCCGACCAACCGCGTCACCAGTCGGCGCGCGACGAAAAAACCCAGCATACAGGCCAGGAGGCGTTCCCAGCGTCCGCCGGCTAACCAGTATAATCCCGTCAGCGCCACGGCCAACCGCAACAGCAAACTGCCGGCGAACCACAACGCCGCATGTTTGGAGGCGAGGCCCCGGCGAACCGTCCACCACAGGCCGCCGAAGAAGAACAGCCCCAGCGCGAATCCCACCAGCCAAGGCGGGAACAAATCCAGAAACACCCTCATTTCTCGTCCTCTCCGATGTCCTTGTTGGTCTTGTTTTCCTTGGTCACCCAACGCCAGGCGTTCATGCAGCCAATCGCAAGACCCGCCGCCAGCAGCGCAAGCGTCCACGAGCGGCCTCCGGGTTGGCTGCTATGGTCCAGCCAACGGCCCAGAAGCGCCCCGGCCAGCGTCGGAGCAGCCACCGACCACCCGACCATCCCCATCATTCCCATGCCCCACCAAACGTTCCGTCGCGCCAGGCGCTTGGCGCGCAGTTTTTGCGACGCCCGGACGCCGACTTTCCTGGCAAGGACTGTTTCCGGCTGCGCATCGGGCGAAGCGTAATCCTTCCGGGATTCATCTTCCATGGTGCAACTCCGCAAGACGCTGAACCAGGTCGCTCTCCATTCTCGTCAGGACAGCCTTCATGGTCGATTCCTCCTCCTTCATGGCGAGGAACTCCCCTTCCACCGCCTCCCGCAGCCTGACGAGATCTCCGCCGGCGATGGCGTTGCGCACGGAGACGAGCACTTCCGGCCCGGTTTTTATCAATACCCCCTCATCCACCGCCACGTAGGCGTCGTCCCCGCCGGCGACCCCGTAGGCGAGGATGCCGGGCGCCAGCGTCATTACGCAGTCGAGCCGGCGCGGCAACAACCCGTACGACCCGCTCCGCGCCTCGACGACGATATTGCTCACATCGCCGATATCGGCAAAGACCTTGAAAGGCAGAAGGATCTTGAGGTTCATTGACGCCTTCTCCTCGTCGAATATCTGCCGGACCGGGAGCTGTCGGGGCTGGGTCGGTGCGGCCGCATCCTCCGGGAACGGGACCTGACGGAAGTGGAACTTCCGGAAGCGGCCGTTTCGTTCGCGAATTTCATCTTGGCCTCGTCGACGGCTCCGATCATGTACAGGCAATTCTCGGGATAGTTCATGAATTCGTCGCGGAGGATGCGCTCGCAACCGTCCAGCGCGTCTTCCAGGCTGACGATTCTTCCAGCCAGGCCGGTGAAGCGCGTGGTGGTGAAAAACGGCTGGGTGAAGAAACGTTCCAGTCGCCTGGCGCGGGCGACGATTTTGCGGTCCTCGGCGGACAACTGCTCCAGGCCCAGCATGGCGATGATGTCCTTGAGATCCTCGTATTGCGCCAGGGTCCGCCGCGTTTCCTGGGCCAGCCGGTAATGCCTTTCGCCGACGATTCCGGGCGCGTCCATTTTCGAACTGGACTGCAGGGGATCGATGGCCGGATACAATCCCTCGCTGGCGCGCTTGCGCGACAGGGCGAGGGACGCGGAAAGGTGGGAGAAAACATGCACCGCCGCCGGATCGGTGAAGTCGTCCGCCGGAACGTACACCGCCTGGATGGAAGTGATGGCGCCGGTGTCGGTATTGGCGATGCGCTCCTCCAGCCGGGACAACTCGGTGCCCATGGTGGGCTGATACCCGAGGCGCGACGGCATCTGCCCCATCATACCCGAGATTTCGGACCCCGCCTGGATGAAACGGAAAATATTGTCGATCAGCAGCAACACGTCGCGGCGCTCGACGTCGCGGAAATACTCCGCCATGGTAAGCGCGACGTCGCCCACGCGGAAACGGCTTCCCGGCGGTTCGTTCATTTGGCCAAACACCATCGCCATGTTGGGGAGAACGCCCGCGTCCTTCATCTCCTGGTACAGTTCCTGACCTTCGCGGCTGCGCTCGCCGATGCCGCAGAACAGGCTCACCCCCTTGTGCTTGCCGACCATGTTGTGGATCATTTCCGTGAGCAGGACGGTTTTCCCCACGCCCGCCCCGCCCAGCAACCCCGCGTTTCCGCCGCGTTCCAGCGGCATAAGAACGTCGATGATCTTGATGCCGGTTTCAAAAACTTCGGTCTGCGTGGAAAGCCTCGCCAGGGTAGGCGGAGCCTGGTGGACCGTCCGCCACTGAATATTGGTCGGGGGCGGCAGCCGGTCGATGGCGTTGCCGAACACGTCGAACATGCGCGCTATGATTTCCGGGCCCACGGGGGCCATCAACGCGCTTCCCGTATCCTCGACCGGCATTCCGCGCATCATCCCCTGGGCCGGCGTCAAGGCGATGCAGCGGACGCGGCGCGCGTCGAGCTGGGTCTGGACTTCGACGGCGATTTTTCCCTCGTTCGCGCGCAGCAGCGCATATATCGCGGGCAGCTTTTCGTCGAAACGAACGTCGACCACGTTTCCGCGCACCGCGATCACCCTGCCGATGTTTGAAGGTTTGCCCGCGCTGTCCATTATTCCCGCTTTCCCCATTGAAAATTCCAAGCGTTCATGACCTGCGGATCGCCGCACCGCGCGCTATACGCCGGCGCCGACAATACATTAACCGCCAAAAACCTGCCGTCCGCAATACCTGCGCCGATCCGGCATGTCGGCTTTGAGGGGAATCAAACGGCGGTTTGCTTGATTTTCCTCAAAAGTCATCGGCATAGCATACAAATATATCGGTCGGTAAGCAATAGGGGTTTTGCGCGACGGCGCATGGAATGAATTTTTTTTTCGGAAGAAAACATCCTTTTCCGATCATGACGGCGCGCCGCGTCGAATAAGCCGCAGCGCCATTTCCAGCGCTCCCTCGCGGTCGGTCACTTCGCCTTCGAGGCGCGCATCGTCGATGGCGCGGAGCAACGCGCCAACCCCGGGTCCAGGCCGCATGCCGAGCGCCAACAGGTCCTTCCCGCCGATCAACGGTTCCCGGGGCGGCGGAGTCGCCAGTTCCGTGCGCCATCTGGTCAGGCCGAACTGCCAATTGGCGAGCATGCGGTGGGAAGCCATGCAGTCGAGGCGGTGCAGTTCGAGATGCGCTGGAAACGACGGATCGGCAAGCCAGTGCCGCAGTTTGCCGGTCCGCATCCGCCGGAGGTTCGCGAAATGCATGTGGCGGCCGATCAGATCGGCGACGGTTTCGACCAGCCGGCGCGGGCGCCGCAGCCTGCGGAGCGTCTCCCCCGCCAGCGCGGCGCCTTCCTGGTCGTGGTTGTTGAAGCGGATGCGATCAGACACGCTGAAGGCGCCGGGCTTGCCGATGTCGTGCAGCAGTGCCGCCCACGGCAAGGCGAGCCGAAGCGCCTCGCCCATCCTTTCCCGGCATTCCAGAACCCCCGCAACGTATTCCTCCGCCGTGAAGTCGCCGCCGGTCATGCCGCGCGCGGCGTCGACGTCGCCGAACGCCGACCTGTCCGGCGGAATCGGCCTGCCGCTTCGCGCGGCGTCGAGTTCTTCGAGCAAGAGCAGAGTGTGTTCCCAAACATCGCCCTCCGGGTGGAAATCCGGGGGTTGTTCGACGCCGGCAAGCGCCTCGACTTCCGGGAGGACATGAAAAAGCATCCCGGAGCGCTTGAGCAGATCGAAGGACGCGCGCGACGCCCCGCCGGTCAGCATTCCTTCGAGTTCCGCGGCGATCCTTTCCGGCGAAACCAACGCCGACTGCGCCGCCATTTCCCCGATAGCCGCCCAGGCGCCTGATTCGATTTCGAAACCGGTGCGCGCCGCGAAGCGCACCGCGCGGAGGAGACGGAGCCTATCCTCGGCGAACCGCTCCCGCGCGTCACCCACCGTTCGCAGAAGTCTTCGCGAAATATCTTCCAGCCCGCCGACGTAATCGATGACCGTCCCGGTTTCGGGATCGTAAAACAGGGCGTTGAGGGTGAAATCGCGGCGCTTCGCGTCCTCCTCGGGCCGGGAAAACGCCACCTCCTCCGGACGTCTGCCGTCGATATACCGACCATCGCTGCGGAAAGCGGCGGTTTCGTAGAAAACACCGTCGCCGCCCTCCACCAGCATTACGCCGAACGCCCTGCCGACGGGGATGGTCTTATCGAACAACGCCTCGATCCGGTCCGGGGTCGCCGAGGTCGCGATATCGTAGTCCTTCGGCGTCTTTCCCATGATCGCGTCGCGCACCGCGCCGCCGCAAAAGTACGCCGTATGCCCCGCCCCGCGCAAGCGTGAAGCGATATCGAGGGCGGCTTGGGGCGCGGCGAAGGCCACTTTTTTTCGTGTAGTCACGGCTTCCCCGCATCGATCAGAAGCACCGCCATATCGCCCGCGCCGGGATCGTCCGGCGAAAAACCCGCCAAACCGCGCACCACCCGCTCACCGTCGAACCCCACCCTAGCGGAAAGCGTCGAGCGCTCGAGAAGCCCCCTCCGGGCAAGAAGCGCGACGACCTCCGCCAGGCGCTTTCCCAACTTCATCACCGCCACCGTTCCGCCTAAGTCCAGGGCGCGCTCAAGCAAATCGAGGTTGCGGCCGCCCGGCACAATGACCAGCGGCGCTCCCCCCTCTCCCAACGGAATCCCGGAAAGGGCCGCTGCCGCGGAAACGGCGCTCACTCCCGCCACGGTGGAAACGGGCGCGTCCGGAAGCAGCGCCCGGACTTCACGCATGAAATAAATCCAGGTCGAATACAGCAATGGATCGCCAATGGTGAGAAAAACCATGTCCACGCCGCGCGAAAGCTTTTCGGCGGCGAGAACCGCCGCCTCCCGCCAATATGCGCTCCGGCGCTCCCGGCCGGCCGTCATTTCGTATTCCAGAACGACGATCTCCGCGCCGGGACTGACATGGGACCGGGCTATGGCAAGGGCCAGGCTGTCGCCGCCCGGAGCCTTCGGCGCGAACACGACCCCGGCGTCGGCGATCGCCCGCGCGCCAAGCAGGGTCAGCAGCCCGGAATCGCCAGGTCCGACGCCCACGCCGGTCAACTTTCCCGTCATTCGCCTCCGCCCTTCACGATTCCGCCCCCGCCCGGCGCAACGCCCTCGCCGTAGTGCCGCGCCAGGCGCGGGACAGCTCGTCCGGCGAAAGACGGCGCAAAAAACAGCCCGGGTCGCGTTCGCCGGCGTCGGTCATCCGCCATAGTCGACCGCCATCTCCTCGGCCTCGGTCGCCAGCGCATCCACCGCCTCCTCGGCCTTCACTTTTCGCACCACCGCGCCCTTTTTGAACAAATACATGATCCCGCCGGACGCGGCAAGACCGAGATCCGCCGAGGACGCCTCGCCCGGCCCGTTGACTTCGCAACCCATCACCGCGATGCGGAGCGGCGCCTCGAGATGGGCCAACCGATCCTCGACGCGATTGAGCAGTTCGGCCAAATCCACCCTGGTCCGGCCGCAGGTCGGACAGGCGCAGAACTCCGGACCTTTCCGGCGGAGTTCAAGAGCCTTCAAAACGGACACGCCGACCCTTGCCTCCCCCGCCAGGTCGCCGGTGATGCCGACCCGGATGGTGTCGCCGATTCCGTCCAACAACAGCGATCCGAGCGTCGCCACGCTTTTCACCATCGCGGTTTCGCCGCCGCCGGCGGCGGTCATCCCCACATGCAACGGCAATGAACAACGGCCGGCCGCCAAGCGGTTGGCCAATACCGTCTCCCTGACGCTATGCGCCTTGAACGACAGGACGACATCGCGGAATCCGAAATCGCGCAGCATATCGACCCACTCAAGCGCGCGCTTGACCATGATCTCCGCCATGGTACGTCGCCCCGGCGTCTCGCCGGGGGCGAGCGCCGAACCGGAATTCACCCCGATGCGCACCGGTATGCCCTTGGCGCCGGCGGCGTCGGAAAGCCTCGCCAGGCCATCCCGCCCCATATTGCCGGGATTGACCCGAACCTTCGCCGCGCCCTCCGCGACGGCAGCAAGAGCGACGCGCCAATCGAAATGCACGTCCGCCACCACCGGTATCGGCGACCTGGCGGCGACTTTCCCGAACATCGGGACGGCGGCGACGCTCGGCACCGCCATCCTGCCGATATCGCAGCCGGCGTTCGCGGCGGCCTGTAGTTCGCGGAGGTTGCCCTCAACATCGTCGAAGGCGGAGCGGTTCATGGTCTGCACCGATATCGGCGCGCCGCCGCCGAGCGGCGTCCCGCCGACCAGGACCCGGCGCGTTTCTCGCCGCGCCATGTCGCTCCCGTCGTTCAAGCCGTTGGCCACTTTCACCGCTCCGAATTCCGCCGAATTGCCTTTTCGGGGAAAACTGTTATATTATAATGAATGGAAAGGAGTCGACCAACCAATTATCCAAAAACTGGACCATCCAGGAGAAAAGAATGGCAGACAATGCGCCCGGAAACAATGACGCGCACCGCCCGGCGGCCGAATCGGTCCGCATAAACGCGGCGGTGCCGACCGGCGCTTCCGCCCGTTCCGGCATTTCGGTGCGGACCAGGGTCTTCAACCGGCTCGCGCCGACGCTGGAAGCGCTCAACGGTTTCGACCTTCAGGCAAGGCGGACCGCCCTCGAAGAACTGGTCAAGGAACTCGCCGGAGGAATTCTGCAGCCGGCGGCGGAATCTGGCTGGGTGAACCTGCATCTGCATACGTTCTTCTCGTTCTGCTCGGAAGGCTATTCCCCGACCCGGATCGCCTGGGAAGGCTTCATGCGCGGCCTGACCGCCGTCGGCACCACCGATTTCGACACCCTGGACGCGGTCGCCGAAATCCTCGCCGCCGGCGACGCGCTCGGAATCCGCGCCGCCGCTTCGCTCGAAACGAGGACCTACGCGGCGGCGTTTTCCGACCGGGAGATCAACAGCCCGGGCGAACCCGGCATCCTTTATTCCATGGGCGCCGGCTTTGTCGGAAGTCCGGTCCCCGGGACCCCGGCGGCCGATTTCATCGCCTCCCTGGGTGCGCAATCGCGCGAACGCAACCTGGCGATGATAGAAAGGATCAATCCGGTCACCACCCCGGTAGGCGTCGATTACGATGCGGACGTCTTGCCGCTCACCCCGTCGGGAAACGCCACCGAACGCCACATCTGCGCCGCGTACGACGACAAGTCGCGCGAGATATTCAAGGACGATCCGGAGAATCTGCCCGTCTTCTGGGCGGACGTCCTCGGCCGTTCGCCGGTCGATGTGGAGAAGCTGCTCGCCGACCGCGGCGCCTTCCGCAACGCCATCCGGGCCAAACTCATGAAGAAAGGCGGGGTCGGCTACGCCCAGCCTTCGGGGGGCGCTTTTCCGGCGATCGAAACGTTCTTCGCCATGGTCAAGGAATGCCGCGCCATACCCTGCCATGCCTGGTTGGACGGCCTTTCCGCCGGCGAAGCGGACCCGGAAGCGCTTCTCGACCTTTCCGTGAAATGGGGCGCGCGGGCGGTCAACATCATCCCCGACCGCAACTGGAACATCCCGGATCCGGACCAGAAGGCCCTGAAACTCGCCGCGCTCGACTGGTTCGTCAAGGCGGCCCGCGAACGCGACCTCCCGATCCTCGTCGGCACCGAGCTTAACGGCCCGGGGCAGAAATTCGTGGATTCGTTCGACGCGCCGGAGCTTGCGCCTTATGTCGACGAATTCCTTTCCGCCGCGTATTGGCTGTACGGTCACACCGTCATGGAGCGCTTCTCAAGGATGGGGGTCATGAGCGAATGGGCGGAAAAGGCGTTCGGCGGCGACCGGTCCGAAGCGAACGCCTTCTTCACCGAAGTCGGCAGGAAAACTCCCCCCGGCGGCTTCGGTAAGGAGCGCACCGTCGCCGTCAGGGATGCCATGTCTCCCGGGGAGATACTGGAAATCCTTTAAAAGCCATTCGCGACGACGATCAATCCACGCGCGCGAACATGACTTTGAGATACTGCCCCTGCGGAAAATCGGAATGAACGGGGTGGTCCGGGCCAGGACCGGTGTTGAGAAAGACGGACAGCCCGCGGCCGCTTGCGGCGGCGGCATGGCGCACCGTTTGACGCCAGCGTTCGGCCGGGACGGCGCCGGAGCAGCTGCAGGTGACGAACAGGCATCCCGGCCGGGTGGCGGCGATGGCCAGCTTGTTGAAATCAAGGTAGGTTTTCAATGCCTTCTCGACCTCCTCCTGCCCGCCAGCCAGCTTGGGTGGATCGAGAATCACAAGATCGAAGCGGTCTTTCGCGGCGGCCGGATCGCGCAACTCGTCGAATATGTCGCGATGAATCCAGCTGAGAGCGCTGTCCGCGCCGTTGATCCGCGCGTTTTCCCTCGCGGCCGCGATCGCTTTCTCGTCCAGATCGACGGCGACGACGAACTTCGCTCCGCCTTTCCATGCCGACAGGGAGAATGCGCCGGTATAGCAACAAAGGTCAAGCACTTTTCGCCCGCGCGAAAGCCCCGCCACCAGGGCCCGGTTGTCGCGTTGATCAAGGAAAAAACCGGTTTTGTGGCCGGTTTTGAAATCGACGCGATAACGGATTCCGTTCTCCTCGATCAGCGCCGAGTCGGGAGCGGGATGCCGCTCCGCCGCCTTCGCAAAGGAGACGCCCTCCTTTTCCTCGACGCGCCGGTCGGGACGGACGACGACCCTGCTCCCCGGATAGAGAGCGCCAAGCCCCGAAACAACCCAATCCATGAGGTGCAGCCATCCCGCCGTATGCGGTTCGATCACCAAAACGTCGTTGAATTTGTCGACGACCAATCCGGGCAACAGATCCGCTTCGGCGTTCACCAGCCGGAAACTGTCGGTGGGGGCGGAAAGCGGCATGGCGGTTTCACGCAGCCTTTTCGCGGCGGCAAGCCGTTCCGCGACGGCGGATTCGTCGAAATCCCGTCCGGGATCTTCGGAGACGAGGCGGAGGGCGATGGTGTTCTCGGGATGGAAAAAAGCCCGCCCCGCGAAGTTGCCGTCGGGATTACGCACTTCGACCAGCGACCCCGGCTCGAGCCGCAGACCGCGCGGCAATCGGACCATTTTGCGGAAAATCCAGGGATGCCGCGAGTTTCGCCGCGATTTCAATGTCACCACGGGAAGAAGCATGATTCCGTTTCCTGACACTATGCCAAGGCTACCGATCGACGGGTTCGGGGACAAGCGTATAACCGGGAAGTCGGGTGCGCACGTCGAAGCAGATGCCGGGGCGAAGAGCTTCTTCGCGCAGCAGAAGCTGGTGCAACTGCCACAACTTTTCGCTGGAGGTGGGTTCGCCGTCCAGATCGCCGGCGTTGAAGGCGCCCCAGCGGACGACCGCGCCCCCGGCGACGACCAGTTCGAAACGGCGGCGGCGCTCGACGCTTTTACCGTCCTTGTCGCGGAACGTGCCGCCGATCACCACCACCCGGTCGATCGGAAGCTGTTCGGAAAGGGGGGAGGCCCACAGGGAGCGCATCAACCCAAGCGCCCCGCTCACCCCCTCGTCGCCCCACGCATCCCCGACCTCGGGCGGTTTTGATATGACGCCCGCGGTTGCGCCGATTATCTCGGGCAGCCCCGGGAAAGGATCGCGCGATCCCGCGACCGGCAACAGCCGGCATTCGTTGTCCACCATCCAATAGCGGTCGCCGCTCCATATCTGGGCGACGGGGATGCGGATGAGGAAGCCGATTTCGATGCGGTTCGGGAAATGCCGCCGCATGACGGTTATCTTCTTGATCCAGTAGCTTTCGCCGTAGCGTTTTTCAATGTCGGCGAGCAGTTTGGGATCGAGCAGGCTGCGGCCGTCGAAACTTTTGCCGATGGACTGGAGTTCACCGATCGATTCGGGACATTCGCGCACACCGCCCGCGAGCGCCAGCGTGTCGCCCCTCATGTGGAAGTGAGGATCGCCCAGCGCGCGTTTCCAGAGCATGAAGACGCCAAACCCGGCGGCCGCGAGCACCAGGAACATCATGATGAACGACAATGCCCCCGGGACGGCGGCGTACAGGTAGCCGCGCCTGGCCTTTTGCCGTTGAATCACTTCCTTGACCTTCTTGGTCATCGCGTCGACTCTGCAACCGCCAGAAACGGGAAAAAACCAGACGCCGTCCTCGGCGCGCGGATTACGGCAACCCCCCGCGACGGGCCGCCATTTCGACCAGCTTTTCGCACAGGGCCGGCATTTCAAGGCCGACCCGACGTGCCGCCAGCGGCACCAGGCTGTGGGTGGTGAATCCGGGGAGGACGTTTATTTCGAGCACGCGCGGACCATCCCTCCCCAATATAATATCGACGCGCGCCAGGTCGCGGACCGGGATAATTTCAGCCGTTTTCCGGACAATAAGGGAAATGTCCGCTTCCACGTCGTCGGGCAGTTCCGCCGGGCAAAGGTAGATTGTCTTATCGGATATGTATTTTGCCTGGTAATCGTAGAAACCGTCGTCCGGAACCAGTTCGATGACCGGCAATATCCGCCCGTCGAGCCAACCCACGGTCAGTTCGCGCCCCTCGACGAACTCCTCGGCCAGGATTCTGCCGTCCAGTCCGAACGCGAGTTCCAGCGCGGCGGGGAGATCCCGCCTCTTCCGGACGATGCTGACGCCGACGGAACTGCCGCGTCCGTTCGGCTTGACGACGAGGGGGATGTCGAGGCCGGCCTCGGCGATCGCCTTCTCCGCGCCGGCCGCCTTATCCAGCAAGACCCAGCGCGGCGTCGGTATGTCCGACCGCGCGAACAGCCGCTTGCACGCGTCCTTGTCCATCGACAGCGCGCACACTTCGGAAGAGGATCCCGTGAACGGCAGGCTTCGCCGTTCCAGAATCCGCTGCGCATGGCCGTCCTCGCCGAATTCCCCGTGCAGCATCATCACCGCGACGTCGCAATTCAAGGCCTCGATGAACTGTTCCGGCGCTTCCGGGGGGACAATCGCCTTTTCCACGCGAAAACCGCCCTCAAGTAGGGCGTCGCACGCGCAGCCGCCGCTTGCCAGGGAAACTTCCCGCTCCGCGCCCGGACCGCCGCACACTACGGCGAGCCCCAGCGTTTTCAGCCTAGAGTCGGCTTCGGGCATAAAACCTCCTTTCGGTCAGGAAAAACAAGCACTCAATTCGAATCCCCAGCATCGCACCTCAGGCTCAAGCTCGACGCCGAACCGCGCGCGGACCGCGTTCCGCATCCGGGCGGCGAGCGCGGCAACCTCGTATGCCGTCGCATCCCCGACGTTGACGATGAAATTGGCGTGACGGTCGCTTACCGCCGCCCCGCCCTCGCGCATGCCCTTGCTCCCGGCCGCGTCCAAAAGCATCCCCGCCGAATCGCCGGCGGGATTTTTGAAAATACATCCCGCGCTCGGCTGGTCGAGCGGCTGGTTCCGAACCTTCTCTTCCCGCACGCGCCTCGCCCGATCGAGCAATTCGGCGGGAGGTTCGAGCGATGCGAACCGGAATTCAAACTCCAGGGCCAACGATCCGGCAAGCGAGCTTCCGCGATACCGGAATTCCATATCCTCCGCCGCGATGCGGCGCGTGGCGCCATCGGCGCCGGAGACCAACGCGGAACGGACGAAGCCGCCCAAGCCGCGGCGGGCGCTCCCGGCGTTCATCGCGGCCGCGCCGCCGACGCTCCCGGGAATACCCGCAAATTCCTCCAACCCGGACACGCCCCGCCGGAGCGTGTCGGCGACCAACTTCGGAAACGACGCGGCCGCCCCAACGCGCCAAACAAGCGGATCGTCCGCATCTTGTTCGATGCGGCCGAAATCTCCGCCCGGATCGAGCCTGACCACCAGGCCGTCGACGCCCGCGTCGGCGACGAGAAGGTTGTTTCCGCCGCCGAGGAAAAGCGGCGGCGATCCTTCGCGTTCGGAAAAGTCAAGGGCGTCCCGCACGCCCGCGAGAGTTTTTGGCCGCGCGAACCATCTCGCGGGACCGCCGATGCGGAAAGAGGTCAAAGGCGCGAGCGGTTCGTTCTCCGCGACGCCTCGTTCGGCCGGCATCAGCCTTCCCTTCCGACCAGCCGCCGCGCGGCCTGGTCAATGCTCCCCGCGCCCATCATGACCACGACCGAAAAATCCGCCGCCCGGCGCGCGATCTCGTCCCCGACCGCATCCACGGAGAAAGGTCCCGATACGTCGATGCCGGGGCGAATCCCGCCCATGCCCGACGCTAGCAACGACGAATCGACTCCGGGAATAGGGTCTTCGCGGGCGGGGTAAACGTCAAGCAGCACCACCGCGTCCGCGAGGGAAAGCGCACGCGCGAAATCATCAGCATAGTCGCGGGTGCGGGAAAAAAGGTGGGGTTGGAAAGCTACGAGCACCTTGCCGCCGGCGATCTCGCGGACGGCGCGGATGGTCGCGGCAACTTCGGTCGGATGATGAGCGTAGTCGCTGTAGATCGGCGTGCCGGAAACCTCGCCCAGCGCCTCCAACCGCCGGCCGACGCTTCGCGCGCACGGCAGGGCGCTGCGCAACGCCTCCGGATCGGCCCCCAGTTCAAGCGCCGTCCCAAGCGCGGCCAGGGCGTTTTTCAGATTATGCTCTCCCGGAAGCGACAGGCGGAATTCGCCGAGATCCTCGCCCCGTCGCGAAAGCCGGAAAACACGCTGCCCGCTTTCGACGCGCGTCGAAAGCGGACGGACGGCGGCCTTTTCCCCCATTCCGAAAGACAGCTTTTTACCCGAATGGCTGTCGTAGAGCGCCTCCGCTTCCGGATCGTCAATGCCGGCGACCAGCAGGCCGCTTTCGGCGACGCCCCGGGCGTATTGCCGGAACGCGCCGCGCAGGGCGGAAAAATCGCCATAATGGCTGAGATGGTCGGACTCGATATTGGTGACGACCGCGGCGTCCAGGCGCGGCATCAGGAACGAACCGTCGCTCTCGTCGAGCTCCGCGACGAAGGGACCTTGGCCGAGCCGGTAATTGCCTGCGGGAAGAGCGGCGACGAAGCCGCCGACATAGAGCGCGGGATCGAAGCCGGATTCGACTAGAAGATGACCAAGCAGCCAGGTGGTGGTGGTTTTGCCGTGGGTTCCGCACACGCCGACGCTTGTTTCGGCCTCGCCCATGAACTTGGCGAGGAGTTCGCCGCGTCTTATCCCGCGCCCCCCGGCGGCGACGCGTTCCGGATGGCTTTCCGGTATTGCGCTCGAATAAACGACGACGTCGGCCGCGGCGACGTGTTTGGCGTCATGCCCGACACGGACGGCGACGCCCCGCTTCCCGAGCGCCTCCGTCGCCGGACCGGCTTCCCGGTCGCAGCCCGAGACCGACGCCCCGAACCGCGCCGCCATATCGGCGAGCGCGCTCATTCCTATGCCGCCCACGCCGATGAAATGCCAGTGTTGCCCCGAAAGGTTAATCAATCAGCTGCCTCCGTCGAGGTAGAGATCTGGAACGAACACGTCGGACACGGGAACGGAACCCGCGTCCGGATACTGATACGACGGCGCGGCGGACACATTCGACCGGACCTGCGGACGCAGCGATTGGCCGGGCGCCGGCGGCGACGGTGGCGGCGGGCGAAGCGACTGCTCCGCTTGCGAAGCGAAAGGCGGGGGCGGCGATGCGGCGGAAGCGGTTTCCTGCTCGGACCACGTGGGAAGCGGGGATGGCGTTCTCTTCGCCGCCGCCGGGGAAGCGGTCGGAGAGGAGACGCCCATTTCCCGCCGTTCTTGCGAAATATCCGGGACGCCGGCGGCGGGGAGCGCGGGCGGATACGACGGAGCCGCGGGCGGTTCCGGCCTTCTGGCCGACCGGTCAGGCG
>JAISXA010000160.1 GCA_031270685.1 Planctomycetota bacterium
CGCTCGACGGTCTTTTCGTCGGACAGATTGTAGGCGTGCTTGAGATAATGCAGGCCAACCATCAGGCGAGTGGGTTTTGCCGGTGCGCCGCTGGTTTCACTGAAATTGGATGCCAGTTCCTGTTCGAAGCGCTCCCAATTGATCTTCCCGGCCAGGGTTACCAGCGGATGCAGCGGATTGACGATTTTTTCCAGCAGTACCCCGAAGAGGCGGGCTTGGGGATCCTGGATGGGGCTGATTCTCGGCTTCATTTTGCAAGCTTTCCCCGGAGAACTAGGTGAAATCCAGCCAAAGATCATAGCGCATTTACGTGAAAATGCAGTAAAAATATCATATTTTATGTGGTTTTTTGAAGATTCTTGCCGCTTTTCAGGGACGACGAAATAACGAAAAGTCCGCCACTATACACCAACATATATACGGGGCTTGGGCGCACCGCACTGGGCGAAGATTCCCGGTTATCTCTTGTTTTTGCGAATCCGCGCGGTATAGTGAACGCTGTGAGGGGATTGGGAACGGTTTGGTCGTCGCGCGACAAGGAGCCAATGATGGATCCAAGCGAACTGGCGGAAAAAATCCGCAACGCCCCCAGCAATTCCACGCGCATCTTCCGAAAGCTGCCGCCGAAAAAGCAGGAGGAACGAATCCGGAAAGCGCTGGACCACGACAACGACGCCGGAATGTCCGCGGTGGATGAGTACGTCTACCTGAAACAAAAGGAGGCGAACGAATAATCCCGGTTCAGCGCGCGACCACCCGGTTCCTTCCCCCGCTCTTGGCTTGGTACAGCCTTTTGTCGGCCTTGTCGAAAACCTCCTGGACGCTCACGCCGTCCTTGGCGAAGGACGCGACGCCGACGCTGACCGTATAGCGGACTTCGGCCCCGCTTTCGGTTTCCACCGTCGAATCCGCGATCGCCGCCCGGAAACGCTCCATGATCGCCGCCGCGACCTTGGGGGGCGTATCCGGGAACGCCACCGCGAATTCCTCCCCGCCGTACCGTCCCACAATGTCGTAATCCCGGAGCGTCTGGGTCAGCTTGCGGGAAAGGTGGCGCAACACCTCGTCGCCGATCGCGTGGCCGTGCGTGTCGTTGATGTTCTTGAAGTGGTCGAGGTCCAGCATGCAGACGGCGAAGCCGCGGCCATGGCGTTTGAACTTCGCGAATTCCTTTTCCACCAGTTCGAAGAAATACCTCCGGTTGTATAGGCCGGTAAGGCCGTCCGTCGTGGCCATTACGCTTATTTTCTTGAACATCCGCGCATTCTGGATGGCGACCCCCGCCTGCCCGGCCAGGGTGAACAGCAACTCGCGGGAGACGTCCTCCTCCCGGCAGCTGATCACGATCACGCCGAGAATGTCGCCGCGGTACAGTATGGGAACGCCGGCCAGCAACTCGCCGTCGCCGCGCCATTTTTGGAAACCGCTTTCAGCCCCGCGGCCGATCACCGGCTTCCGCGTGGCCGCGATTTCCCTCAGGAAGCCGTCTCCGGAGACGTCGAGCGGCGAGCCTTCGCGGATCCCCTCCGCATCCCTGCCGCCGACCACCGCGACTTCGAACCGCCCGTCCTCTTTCAGCGCGACGATCGATTTCGAAAAGTGGATGAAGTTCGACATGGCCTCCATCACCTTGGTCAGAACCTCCTTGAGGTCGAGGGTCGAGGTGATGGCGTTGGTGACCTCGAGCAGGGTTCGTTCGAGGATGCGTTTTTGCTTTTCGTTCTCGAACAGCTTTTCGTTCTGGATGGCGCTGGTCACGGCGTGCTTCAACGACAGCAGCGTTTGCGCGCGGGCGAGGAGCTCGGCCTTGTCGAAGGGTTTCGGGAGGTAGTCGTTGGCGCCGGACTGGAAGCCGAGGACGATGTCCTGCAACTGGTTCTTGGCGGTCAGCATCAATATCGGCAGTTCGAAAAGCGAATACTCCCGCCGCAGCGTGCGGCATACCTCGTAGCCGGACATTTTCGGCATCATGACGTCAAGGAGGACGAGGTCGAAAAGTTCGCCCGCCTCGAACCGGTTCAGCGCCTCGGCGCCGGAATACGCGGCGGCGATGGAGTAGTTCTGCATGCCGAGAAGGTTCTTCAGCACCTGGATGTTGACCGGTTCGTCGTCCACCGCCAGTATCCGGAACACGGTTCCGTCGGCAAGCGCCGGGCCGTCCTCGGCGATTTCCCCGTCGTCCGGGTAGTCGCCCATGCCGAGGGTCGATTTCGGCGCCCTTGGTTCGAAGGCGCGGGTCTTCTTGGCGTCCGACACGGGAATGGTGAAGGTGAAGGTGGAGCCGGCGCCGAGTTTGGACGTTACGCTCAGCGCGCCGCCGTGCAGTTCGACCAGCCTTTTCGTGATCGACAGCCCCAGCCCCGTGCCCCCGTATTCGCGTTCGGTGGATCCGTCGACCTGTTCGAACGACTCGAATATCTGCTCGAACTTGTCCTCGGGAATGCCGATGCCGGAATCGGACACCGCGACCGCCGCCATCCCGTCCTCGATTGCGGCGGACACCCGGACCTCCCCTTTCTCGGTGAACTTGACCGCGTTGCCGATGAGGTTGTACAAAATCTGCTGGATCCGGTTCTCGTCGGCCTCGACCAGGGGAAAGGCGTCGCCGATTTCGTTTTTCAACTCCACCTGCTTGCCCTTGACGAGGGTCCTGGTGAGCGCCAGCACGTTGTCGACCATGGGATTGAGGTCGACGGCCTTGAGCTGCAGGGTTATTTCCTTGTTTTTCAGCTTGGTGAAGTCCAGGATGTCGTTGATCATGTTGGAAAGGCGCTTGCCGCTGTTGGAGACGATGGTCAGATTGTATTTTTGCTCCTTGGTGAGCGCTCCCGTCGCCCCTTCGATCATGGACTCGGCGATGCCGATGATGCCGTGGATCGGGGTGCGAAGTTCGTGGGAGGTGTTGGCGAGGAATTCGTCCTTCAGCCTGTCGAGGCGGGTGAGATGCTCGTTCTGTTCCTCGAGTTTCTCCGCGTACCCCTGCAATTCGCCGATCAATTCCCCGTTTTTTCCGACCATGAAGCGCAACGCCCCGGCCAGGGCGCCGATTTCGTTGCCCGCGCCCACTTCGGGGATTCGGGCCTGCAGATTTCCTTCGCCGATCGTCTTCGCGACATCGGCCAGGCGCAATATCGGCCAAGTGACGCTTTTGCTGATGAAATACAGGATCAGGGCGATGGCGCACACCGCCGCGACGGAGACCGCGATGGCGTAGTCGCGGATGCGGTCGGCGTTTTCCAGCACCTGGCGCACGGGAATGCTCACCGCCACCGACCACGGCAGGGTCGCTTCGCTGAAACGGATCGGCATGTAGACCGTATAAAAATCCTCGTCCCGGTTAATGTGGTTGTTGCCCGCCTTGACCGCCTCCTCCGCCTCCTTCGCGTATTTCCCGGTCGCGGCGACCGATTCGAGAAGGTCCCGGGTAAGTTCGGGGGTGAACAGCGAAATGTCAAGTTCCACCCCGCCCGGATTCGCCGCATGGGCTTTCAAGGCGGCGGCCAGCCTTTCCGCCTGTTCCCGCCGGCCGTCCGCGCCGGACGGGTCTTCCGCGGGGAGGCCGGCCGCTGACCGCTCGAGGGATCGCACCGCGCCGGCGACCAGCTCCGGCCTGGTCTCGAGTTTATGGAACAAAACCGCTTCCATAAGACCCTTGCCGAGATAACGCTTGTCAGGATGCGCCACCACCGCCCCGGAGTTGGACAGGATTTCCGTGAACCCCCCCTGGCCGCGCGGATTCACCCGGGACACCATCTCCTGGAGCTTGTCAAGGACGATGTCGGACGCGACGATGCCGATGAAGCGGTCCCGGTGGACGATGGGAAAAACCAGGCTGGCCAGCATGACCGGGTTCCCCTGCACCTCGTAGGGATAGGGGTTGGTGATGTATTCGTTTTTCGTCTCCCTGGGGACGATGTACCAATCGGCGATGTCGATGTCCTTGTCTTGCAGCGGCTCCACCTCGATATTGCCGCCAAGCTTGTTCCAATAGGGGGCGTATCTTCCCGATGCGGCGTACGCCGGTTCTTGTCCGGCGTACTCGGCATCCTTTCCGTCGAGCATATCGGGGTCGTAGGCGACGCAAAACGCGGTGATGTAATCCTTTTTCGCCAAGGCGGCCCCGAGGATGTCGTTCATCACGCCGCGGTCGGTGAGGTCGTGATTCTTGAGCGTTTCGAACACGGTCGCCAGGGTCTCGGCCGTCACCCGGGCGCCCTGCAATTCGGCCAGTATCTCGTTCTTGTATTTTTCGGCCGTCTCCTGCGCCAGGTCGAAAGCGTCCTTTTCCGCCAGTTGCAGGGTTTTTCCGGATATGACCCCGATGACCAGCAAAAAGGAGGCGATGACGACCAGGGTGACCAGGAAGAAGATTCTCGTCTTCAAACTCATATTCTTGAACATGTTTCATCCGTCCGGCAGCTGCGGCGCTCCGCGCGCGCCTCACCAAGGGTTCTCGTTCCCGTCCATCCGGCCGATCAGGCGTTGGAGTTTCGTGCCTCTGCGGCACAGGCGGTCTTACTTGTCGCGGCATGACCACCGGCGGTTTGATCGCCCTGCCGCGGAACCGCGTTTATACCAATTATACATGTAAGTTTCGCAATTTGGGCTTTCAAACGGCGGCTTGTTCGATTTCCTTCAAATGTCCGCGCGATGGATTGTACATCATGCCCGGGATAATCCATAGCATTAAAAGCGTTTGGTGTCCGTATAGTGGACTTTTGGAGAAAATCGGGCCAACCGCCGCCGCCAACGTCATGGGCGGGTCCGTAAAGGCCGACCTGGCGGCGCGCTAGGCGAGAAGCAGCAGGCTGATCGCCATGACCGCCATGCCGGCGACGGCGCCATAGATCGAGAGATGGTGCTCGCCGTATTTTTCCGCCGCCGGAAGAAGTTCGTCCAACGCTATGAAAACCATGATGCCGGCGACGCCCGCGAGCGTCAGCGCCGACAATTCCGGAGTCATGAAACTGCTGAGGACAAGGTAGCCGGCCAGGGCGCCCAGGGGTTCGCTCAGGCCGGAGAGAAAGGACCAGACAAAAGCCTTCTTCCGGTCGCCGGTGGCGTAAAAGATGGGCGCCGAAACCGCTATGCCTTCCGGAATATTGTGGATCGCGATGGCGACCGCCACCGAAAAACCGACGCCGGCGTCCCGGAGCGTCGCCATGAAGGTGGCGAGGCCTTCGGGAAAGTTGTGGATGCCGATGGCCAGGGCGGTGATCAAGCCCATGCGCATCAGCTTCGCCTCGCAGTCGCCGGCGGGCGGCCCGAGGTCTTCCACCTTTTTGGGCTCGTGGGGATTTTCGGTCTCGGGGACCAGCTTGTCGATGACCGCGATCGCCGCCATGCCGGCGAAGAAGGCGCCGGACGCGCGCCAGTCCGCGCGGGAGGCGTCGCCGAGAAGCTCCGCCAGTTCGTTTCTGGCGGTGCCGAGCAATTCCACAAAAGAGACGTATATCATTACGCCGGCCGAAAAACCCAGCGAACCGGCGAGAAAGCGGGTGTTGGTGCGGTTGGCGAAAAAGGCGAGCGCGCTGCCGATGCCGGTGGAGACGCCGGCGAGGAGCGTGAACGCGAAGGCCAAAAGCGGGTCGTTGTCCATAACCCTCTCCATCATGGTTTCAACCGAAGTTTCGCAAAGCGGCGATTAAACCGCCGATCGCCGCTTTGCGAAAATCGAAAACGCCCGTGCCGCAAGGATCGCGATTTTCACAAATCGGGCATTCGGCGGTTTGAATGGCCAATTCGCAAAAGTTCGGTCAACTTTTAAAAAAACGCCGCCCGCGGCGCGGCCGCCCGCTTCGTCCCGGCGGTTTTCCCTTTTATCCCCCGGAGGCCGCCAATATAATGGAACCGTCAAGCGGCGGCCGCGCCGGCGGGCCGCCGCGTCTTTTTCAGCCGTCCGCGCCGGCGGAGAAGAGGAAACATGAACACCGCAACCCTGCTCTGTTCCTGCACCGACCGCAGCGGCATCGTCGCCGCGCTCACGCATTTCGTCGCCGAATACGGCGGCAACGTCATCGACCTCGATCAGCACACCGATTCCGAAACCAACCAGTTTTTCATGCGGCTGGTTTGGGATCTCAGGAATTCGGCGCTTTCGCGCGACGACCTTCCGGGCGCCATGGGCATAGTGGCCAAAAAATTCCACAACATGCACTGGTCCATTTCGTTCTCGACGCCTCTTCCGCGCGTCGCGGTGTTGGTGTCGAAAACCCAGCATTGCCTCGCCGACCTGCTGCTCCGCCATCAGATGGGCGAGATGCCGGGCGAAATGGCGCTGGTCGTCGGCAACCACGGGGACCTGGCGGACCTGGCGCGCCATTTCGGCGTGCCGTTCGCGCATATTCCCGCGACGAGGGACAACAAGGAACAGGCCGAGCTTGAACAGCGGGCGCTGCTGCGCGAGCGCGGCATCGACCTCGTCGTTCTCGCGCGCTATATGCAAGTGCTCGGTCCCGAATTCGTGAACGAATGGACCGGGCGCATCATCAACATCCACCACTCGTTCCTTCCGGCCTTTGTCGGCGCGAAACCGTATCATCAGGCCAAGGCGCGGGGCGTCAAGCTTATCGGCGCGACCGCGCATTACGTGACCGCCGAGCTCGACCAGGGGCCGATCATCACCCAGGGGGTGACCACGGTCAGCCACCGCGACGAGGTCGAGGACCTGATCCGCAAAGGGCGCGACATCGAGCGCCAAGTCCTGGCGCAGGCTGTCCGCCTGCATCTGGAACGCCGCGTCATCGTCGCCGGCAACCGGACCCTGGTGTTTCAATAACCTGATTTTCTTCAAAAGTCGACCATGGGGCCATGCCGGTTTATTTTTGGCCGCCGCGGTCAGGATCCGCGGCCGGCGTTGCGGCAGCGGACCATCAGTTCGGCAAGCCCGGCGGTTAGATCCTCGCGCTGCACGATGACGCCATCCGGCACCGTGAGCGGAATGGGGGCGAAGCTCCAGATGCGGGTCATTCCGGAGTCCACGAAAATGCGGGCGCTCTCCTGGGCGTGTTCGGCCGGCACGGTGAGCACGCCGGTCTTCGCGCCGAGTTTGCGGGCGAGCTCCGCGATCTTTGCCGGCGGGAATACCTCCACGCCGTGCACGAAGCTTCCCACTTTGGATTGGTCGACGTCGAAGGAGGCGACGAAGCGAAGCCCGTACCGCCTGAATCCGCCGTAACCCAGCAACGCGGAACCCAGGTTCCCCACGCCTAGGAGGAACGCGTCGCATGGTTCGGTCCATCCGAGGAACTTCTCTATGCCGCCGATCAGGGCCGCAACCTCGTAGCCGACGCCCGTCTTGCCGACCGCGCCGGTCATTTCGATGTCTTTCTTCACCACCGAGACCGCCTGCCCGGCTTCCTCCGCGAGCGCGACGGCGGAGATGATTTTCGGCTGTCCGTTCCGCATCCGGCGGAGAATATTCAGATAGAAAGGCAGGCGACGCACGCCGGGAAGACTGTTGATGCGGACTGAATTGCTTTTGCCGACCATAACGGCGACCTCCCGGCGACGCGGTGCGCGTCAATTGGATATAAATCTATCTATCTCCATGTGCTTGTCAAGCGCGCTGCCGCGAAACGCGTCGCGCGGCTCACGGCGCTCCCGATCCTTCTCCGCCGAATCCCGAACCGTTCCGCCGCGGCAAAAAAAGAAGTCGACCCATTGGTTTCGGGTCGGCTCGCCGATCAGGGACTCGCGGATCATTTCAAAAAGCCTGCGGCGCCGAGGTCTCCGCTTCGCGCAGCCGGTGTGCGAGCAAATCGCCCAGGCGGCGCAGGACGATGATCGACTTCGCGACATCGTATTTGCCATCGGTCACTCCCTTGGCCGTTGCGCCGACCATGCCCATAAGCCGGGCGGCCGCCATGGCCAATTCGGCGACCTGCGTCCCCGAGCGGATATGGTCTTCCCTCCGGAGCGACGGCAAGCCGTACGGCGGCGCGTCGGGTTCGCGCGGGAGGGAGTGGCGCGGATTGAATCCGCCGTAGGAGGCGGGGTGGGCCGCGTGCGGCGCCGCCTCCGATTCCTTCTCCCTTGGCGCGGAATTGTCCCGGCGCAGGTATTCGACGCTGACGCCGAAAAAGGCGGCGATCTGCGACAGCCGCAGTTCATCCGGAGTGCGCATTCCCCGTTCCCACGGCGACCACTGCTGGGGAGAGACGCCGAAGGCTTCGGCGCATTTTTTGCCTCCCCCGCGGCCGGGAAACTTGTTCTGCCTGCAGTCCCGGATGTTTCCGGCTATGGTTTCGCGCAATTCGCTTGGCATCTTTCCCACCGGTTTTCCCCTCTTATGAAAAAGTCGATCGAATTCCCGGGGCAAAGACCCGGCATCCCGCTTGGCTGGCGAATGCGACGCGAATTCAGGTTTCGCCAGCCCGCGTCCCCGGCAAGCATTTATCCAAAAAACGGTTTTGTCCAGCAAAATGTCTTGCCGGAGCCGCTTAACCGCGGACCATGGAAAGAAAGGAATTGGCTTTTTCGAATTCCTCCGCCAAGCCGGAGGTGACCGTCGGCAGCGTTTCCTTGGTGAGGGCGAGGATTTGCACCGCCGCCTTCGGCGCCGGGGGGTGGTCGAAGTCGCCGCTCCTGCCGAAGCGCTTGAGACGGCACAGGTATTTCGCGAGCGAAAGGACGGCGGCCATGCCGCGGTGTTCCAGCGGGCAATCGTACAGCCGATCCTGGCACTTCAGCGGCGTCTGGATGTCTTCCGAAAGGTTCCACCGCTTGGCGAGCCAAAAACCGACGTCCGCATAGCTGCCCGAGATGAAGCTCCGTTCCGCGTCGCGGAAGGAAAGGCCCTCCGCTTTCGCCTTTTCTATGATGGCCTCGAATTCCTCGTTCGCGTATTGGTCCAGGACGACCTTGCCGATGCCGTTGAGCAGCCCGGCGACGAAGGCGGTGTCGGGATGGATGGCGGCGCAGCCCGAGAGCGGATCGGTGGAAAGCCGCATGATGATGAAGCGGCTGATGGTGGCGACGCCGAGCGAGTTGATCCAGAATTCCTGGTAGCTGAAATCGTCGCTGTCCGAATCGAACATGCCGATGACTCCGGCGCTGAGGACGATGGATTTCACGGTTTTGAACCCGAGGATGGTGATGGCCTGGGATATGGAGCTGACCCGGGTGGGAATGGCGTAAAACGCGGAATTGACCAGTTTGAGGATTTTGGCGACCAGGGCCTGATCCTTTCCCATGATGTTGTTGATGTCCCGGATGGACGACTGCGGATCGTCGAGCAGGGTCATGAGCGTCGTGATCACCTGCGGAAGAGTGGGCAGGTCGATGATGTTGTTGACCAGCGCTTCGGTGTCTTTGAGCATTTAAGCCTCAACGCTTCCCGCCGTCAGTCCCGTCCCTCTTCCTCGTCGATGGCCCGCAGCATGGTCTTGAGGGCGCGCGTTTCGATCTGCCGCACCCGTTCCCTCGTGATCGGCGGATCGAAGGAGTCGCCGATGGCGTCGAGGGTCATGGCGACCTCCCCGCCGAAGCCGTAGCGAAGCCGCACCACCTCCTCCTCGCGGGCGTCGAGGCAGGCCAGGAGTATCCGCAGCTTGGGCTCGTCGTCGGCGTCCCCGCTTTCCCTGGCGGGCGCGTTTTTTCCTGCCCGCGCGAGAATCGCCTCCAGGTCCTCGTCCTCGTCCCGAAAGCGGCCGCCTGCGGAAAAGGCCGATGAATACGAAGCGCCGATCGCCTTTTGCACCGCTCCGGCGCGTTCGTCGTCGAGATGAAGCTCGTCGGCGATTTCCTCCGGTGTGGCCATGCGCTGCAGTTCCTGCGAAAGCTCCGAGGATACCCGCTTCCACCGGCTTACCATCTCCGACATGTAGGTCGGCACTCGAACGTTCTTCACCTTGGAGGTCAGCGCCCGCCGAATGGTCTGCTTGATCCACCACGACGCATAGGTGGAAAAGCGCCTGCCGCTTTCCGGATTGAACCGTTCCACCGCCTTGAACAGGCCGAGGTTTCCCTCGGCGATGACGTCCAGCAGGGGCAGTCCGCGATTGGCGTAGACTTTCGCGATGGATACCACCAGGCGCAGGTTCGCCTGGATCATTTCCTCGCGCGCCGCCTGGTCTCCAGCCTGGGTGCGGCGGGCAAGATCGACCTCTTCCGCTTCGCTCAACAATCGGTAACGGCCGATTTCCTGGAGGTACTGTTCGATGTCGCCGTCGCTCATGGGAACAAAACCCCCGAAGCCGCTTGCGAAGATCCTGGCGGCGCGCCCTGAAAATTCGGGAATCCGTTAGTGGACTTTTGGAGAAAATCGGGCCAACCGCCGCCCGATTTCCTCCAAGGATGTTACAGCTCACGGGCCAATGGGTTGATTTTCGTCAGGTCGGGCGATCTCGCCGACCTTACGGAAAATGGAACCCCAAGAAACCATGGGGAGAATCAAACTGCGGTTTGTTTGATTTTCTCCAAAAGTCCACCGTTATTAACCGAAGTTTTGCAAACTTAGGCATTCAAACCGCCTAATGCCCAATTTGTAAAAATCACAATCCTTGCGGCACGCGTGTTTTTTGATTTTTGCGAAACGGCGATTGGCGGTTTAATCGCCGCTTCGCAAAACTTCAAATGATAACGGAAATCATGCGGCATCACAACAAAAAAGCCCATGCCCGGCGCAGGAACCCAGGGCCTACGCACGATATTCCCCTGAAAAACGCCCCTGTTTGGGAAAATGAAGCTAAAAAACAGCGTCAAAACCGCAATCTCATCACAAATGACGCTGATGGTCGCGGTAGGGATGGGGTTTTCACTCCACCCCCCCCCCGCACAGTTCCGGACGTGCGGAATTACCTCCCCGCCTCCCTGAAAACGTCTCGCCTCATACCCGCCATATTCTGACGGATATGCGGGGACCGGGAAGCGGCAGTCGTTCCAGAAGTTGGTAAAACCGCTCCCGGGTGAGCGTGCTGCGCTGACTCCTTCGCACCAGTCATTTATGCCAGTGGCGTTTGGCATAAAACAACAAGGTCTCCAGCGATTTCATATTGCCGTTGACCCCGAAGTAATTGAAGTGCCCGCGCAGCCGGCGGCATAGGCCGGCGTGCGAAAGCGCCGGTTAAAACCGGCATGGTGTATTGAGTGCAAGTCTCATCAGTTGAAGGCGTAGCGAGCCGCAACTGCCCCGACCATGCGGCGGTCTCCGTAAGGGGGCGGCTGAAGCGTTGGAACCGGGGCGGTACGGGCCGGGCTATTGAGCCGCGAAATTAACTCCGGGGTGCCGACGCAGTGCACGGATGCGGAAGGCAACATCCCCCCCCGCCGACAGCGCAAGGCGCAGGGGAACCCCGCGCGGTCGGAGAACCAGGGCACGTACCGAAGCACCATGCGCGGGAACCGGGAGGTCCCTGCGTTTTCCTACGGCGTGGCGGCCGGGGAACGCGTCGGAAAGTCCAAAAGGACGCACACCGGCGATGTACGGCGCAGGGAAGTCGGACACCTTCGCAGTACCGTGGAAGCGGGCGAACAATGGAAGCGGAGGAAGGCGGTCATGGCGGAAAATCCGAGACCGGAAGCGCGGGAGCAGGAGAATCCCCGGACCGGCGGACCGAGGGGACCAGCGGAGTCCGTGGAGGGAAGGGGGGTGGCCAAGAGGAACCCGACCCAGGGCGACACGTCCCGGATGCAAGGCCGGAACGACGTGCAACAGGCGCTGGAGAGGGTGCGTCAAGCGGCAAGGAGGGATAAAGACATGCGGTTCACCGCGCTCCTGCACCACGTGTACAATCCGGGCCTGCTCCGGGAGGCGTACTTCGCGCTCAAGCGCGACGCCTCCGCCGGGGTGGACGGTGAGACGTGGCGAAGCTACGG
>JAISXA010000161.1 GCA_031270685.1 Planctomycetota bacterium
CGCTGGCGCAACGCAGAGTGTCCTGCCGTCCCCAAACCCGGCTTTCTCATGCCGCCGCCAAGTCACGCCTTCCTGAAATTCCATCCCCGGATGTGAACCAATCATAGCCAGGTGGCTGCGCCCAGCGGAGGATTGCTCCGGGGGAAAGGGGGAACTCTGGACCCCGGGACGCTCAACAGCGCAAATACACGTCATAAACGCCTCACGAAGCCAAACCGCCATGACGACTACGACCGTATGAATAAGTCCGGCTTATAGCGTTCGTAAGGCTGGCTACCGGTCCGGGTGGGCTAACCCTTGACCGGACGGGATTCGCACCCGTTGGACGACGGCGTCACGTTTCGGAAATTACACCTCCCTTCATTCCCGTGACCCGGCATTGCCCGGTCACACCGCCGGACGGTTACAGAGTTCGATATCGAAAATGCAGTCGTGCCGCAAACATCCTCGACAGGTCCGGCCTCTCCGCGCCCTGCGTGCGCCCGACCAGCATCGCGACCGCCATGCCGATGCCGATCATCATCGGCTGCCAGGCGAGGTTGTTGATCAAGAAGGCGACGTTGAGGCCGATGCCGATAAGCTGCACGATCATGACGATTCCGGTGTCGCCCCTGCCGGTGAAGTAGATGCGGATCATACCTGCGGCGCCGGTGCCGGATTCCGGGGCGTGCCAGGCGAGGAACACCCGGTCCGTGAAATGGAGGATCGTGCCGCCGGAGCTGGAAAGCGCCAGGGGCAGGGCTGAGTATCGCCAGGTCGCCGGTGTCGATCGGGGAGGGGTCGGGAGTCCGGTCAAGCGGCTGGCCCCATGAGCTTGTCGAGGAGGTCGGCTATCCGGTCGCGCATCAGGGTGCGGTGGACGATCATGTCGATCTGTCCGTGCTCCAGCAGGAACTCGGCTGACTGGAAGCCTTCGGGAAGTTCGGCCTTGATGGTGGTCTTGATGACTCTGGGGCCGGTGAAGCCGATCTGCGCCCTGGGTTCGGCGATGATGACGTCGCCAAGCGACGCCCAACTTGCCCACGCCCCGCCCATGGTGCTTTGGGTGCATACGCTGACGAAGGGTAGGCCGACATCGTCAAGCCTGGTGAGCGCAGCGCTGGTTTTCGCCATCTGCATGAGCGCAAAAGGCCCCTCGTACATGCGCGCGCCGCCGCCGGAGCCGGAGAAGACGATCAACGCCAGCCCGCGTCGGACCGCCGTGTCGACTAGGCGGACGAACATCTCGCCGACGACCGCGCCCATGGACCCGGCCATAAACCTGGCGTCGGTGACTCCGAAGGCAATTTCCCTCCCCTTCAGCTTTCCGATGCCGGAGAGCATGGCGTCAAGGGCGCCGGTTTTGGCCCTGGCATTCTCGAGTTTTACCTTGTAGCTTTCCACTCCCTGGAAGTCGAGCATATGCTTTGCGGCAAGATCCGAATCCTGCGGGGTGAACGATTCGTAATCCAGGGTGAACTGCATCCGTTCCATCGCGCCGAGGACGTGGTGGTGGTCGCAGAACGGGCAGACATGCAAATTGGCCTCGAAGTCCACCTTCATGAGCACTTCCCCGCATTTCAAGCACTTCGCGCCGGGTCCGGACCCGATGTCCCGGATCTCGGTTTGCGGACGCAGTCCGAGTTTGCTTTTCAATCCTTGCCATTCGAACATGGCCATGCACGCTCTCCCGCCGCCATTGCTGGTCGATTGCCACATGAGGACTTTTGATCCTTGCGATACAGGTGTTTTTGACTTTTGCAAAGTGGCGATTGGCGATTTAATCGCCACTTTGCAAAAACCCAGTTACTTCAAAGTTTCCGAGCGTTCGTTTCAGCGTCGTTTTTTGCGACGTCGCCGGTTTGGGTCGAATTGGCGAAAAAACACCATATTGAAACGAAAGCGGTTAAAGCTTTAAAGAAAATCGGGCGGCGGTTGGCCCGATTTCCTTTAAAAGTCGACTCACATGACTTTCACAAAAAACCTCCGCTGACGCGGACCGTCGAATTCGCAAAAATAAATATCCTGCCAGACGCCGAGAAGCGGCTTGCCGTCGCGGACGATGACGGTCTGGCTGCCGCCCACCGCCCCCGCCCTCAGATGCGCCGTGGAATTTCCCTCGCCATGACGGAATCCCGGTTGTTCCGGAAAGGCGTTACGCAGGCCGAGGAGCAGGTCGTAGCGCACATCCGGGTCGGCGTTTTCGTTGATGGCGATCCCCGCCGTGGTGTGCGGCGAGAAAATCACGCATAACCCTTCCAGGACGCCGCTTTCGGCGATCGCTTCCGATATCTTGCCGGTTATGGCGTAAAATCCTTCCCTTCCCGTTTCCAAGCGGTATTCGTGAAGGCCCATGCGCGCCCCTTTCATTGTTCCCCGTCATCGCAGCCGAAAAACTCAAGCCAGGCCTGGACGTCGGCGGGGGAAAGCGTCTGGCATTTCCGTCGCATCGCCTCAGCCTCTTCGCCGCGCGGCTTGCGGGATTTCCCCGGCCGCGGACGCTCTTTCCTGTCGAAAAGAGTCAGGTACTCCCCGACGCCCAGGCGGTTCGCTCCCAGGAGCGTCAATCTGGAACCCAACTCGCGGTCGTTGGTGACCGCCGTGACGTACCGCGCACCATCGTCGATTTCCCATAATCCCTTCGCCATGCGGTCGTCCGCCTTCTCGCCGGGACCGGCGTAGCGGATCCGCAAATTGCCTAGCCGCTTTTCCTCACAGCGCCATCCGCCGTCCATGAAAACGATCGTCTGCCGCGCGCGACCGGCCAATTTCCGGGCAAAGGCGCGGAGCGAAAGATCGATCGCCCTCGCAATGTTTAGGTCTGCCCCTCGGGCGAAAAGCTCGCGCGTACGTTCCCAATGATGGAAAAAATTGAAACCGTCGATCCAGTATTGTCGTTCCATTTCGGAAGCCCGCCATGATTCAATACAGCGTTGTCCTTGATTGCAGTATAGTGGGAAAAGGAGTTCTCGTCCATATTCCGCACATGAGCGCGAGCGCTGGAGTGAAAAACTGAAGTTTTGCAAAATGGCGATTAAATCGTCAATCGCCGCTTTGCAAAAAGCGAAAACGCCTGTGCGAAAGCGCCGGTTAAAACCGGCATGGTGTATTGAGTGCAAGTCTCATCAGTTGAAGGCGTAGCGAGCCGCAACCGCCCCGACCATGCGGCGGTCTCCGTAAGGGGGCGGCCGAAGCGTTGGAACCGGGGAGGTGCGGGCCGGGCTATTGAGCCGCGAAATAAACTCCGGGGTGCCGACGCAGTGCACGGATGCGGAAGGCAACATCCCCCCACCGACAGCGCAAGGCGCAGGGGAACCTCGCGCGGTCGGAGAACCAGGGCACGTACCGAAGCACCATGCGCGGGAACCGGGAGGTTCCTGCGTTTTCCTACGGCGTGGCGGCCGGGGAACGCGTCGGAAAGTCCAAAAGGACGCACCCCGGCGATGTACGGCGCAGGGAAGTCGGACACCTTCGCAGTACCGTGGAAGCGGGCGAACAATGGAACAGGAGGAACACGGTCATGGCGGAAAATCCGAGACCAGAAGCGCGGGAGCAGGAGAATCCCCGGACCGGCGGACCGAGGGGACCAACGGAGTCCGTGGAGGGAAGGGGGGTGGCCAAGAGGAACCCGACCCAGGGCGACACGTCCCGGATGCAAGGCCGGAACGACGTGCAACAGGCGCTGGCGAGGGTGCGTCAAGCGGCAAGGAGGGACAAAAGTATGCGGTTCACCGCGCTCCTGCACCACGTGTACAATCCGGGCCTGCTCCGGGAGGCGTACTTCGCGCTCAAGCGCGACGCCTCCGCCGGGGTGGACGGTGAGACGTGGCGAAGCTACGG
>JAISXA010000280.1 GCA_031270685.1 Planctomycetota bacterium
CAAGGAACTATGGCGTGAAAGAATTAATGCCATGTCGTCCTCTCGCTCCGACATTACGATAATTCAGGAACTGCTTGTGAATGCGCTCGCTTGGGCCGCATAATTTCAAAAAGTCCACACTCACGGAAACGCATTAAACCGCCCTGAACCGGTGCATCATCATGGTGTCGGCGACCTCGACGAAGCCGAGGCGGCGATAGAGGGCGACGGCCGGGAGATTGTCCGCATAGACGTGCAGCTCGACCTGATCGCCGCCCAGCGAATGGATGTGCCGGAGCAGCCGCGAAAGGTTTACGCCGGCGTAGCCGCGGTTCCTCCCGCCCTCGGGAGTGTTGACCCCGAACAGGCTGTGGATATTTTTCCCTTCCCGTCGCGATTCGCCGGGCATGAAACCGTAGATCGCGCGCGACAGCAGACAACCGGAACGGTCGTACAGATTATGGTCGAACAGTTCGCGCGCGCGGAATACCCGGTCGAGCCAGGTGCGGGCGTAACGCCTTTCAACCTGGGTCCGTCCGTCCGGAAACGACCGCGAGGGGACGTCGCCGGCGGGGGCGCGCATCACCAGGCTCTTGCGCACCGGCTGAAAGCCGAATTTTTCAAAAAGGGCGCAAAGCCCGGCTTCGCTGGAAAAAACGCCCGACCGTTCCGCCCCGTCGGCGAGGGCGGTGTAGACATGCCCGCACGGCCACGCTCCCATCGCATCGACAAAGGCGAGGTCGGGAAACGCCAGGTCGAGCCACTCGAGGGCCTCCCGGAGCATTTCCGATCCGATGCCGCGACGGCGGTAACGCTGGTCCACGAGAAGCGCCTCGATCGACCCGGAAGGAACGTAGCCCGCCTCGCGCATGGCGGTGGCGTGCGCGAAGCCGACCAGTTTACCCCCGTCGCGCGCCTCGATGAGGCGGCCCGCGCAGTTGGCCAGGTAGCCGTTTCCCAGAACCAGGGCGAGCAGTCCGCCGTTCCAGGGATAAAACGCGTGCCGCCCCAACGCGTTGCCGTTCCACAGCTCGGCGAGCTCGGCAAGCGTGTCGGGAAAAAAACTCCGCAGCCATGGACGGATCGCCACATCCATTGTTCGCGCTTTCCCCGGCCGTCCTCCACGCCCCGGCAACAATGATGATATGGTCGCCGGGTTGAAGCGTCAAGGATTCCGTCGGCAATGATTCCGCGATTTTCGCCGCCGGCGGCGCGTGTGCCGGGCGGGGATTGCCGCGGGGCGTCAGGCTTCGCCGCGCAGGCGGCGTTTCGCGTATTCGACCAGCCCCCCGGAATTGATGAGGTCCTTGAGGAAAGGCGGAAACGGCTCCGAGGAGAACGACTCGCCGGTCGTCCGGTTGTTCACCGTTCCCGCGTCGACGTCGATGGCGAGAACGTCCCCCTTTTTCACATGCCCGGTCAGGCCGGGGCACTCGACGATGGGCAGGCCGACATTAACGGCGTTGCGGAAGAAGATGCGGGCGAAGTTGGCGGCGACGACCGCGGACACGCCCGAACCCAGAAGCGCCAGCGGGGCGTGTTCGCGCGACGATCCGCACCCGAAATTCGCGCCGCCCGCGACGATGTCCCCCGGCTCGACGCCGGCGGCGAAGGACTTGTCGATATCCTCCATGCAATGCCTGGCCAGGTCCTTGGGTTCGACCAGGGTCAGATGGCGCGCGGGGATGATGACGTCGGTGTCGACATTGTCGCCGTACACCCAAACCCGGCCGGTTATCATTTTTTCCATGATCAAATCCCTCCCAGCGCGGCGGGGTCGTCGCCGAGGAGTTCGCGCGGATCCGCGACCCTGCCCAACACCGCGCCTGCGGCGGCGACGAGGGGGCCTGCCAACACCACCTCGCTGTCCGCGGCGCCCATTCTCCCGACGAAATTCCGGTTGCTGGTGGAAAGGCAGCGTTCGCCGGAAGCGAGAATTCCCAGATGGCCGCCAAGGCACGGCCCGCAGGAAGGCGTGGTCACCACCGCGCCGGCGTCGAGGAAGGTCTGGATATAGCCGCGTTTCATGCTTTCGTTATAGACCTCGTACGACGCGGGGATCACGATGAGCCGCAGGTCGGGATGAACGGTTCGCCCCTTGAGCACCGCCGCCGCCAACGCCAGGTCGCGAAGCCGCCCGTTGGTGCACGATCCGATGAATGCCTGGTCTATCCTCAGCTCGCCGCATTCCCCCGCCTTTTTCACCCTGTCGGGAAGGTGCGGCAGCGCAACGACCGGCTCGAGCGCCGTCACGTCGATCTCGATCCGCCGCGCATACCTGGCGCCCGCGTCGGGATACGCCGGCTTGAAGGGTCGTTCCGCCCGCGCGGCGGCGTAGGCGAGGGTCGTCCCGTCCGGGATGAAGAGCCCGGCCTTGCCGCCGGCCTCGATCGCCATGTTGGCCATGGTGAGGCGGTCGTCCAGGGGAAGGGCGTCAATGGCCCCCCCCGCGATCTCCAGCGCCATGTAGCGCGCGCCGTCGACGCCTATCCTGCCGATAAGGTCGAGAATGAGGTCCTTGCCGGTGACCCACGGCGAGCGGGATCCGGAATAGTCTACGCGGATCGTCTCGGGAACGCGCAGCCAGACTTCGCCGAGCGCCCACGCGACGGCGAGATCGGTGGACCCCATGCCGGTGGCGAACGCGCCGAGCGCGCCGCCGGTGCAGGTGTGGCTGTCGGCGCCGACCACCAGGTCGCCCGGCAGGACCAGCCCCTGCTCCGGCAGGAAGGCGTGCTCCACGCCGCACCGCCCAGTCTCCCAGAAGCGCATGTCCATCTTTTTGGCGAAAGCGCGGCACTGCTTGGCGTTGTTCGCGGAGGCGATGTCCTTGTTCGGCGTAAAATGGTCGGCGACGATCGCCGTGCGCCCGGGGTCGAACATTTTTTCCGCGCCGATCCGTCCGAACTCCTTGATCGCCGGCGGCGCGGTGATGTCGTTGGCGAAGGCGAAATCCACCCTCGCCCGGCAGATCGACCCCGCCCCGGCCCGGTCCCCGGTATGCCCGGCGATGATCGCCTCGGCCAGCGTATGCTCAGTCGCCATTGATCTTGACCCCCTTGGCCGCCGCCACCACGTACAGATTGTTGACCGCGTTTATGAACGCCTTGACGCTGGCTTCCACCACGTCGGTGGAGACGCCGCGGCCGGACGCGGCGATTCCCTTGTATCCCACGCCCATATGCGTCTCCCCCTGCGCCGACGTCCGCGCGCTGGTCGCGGTCACGGTGAAGGTGTGCAATTCCGGCTTGATGCCGATGATCCGCCGCACCGCCAGACACGCCGCGTCGATGGGGCCGTTGCCGATGGCGGAATCGGAAAGCTCCTTGCCGCCATGCTCCAGGGTGACCAGGGAGAGGACCCCGACCGGATGGGTCTCGTATTCCAGCCGCTTCAGATCATAGCGGTGTTCGGGCGCCACCGACAGCACTTCATCCGCCACCAGCGCCTCGATATCGCCGTCCGAGACGTCCTTCTTGGCGTCGCACAGGCGCTTGAAGCTCATGAACGCCTTGTCGAGCTGTTCCCTGGTCAGGCGATAGCCCAGGCTTTCCAGATGGCCCTTGAACGCATGGCGGCCCGAATGCTTGCCGAGCACCAGCACCGCCGCTTCCGCGCCCACGTCCTCGGCGCGCATAATCTCGTAGGTCTCGCGGTTGGCGAGAACGCCGTGCTGGTGGATGCCGGCCTCGTGGGCGAAGGCGTTGGCGCCGACGATCGGCTTGTTCGGCGGCACCACGACCCCGGTGAGGCGCGACACCAGCCGGCTGGTGGTGACCAACTTGGAGGTGTCCATGCGCACGTTTACGCCGTAGATGTCGCGGCGCGTTCTCAGCCCCATCGCCACCTCCTCGAGGGAGGCGTTGCCGCCCCGCTCGCCCAGGCCGTTGATGGTGCCCTCGATCTGCCTGACCCCGGCCCCGACCGCCGCCAGGGAATTGGCGACGGCGAGGCCGAGGTCGTTGTGGCAATGCACCGAATACACGACCCCGTCGGGCGCGGCCGCGCCGTCGATGATCGTCCGGACGAAGCGGGCGAACTCCCCGGGCATGGCGTAGCCGACGGTGTCCGGAATATTGATGACCGTCGCGCCGCCGGCGACGGCGGCCCTGAAAACCTTGATGAGAAACTCCGGTTCGGAGCGGCTGGCGTCCTCGGCGGAAAACTCCACTTCCCGCGCCAGCGACCTGGCGAACGGCACCGCCCGCTCCACTTCGGCGAGCACCTGGCCGGGCGTCATCCTCAGCTTGTGCTTCAGATGGATCGGGCTGGTGGCGATGAAGACGTGGATCCGTGACTTTTCCGCGGGCTGGAGCGAGTCGGCCGCGGCGCGGATGTCGTCCTCCCTGGCGCGCGCCAGCGCGCATATGGTCGGCCCCGCGACTTCCCGCGCGATCGTTTCCACGCAGTCGAAATCCCCGGGCGAGGCGGCGGGAAAGCCGGCTTCTATGACGTCAATGCGCAGGGCGGCGAGCTGACGGGCGATTTGAAGCTTTTCGGCGGGGTTGAGATTCACCCCCGCCGCCTGCTCCCCGTCACGCAGAGTGGTGTCGAAAAACGCTACCATATCGTCGCCGGCCATGTGTTTCCTCCAAAATACCCGATCCCGCCTCCGGCCGGGCCCGACCCAACGAAAGGGGCCGGGATTGCCGTCCCGGCCCCTTGACTGCTCTATTCAACGTTTTTCTAGGGTTGAACGACGCGGCCTCGGGTTCCGGGCGCAATAAGAAGCAGGTCGGGAAGGAGAAGGCCGAACAGGCCCGACAACGCTCCGCCTCCGGCGGCGCCGTCGCCCAAACCTGTAGGAAAAGCCTTTCCGCTCATCGCCGCCATCCCCGGAATAACGAGAAAACCGCCGCAACTGCAATAATTTTCACAACAATCGCTTTCCTTGTCTAAAAGTCAAGTTTTTTTACGGATTTTTTTTAAAAGGCCGATAACCTTTCCGTCAATTATCGGACAGCGGCCGCGACGCCCGCCAAACCATCGCGGGGGCGTATTGAGGCGCTCACCGACTGGAGAAAACCATGAAGAACGACAACGGCGTCCGGAGATCCAAGTGGCCTCCGGCTTTTTTCCTGCTCAATCTCGGCGCGATCGGCGTTTGGTTCGCGCTGTTCGCCCGCACCGGGGACCGGGAGCTGCAGCTCGTCCGCATGACGCCGTCCGGCGCGGAGGTGAAGGCGGAGGAACACGACGAAATAGTGGTGGAATTCTCGCGGCCGCTGGATCCGGAAAGCATTGACGCGAATTCGCTGCGGATCAGGCCCGCTCTTCCGGGAAAGGCCGAACCGGCCGGACCCAACGCCATCCGCTTCCGCCCCGAAACCGCCATCGCCGGGGCGACGACCTACACCATCATCCTGTCCCCAAGGCTTCGCGGCCGGAAGGGAGAGCTTCCCCCCCGGGAACTGCTCGAGTTTTCGACCGCCCGCTTCGCTTTCGACGCCGCGGCCCCCGTCGCCTTCGACAAGGACTCGTACACGGTGGAGTTGGCGTTCAATCAACCGATCCGGGCCGCCGACCTCGAGAGGGCGATTGGGGGCGAATTCTCCCGCGCCCAGCGCCGCGGCGGCGGTTCAAACCGGGTGACGGTGCTTGGCGGCTCCACTTCGCGCAAACATCGGGTGCGGATCGGGGAAAACCGCTCCTCCCTGATCCTGCTCACGCTTCCGGCCGGGCTTACCGGCGACTATGGCCCGCTGGGTCTCGAAAAGGACGTGCGGCTGTTGTTCCGCATCGCCGGCGGCGATCCGGGCGGCGAGGAAGCCGCCCCCCCCTGGGCGCATGGCCTGGAACCGGTGACGCTCAAGCCGGAGCTGGCGTTTCTCGGCATGAACGCGGAATGGGACGGCGCGACCGGGTCCGTCCGCGTGCGCACCACCGCCCCGCTCGACATGGATAAGGCGCGCGGCTTCGTCTCCGTCGATCCCGCCGTTCCGGTCACTTTCGCCGCCGGCTGGGACGGCCTGGGCATACTCGGCCCCTTCGAACCGGGCAAGCAATACAGCGTCACCCTCAAGGCCGGATTCCCGGCCGGGGAGGCGGGAAAACTTCCGGCGGACATCAGCCGCCGGGTATGGTTCGACGACATGCCGGCCGCGTTCGCTTTCGCCCACGGCGGCGGCTTCCTCGCGCCCGACGGCTTGCTCAAGGTTCCCGTGTCGACCCGCAACGTTCCCGAACTCACCCTCGGCGTGAGAAAACTCTATCCCGGCAATCTGGTCGAAACGTTGTTGCGCGATTACGGCGACGAGGTGGAAACCGCTTATTCCGAACCCGAATTCACCAAAAAAATCGACGTCGCCGGCCAGCCGAACCGGGAGGTCGAGACGCTCCTGGACTTGCGGGAAATAATCGGCGGCAAGCCGTCCGGCGTCTACGGACTTGAAATATGGCGCGAACGGCGGCGCTGGCGCAGCGAAAGCGCGGTCGTGGCCATCACCGACCTCGGCCTTTCCGGGCGTCTCGGCCGCGATCATGTTCTCGCCTGGGCCATGTCGCTGGCGAAAGGCGAACCGGCGGCGGGGACGACGGTGACGGTCTACTCGAACCGGCGGCAGTTGTTGGGGAAGGGCGTGACCGGGGAAAGCGGGACGGTGGAAATCGCCCTGCCCGCACTCCCCGAAGGCGAGAAGGCGGCCCTGCTCGTCGCCGAGCGCGGCGAAGACCTGTCCTACGTCCGCTTCGAGCGCGACCTCAAACCGCGCGGCGGCGAGTCGGCGCGCGGCGACGGGTACACCGCGACCTACGACCTGTTTCTCGCCACCGAGCGCGGCGTCTATCGCGGCGGCGAGAAAGTGCTGGTTTCCGGCCTGCTCCGCGACGCCGACCTTCGCGCGCTGGCGCGGTTGCCGCTCGTCGTGCGCCTGACCGGCCCGGACGGCAAGGTCCGCGACGAAATCCGCGCCGTAACCGATTCGGCCGGGAGGGTGGCGTTCGAAGCGTCGACCGAACCGCAATACGCGGGAGGGCTGTACCAACTCGCGGCGACGCTGCCCGGCCAGAAGGAGACGCTGGGCAAGGCGCTCTTCACCCTTGCCGACTATATTCCGGAAACGCTGGAGGTCGCCATGGAGTTGGGGGAATCGGAAAGCGTCACCGGAAGTTCGGCGAACATCAAGGTGCGCCGCCTCGCCGGCGGCGGGGCGGAAGGGATACCGCTGCGGGTGCTCGCCTCCTACCGTCCCGCCCCCTTCCGTCCGGAAGGCTGGGACGACTGGCAATTCGGGGATTCCCGGATCAAGCCGCCCGGCGAGGCGGTGAGGCGGGAGTTCACCGCAACGACCGACGCCTCCGGCGCGTCCGACGTCGCCTGGGACAATCCCTCGCTCGCCCTTCCCGCCGCCATGCTCATGGCGGTCCGCGCCGAAGCGTCGGAGCCGGGCGGCAGGACGACCTCGGCCACGGCGTCCGCCACCCTGCACAACGCCGGGTTCTATCTCGGCGTCAAAGAGGTCATGACCGGCCTGCGGGGCGGCGAATCGAGGACCGTCCCCATCGCCGCGCTGTCGCCGGACGGAACCCCGAGCGACAAGGCCGCCGGCTGGAAAGCCGTGCTGTACCGGGTGGAGTTCTCCAGTCTGCTGCGGAAAAGGTCGGACGGCGCGCTGGTCTACGACTGGGTGCGCCGGGAATCGCCGGAAGCCGAATATGCCGGATCCTTCGAAAAGGGGCGTTCCGAATTGACGATCCAGCCGATCGCGGGCGGCGGCTACCGCCTCGCCGTGGACGCGCCGGGCGGCGCCGGGGTCACCAGCGATTTCCACGTCTCCGGGCCGGGCGCGTCCTGGTACGGCGAGGATCCGGAAATCCTCGAAGTGCGGCTTGACAAAAACCGTTACCAGGTGGGCGATTCCGCCGCGCTGTCCGTGTCCGCGCCGTTCGCCGGCATGGCGCTGGTGGCGGTGGAGACCGACCGGGCGCTCTCGCATCGGCTGGTCGATTTCGTCGAAGGGGAAAACCGGGTGGAAATCCCCGTCACCGCCGAAATGCGGCCGAACGCCCACGTCTCGGCGACTTTGGTGCGACCGGTCGGGGCGGAGCCGCAGTGGAAGCCGCACCGGGTGTATGGAGCGGCCAGGCTGGACATGGACAACCTGGACCGGCGGCTCGAGGTGGCGCTGGATACGCCGCCTTTCCTCTCGCCCGGCGGGTCGGCCGAGATAACGGTCGCCGTAGCGAGGGACGGAAAACCGGTCCCGGGGGCGGCGGTCACGCTGTGGGGGGTGGACGAGGGCGTTCTCTCGCTGACCGGCTACAAGACGCCCTCGCCGTGGGAGCATTTCACGCGGACCAGGAGGCTGTCGGTGTGGGAGGCGGACATGTATTCCCGGCTCGCGCCGGAACTGGAGGAATGGCGTAACGGCAAGGATCCCTCCCCCGGCGGCAGCGAAGGGTACGATTCATCGCGCAGCCTCAATCAGGTGACGGCGGAAAGGGTGAAGGCGGCGGTGGTGTTTTCCGGCGACCTCGTCGCCGACGCAAACGGTCGCGCGACCGCGAAATTCATCGTTCCCGAATTCGCGGGCGAACTGCGGGTCATGGCCTGGGCCGCCGAGGCCGACGGATTCGGTTCGGAGGAAAAATCCGTCGAGGTGAAGGCGCCGGCGGTGGTGCTCTCCTCCTGGCCGCGTTTCGCCGCCCCCGGGGACAGCTTCCGGGTGGCGCTGACCGTGATCAATCGCTCCGGGAAGGACGGCGTCGCCGCGCTGTCGTGCGAGACGGACGACGGGCTCGACCTGAAACTGGAATCCGCCGACATCCCGCTCGGGAACGGTGAGGCGAAGACGGTTTACGCCTTGGCGACCGCGATGAAGACGGGGGCGTGGAAGGCGACGGCGGCCGTGACCATGGACGGGGAGACGTACCGCGACCGGGTCGAACTGCCGGTCCGCCCCCCAGCCCTGTTCGCGCGAAGCGCCGGCATCCACACCGTGCGGCCGGGCGAGGAGGTGTCCTTCACCGTCGGGTCCGGCCTGCTCGCGGCCGGGGCGAAGGTGAAGGTCATGGCCGGAAGCAGCCCCGAACTGTCACTGACCGGCGCGATGGAAACGCTCCTCGACTACCCCTACGACTGCGGCGAGCAGACGGTATCGCGGCTGGCGGCTCTGGCGTTCCTCCCCGACCTGCTCGCGCTCTCCCGCCCCGGGCAGGTTGAATCGGGCGAGATCGAAGCACTTGTCAAGTCGTGCCTGGCGCGCCTGGCGCTGCTCCAGGCGGGCAACGGCGGCATACGCATGTGGCCAAACGACGGCGATCCGGATTTCGCGCTGTCCGCCCAGGCGCTGTACATGATTGCCGAGTGTCGCGCGGCGGGTTTCACCCAGGCGCCCGAAGGGATCGCCGCCGATCTAGCGGAGTATCTGGGAAACGCCCTGGATCGGCGTCTTTCCGACGGCGATTCGAAGCCGAACGCGGGCGAAAGCGAAGCCCTGGCCTGCCTCGCCCTCGCCCGGTTCGGAGAAAGGCGGCGCTCGGCCCTGCTGCAACTCGAGGAACTGGCGCAGGACAATGCGCTCGGGGGCCGCCCGTTCACCTCCCCGGCGCTTGCCTTTATCGCCGAGGCGTTCGCCGCCGCCGGGGCCGGGGACGCGGCTGTCGCCTTCTTCGACAAACACCATCCCGGGGGGGTGGATCCGGGAATGCTGACCGACAAGCGGATCGCCCTTTCGGCATGGGTCTCGGCCGGCCTCGCGGCGGGGTTGCCGGAGGAGCGCCTCGCCTCCATGCAATATGCCTTGGTAAAAGACCTTAACGAAAACGCCGGCGGCTGGAACACCAGGGAATGTTTCTTCGTTCTCACCGCCCTGGGCAAATATTACGAGCGGTTCGGCGCCCCGAGGTCCGGAAACGGACTTTTGACGCTGGACGGCGAAGGATACAGTTTCCCGATCCGACAGGGAAAGACGTGGAACATGTTGCCGACGGGAACCAGGGTTGAGGGCCGGGTGACGGAAGGCGACCTGTTCCATATTTTTTGGACCTCGGAAGGAACACCCGAAAACGGCGAGGTCGATGAGCGCGACCAGGGGATCTCGGCCCGCAGATCCATCCGCACCATCTACGGGATGGAGCTTGACGACTCGTCGCGCCTGGTGCAGGGCGAGGTGTATGAAGTGCGAATCCGAGTGGCGGGGCAGGCTGACGATCTCGTCCTCGTCGACCTGCTTCCGGCGGGGCTTGAAATAGAGAACCCGCGACTGAACGGCCGTGAAGCCGGGCTGGAGACGCCCGACGGCTTCGGCGTCGACCATGTCGACATCCGCGACGACAGGATTCTGGTCTTCGGTTCCGTTTCCGGCTTCGGCGAGTTCCGCTACCTGGTTCGGGCGGTGACGCCCGGGGAATACGTCTGGCCGGCACACGACGCCTCAAGGATGTACGACGGCTCGGTTTACTCGGTTCATGGCCGGGGACGGCTGGAAGTTGCGGCGAAGAAAGATGTTATCCCGGCCGAATGACCGGCGGGCAAAAGCGACACAACAATATATAGCTTCTCCCTCTCTCGGGGCGGCATGTCGGGCAAGTTACGGCATGCCGCCTTTTTTGTTTTCGTGCGAGTCGCCTTTACTGTTTTTTCACGCCGGTCCCGAACACCCTCGGCCTGGTCAGGGAGTCGATCAACGGCACGCAGGTGTTCATGAGCAGGATGGCGTAGCAGACGCCTTCCGGATAGCCGCCGAAAAGGCGGATGACCATGGTCATGACGCCGCAGCCGCAGGCGAAAATTATCCTGCCTTTCCTGGTCAGCGGCCCGGTCACCATGTCCGTGGCCATGAAGAACGCGCCCAGCATCAGCCCGCCCGCGCCGAGGTGCGCCAGCCACGGCCCCTGGAACCAGGGGGTGTACGCATAGGCGTCGCCGATTTTGTAGGGCTGCGGAAACGCCCAGCCGAGGACGGCGGCGACGAGGATGAAGAAAAAGGGGATGTCCCAGGGGATGACCTTTTTCCGGAGCAGGTAGAGCCCGCCGATGACGAGGAGAACCGCGGAGACCTCGCCGAGCGACCCGCCCTCGACGCCCAGCCAGCCGTACAGAATGCTCGACCATCCCGGGGACAGCGCCTTCGGGGCGTGGTAGGCGACGTTGCCCGCCGCGTCGACGATCCCGCCGGCGGCGGGGACGTGCATGGCATCGAGGAGGGTCGCGCCGGTCATGACGTCCACGCCCGAAGCGGCGTCGACGGCGCCGGCCATGCTCGCCCGGGTCACCGCGTCCGGGTTCGAATTGATGCGCCCGGCGATCTCGGAAAACGAACCGCCGAGATAATGGAAGATATTGTTCCACCATTTTCCGGCTAATCCGAGGTGGGGCCATTCGCCGGACATCATGCGATCGGGCATGCTCGCCTGCATGAAGGCGCGGCCAAGCAGCGCCGGATTCCAGATGTTGTGGCCGAGGCCGCCGAAAGCCTGCTTGCCGATGCCGATGGCGAACACGCCGCCCACCACCGCCGCCCACCACGGAAGGTTCGGGGGGCACACGGCGGCCAGAAGCAGGCCGGTCACGACCGCGCTTCCGTCGTCTATGCTGCGGGGCAGCCCGCGCCAGGCGACGATGGCCCATTCGGTGAGGACGCAGGCGGCCACCGAGAAGAACACCGGCACGATCGCGTACCAGCCGAACGCCAAGAGCGCCCACGCCAGCGCCGGCGCCAGGGCCAGGCAGACCAGACCCATGATCCGCGGCGTCGTGTCCCCGTCCCGGATATGGGGCGAGTTGTTCACGTTGAACAACAGCTTTTTCTCTTCGGCCGACATGGTCATTTCACTTCCATCTGCTTCTTGCGGTTGATTTCCGCCTTTTCCATTCTGATCCACTGCACGATCGGGCGTTTGGACGGACAGACATACGCGCAGACGCCGCACTCGAAGCAGTCCCTGGCGTTGTACTCCTCGGCCTCGGCCAGCCGGTCGGACTCGCCGTAATTGGAGAGGATGCACGGCAACAGCCCGGCGGGGCAGCCCTCAATGCAACGCCCGCAACGGATGCAGGCGCGGTGGCAGTAAGCGGCGGGGTCGTCCAGGGCCAGGATGCCGTTCGTGCCTTTCACCACCGACCATTCGAGATCGCGCATGGCCAGGCCCATCATCGGCCCGCCGACGATCAGCTTGCGGGTGGCGGCGGGATCGAATCCGCACTGGTCCAGCAACTGGCCGGCCATGGCGCCGATGCGCACCCAGAGATTCGCCGGCTTCCCGATCCCCGGTCCGGTCACCGTCACCACGCGCTCGGTGAGCGGATAGCCGAAGGCGCACGCCTCGTACCCGGAATAGGCTGAGGCGACGTTGTGCACCAGCACGCCCGCGTCCATGGGTAGTCCACCGGAAGGCGTCTCGCGGCCGAGGAGCGCGTAGATGAGCTGTTTTTCCGCCCCCTGCGGGTAGCGGACCGGAAGCTGCGCGATTTCGATCCCGCTCCCGAGACGGTCCGCCGCCGCCTTGAGCGCGGCGGCGGCCCTCGGCTTGTTGTCCTCGAGGCCGACGATGGCGCGCCCCGCGCCGATCGCCTTCTTGAACAACTCCGCGCCCCGGAGGATCTCCTCCGGGAATTCGCGCATGAGGACATCGTCGGCGGTCAGGTAGGGTTCGCATTCCGCGCCGTTGAGGATGAGGGTGTCGATCTTCTTTTCGGGCGGCGGGGAAAGCTTCACGTGCGAGGGAAAGGTCGCCCCGCCCATGCCGACGATGCCGGCGCCCTGGACGATCTTGCGGATTTCCCCCGGGGAGAGCGCGTCGACGTCGCGCTCGATCTTGACCGCGGGATCCCATTCGTCGAGGCCGTCGTTCTCTATCTTGAGGGCGTCGACGAGGAAGCCCAGCGGGTGCCGCACCTGCACCACGCCCCTGGCGATGCCGGAAATGGAGGCGTGCGCCGCCGCCGACACGTAGCCGGTCTGTTCGGCGATCATCTGCCCGCGCAGAATCCGCTCACCCGGCTTCACCAACGGCGTCGCCGGCTTGCCGATATGCTGCGAAAACGAAATCGCCACGAAGGGAGGCGGCTCCGCCTTCGCCAGCGGCAGATCCATCGTCCGGTCCTTGTTTTCCCGCGGGTGGACGCCGCCATGGAACCTGTAGTTCATGGTTCACCGTCTCCTTGGCGGGACGCCGGGGAAGCGGCCGCCCCGACGCCGACGGGTTCGGGAGATTCCGGCGCCGCGTTCCCCGCCGTCGCCCCGGGCTCCGGCTCGCGCGCCGGGTGGAGGTTGACGAGCACCTGGTGCGGGCACACGGCCACGCATTTCCCGCAGCCGATGCACTTGCCGTAATCGATCTCGGCCAGATAATTCGGCGCGTGGATGGCGTCCGCCGGGCAGACCTTTTCGCATTTTTTGCAGGCGATGCAGGCGTGGGCGCACATCCTGTTCGCCATGGCGCCCCGGTCCCGGTTGTGGCAGCGGACGTGGATATGCCTGGTTATCGGACTCGCCGTCATCAGGTTGCGGGAACAGGCGACCGAGCATTTCCTGCAGCCGGCGCAGCGCGCTTCGTCCACGACCGGGCGGCGGTCCGGACCCATGGTTATCGCGCCGAACGGGCAGGCCCTGGCGCAATCGCCGTAGCCGAGGCAGCCGTACCGGCAGTCCAGCCAGCCGCCGCCGAGTCCGAACAGCGACGCGCCCCGGCAGCTCTGGATGCCGCTGTAGACGGCGACGGTTTTCACATCCTTTTTCTGGCAGCCGCAGAGCGCCACGAACCGTGCCTTGCCGACGTCGACCGTCACGCCGAGGATCCGGGCGATGGCTAGCCCGACTTCCGCCCCCCCCGGCGCGCACAGCGTCGGATCGGCGTTTTTCAGCGCCACCGCTTCGGCGTAGGCGGCGCAGCCCGCGTAGCCGCAGCCGCCGCAGTTCGCGCCCGGAAGCGCCTCCAGCACCAGTTCCACTTTGGGATTCGTCTCGACGGCGAATTTCTTGGACGCGACCGCCAGAATGAAGGCGAGGACGGCGCCCATTGCCGTCATGGCGAGCAAGGCCCACATAATCGTTTGTTTCCTCGCGGTTCACACGATGCCATTGAAGCCGAAAAACGCCAGCGCCATGCCGGCGGCGGCGAGAAACGCGATGGGAATGCCCCGCAGTCCCGGAGGCACGGGGGCGATCTCGAGGCGCTCGCGTATCGACGCCATGAGATACAGGGCGAGGGTGAACCCGATGCCGCCGAACGCTCCCAGCGCGGTATTTTTCAGGAGCGCTTCGGAGAGGGGCAGGGTCGAGTAGTCCACGAGCTTCATCTGCGTCGAACCGAGAACGGCGCAGTTGGTCGAGATGAGCGGGAGGTAGATCCCGAGCGCCTGGTAGAGGTCCGGCGCCGCCTTCTTCATGACAATCTCGACGAATTGCACCAGCGCGGCGATGATGAGGATGAAGCTGATGATGTCGAGATAGTTCTCGAGCCGCAACGGCAGCAGGACGAGCTTGTAGACGAGCATGGTTACGAAGCAGGAGATGCCCATGACGAATATCACGGCCAGGCCCATGCCGACGGCCGAATCGCGTTTTTTGGACACGCCGATGAAGGGGCAGATGCCGAGGAATTGGTTGAGGACGAAATTCTGCACAAACACCATGCCGAACATCAGGGCGAGATAATCCTTCATTTGTTCCTCCCTCCCCGGTTCTTTCGCTTGCGGCGAAGACCGATGTGGTTGAACAGGCCCATGAGGAGGCCGAGGGTGAGAAACCCCCCGGGCGGGAGGATGAAAATGGTCTGGGTGTAGGCGGAAAGCCCGTCGGCGAAGGGAATGTCCAGAAAGCTCCCGCCGCCGAGCGCTTCGCGGATCGTGCCCAGCAGCATCAGGGACAGGGTGAAGCCGATTCCCATCCCGAGCCCGTCGAAAATCGAGGCGAAGGGGTCGTTCTTGCTCGCGAACGCCTCGGCGCGGCCGAGAATGATGCAGTTGACCACGATAAGCGGCAGGAAGATCCCGAGCGCTTCCTTGAGAACGGGGAAATAGGCGGACATGATCAGTTTCACCAGGGTCACGAAGGTGGCGATGACCACGATGAAGATGGGAATCCGCACCTCGTTCGGAACCAGGCTCTTGACCAGCGAAATGATGAAGTTCGAGCACACCAGCACGAAGGTCGTCGCCAAACCCATGCCGATGGCCTTTTCCACGCTGGTGGTGACCGCCAGCGTCGGGCACATGCCCAAGACGATGACGAACACCGGGTTCTCGGCGATCACCCCCCTGAAAAACACCTTGAGCAGGCGAAGCATGACGACGGCATCCTTTCCCCGGGCGGCTACGCCTCGCCTTCCCGCTCCAAAATCCAGCGCGCGATTTCTTGCGCCAGCACGGCATGGCTTTCCGCCGACAGATGCAATCCGTCGACCGGCTCGACCTGCACGAAATCGTCCGCGTAAATGACGGGAAATCCGAATTGCCGGTTCAATTCCCGGAAGGCGCCGCGCAATCCGAGCGATATGTCCCGGCCGCCCTTGAATCTCGGCCCGAAATACGCATCGACCTCCCAAATGGCGTTGGGGCAGACGATAAGCACCTCCGGCGGCGCGCTGAAACCGGGACCGAAATCGTTCGACCGCGCGAACTGGGCCAGGATGCCGACGGCGGCGGCGATATCGCACGCGGGCAGGCGGGCTGAATGGCGGAGATCGTTCGCGCCGAGCATGAGAACGGCCAGATCGATCGGCGCATGCGTTTCGAGGATCGCACCCAGCGTCTTGAAGCCGTTCCGTTCGATATCGTTCAGGGCGGAAATCGGATCGTCGGTGATGGCGGTGCGCCCGCACAGGCCCTCCTCGATCACCCAGTAATCCGTCCGCAGCAGCTTCGACAACACCCCCGGCCAGCGCACGTGCGACGGAAAGCGCTCGCCGAAGCTCCCGGGCACGTAGCCCCAGGTGTTCGAATCCCCGTAGCACAGTATCGTCTTCTTGGCGTTGCTTTCCGAACCATCCATAAAAGCGACTCTCCGCTGGCTCTCAGGAATTGCCGTAGCGCTCAAGAACCCATCTGGCGAGTTCCTGTCCCAGGGTTTCGTGGCTTTTGGCGGAAAGATGAATGCCGTCCGCGGGGTCGGAATGGATGAAATCCTCCGCGAACAGGATGGGAACGCCCAGGTCCTTGCCCATCCGGTTGAAGACGGTCGGGAACTCCATCGATTTCTCCCTGCCGCCCTTGAAGGTCAGGCTGGAATTCGCCTCCACCTCCCAGATGGCGGGCGGACAGATGACCAGCACCTCGGGCGGGGCCATGAATTCGGGGCCGAATTCCGGCGCGCGCGCGCGCTGGGCGAGAACGCCGACCCCCGCCGCTATGTCGGCGGCGGTCATCGCGAAGCGGCGCTTCAAGTCGTTGGTGCCGAGCATGATGATGACCAGGTCGACGGGGGCGTGCGAGGCGAGCGCCGCTCCCAGAATCCTGGCGCCGTTCCGCTCGATGCCGAAGGCGCTCTCGATGGGATCGTCAAGAATCGCGGTGCGCGCGTACAGCCCTTCCTCGACCACCCGGAACCGGGTCCGCAACAACTTGAACAATACGCCCGGCCACCGCACGTATTGGGGGAAACGCTTCTTCTTCAAACCAGGCACCGCACCCCAGGTGTTGCAGTCGCCGAAACACAGTATGGTCTTTTTTGACGCTTCAATCGCTTCCATGAAGCCTTTCCCGCCCGCGAAACGCTTGAACCGGCGTTTCGTTCGCCGTCAATCGGGTGGACTTTTTGGAGAAAATCAAACAAACCGCCGTTTGATTCTCGCCAAAGTTTCCTGGGTTTACATTTTGCGTCGGGAATTATTGCAAGGTCGGCGGCATCGCCCGACAGGACGAAAAATCAACCCATTGGTCCGTAAGCAGTAACATCTTTGGAGGAAATCGGGCGGTGGTTGGCCCGATTTCCTCCAAAAGTCCACAATTGGACGATTGCGCGCTAATCCTCCGACACGGTGGCGACCAGAATGGCGTCCGCCGATCCGATCTGGCCGAACGCGGTCCCGGTCACCAGGAGAATCCGGTCTCCCGGCTTCACGATCTTCCGCTCCAGAAGCTCACGCCGGGCGGCCACCAAAAGCTCCGACCTCCCCTGGATGCCCGGCGCGTACACCGGCGTCACCCCCCAATACAAATTGAGCCGGCGCGCCGCCCCCGCGTCCGGCGTAAACGCCAGGATCGGCGCGAAGGGACGCGCCTTGGACATGAACAGCGCGGTCCCCCCGGTCTGCGTATGTACCGCGACCGCCTTGATGTCCAAATCCTCGACCAGCTTGAACGCGGCATGCCCCAGCGCGTCCTGCAGCGGATTCTCCGACGACACCCGGTCGCACCAGTTCCAGGTCGGGCGGAATTGCGCGAGGTATCCTTCCGTCTCGCGGGCGATGGAAGCCATCATCTCCACCGTCCGCACGGGATCCACCCCGACGGCGGTCTCGCCGGACAGCATGACCGCATCGGTGCCGTCGACGATCGCGTTGGCGACGTCGGAGACCTCGGCCCGCGTCGGCAGCGCGTTCAGGGTCATCGATTCCAGCATCTGGGTGGCGGTTATGACATAGCGGTCGTTGGCGTTCGCGAGCCGGATAAGCTTCTTCTGCATGATCGGTACGCGCTGGATCGGCATCTCGATGCCAAGATCGCCGCGCGCGACCATGATGCCGTCCGCGCTCTTGACGATGTCCTCGATGTGCTCCATCGCCTCGGGCTTCTCGATCTTGGCGATAAGCCGCGCCCGGGAATAGGCGTTCCGCATCGCCAGCCGCACCGGATCCATGTCCTCGGCGCGACGGATGAAGGAGAGGGCGATGAAATCCACCCCTTCGGAAAGCCCCAGCTTCAGGTCGTTGAGATCCTTCTCCGTCACCGAAGGCGCCGAGACGTTGATGTCGGGAAGGTTCATTCCCTTGTTGTTCTTGAGAATTCCGCCCCGCGTCACCCTGGTCGTTATTTCATTCCCCGACACGCCGAGAACCTGCAACTCCATCGCGCCGTCGTCCAGGAGCAGTCTTTCGCCGGGCGTGACGTCCTTGGGAAGGTCGCGGTATTGGGTCGGTATCCGGCGCGGCGTTCCCGTGATCTGTTCCGTGGTCACGACGACCTCCGAATCCGCCGCCAGGGTGACCGCGCCGTTCTCCATGAGGCCGACCCGGATTTTGGGGCCGCAAAGATCCTGGAGGATGGCGGCATCCTTCCCGACCAGTCTGGAAGCCTCGCGGATGCGGGCGATCGTCTCCCGGTGCGAATCCTGGGCGCCGTGGGAAAAATTCAGCCTGAAGACGTTGACTCCGGCTTCGAGAAGTTGCGCCAGGGTTTCCGTCGCATCCGAGGCGGGACCCACGGTGGCGACTATTTTCGTGTACCTCATACATACGCCTGATTCAAGAGCGTCAAACAAAATAGGGTTGCGACTTGAGGCAACCCGAAAGGCCGGGATCAAGGCGGCGGCGTTCACGCCTCCGAACCTATACTTAATGATACGACGTCGGGGGCTTTTGCGCAAGCGTCTTTTGCGTCCTCCGCGTAAGTCGAAAAGACCGAATCGCGAGCCACAAATCGTACATCCCTGGAGGTGGACTTTTGTAGGAAATCGGGCCAACCACCGCCCGATTTCCTACAAAGATGTCACTGCTTACGGGCCAATGGGTTGATTTTTCGTCAGGTCGGGCGATAGCGCCGACCTTGCAATAATTCCCGACGCAAAATGCAAACCCAAGAAACTTTGGAGAGAATCAAACGGCGGTTT
>JAISXA010000281.1 GCA_031270685.1 Planctomycetota bacterium
TCGACGCGGCGCTTCCCCCGGCATTCGAGGAATTGTTGTTGCCGGAACGGCTGGACGAGGAGGATTGGGAAGTGGAAGACGCTGAATCCGTCGACGAATCCGAAGATGAACCGGAATAATTGGACGGAGCTATGGTCGCCCGGTCGGTCAGAAGCTCCATCCGGTCGAATGCGCGCTCCATGCGGTCATAGGGGTCGTTTCCATCCTTGTCCGCGCGCCGCCACACCACCCGGTCGAGAAACACGTTCTGCAAGGTTTCGCAAACTTCTTCAACCTGGGGATATTTAAGGGTTATAACCTCGACCGCCTCCTCCGCGTACAAATTCAGCCCGCTGCGGAATTCCTCGAGGGTCATGATTTGGGCGACCCGGCTTCCCGGCGTACGCTTGAACCATAGCGCATAGGAAGAGCACAGCGCCTTGAGCGCCTCTTCGACCGGGGTGTTCTCAAGGTAGATGTCGATATTTTTCACTGCCGCGCCTTCGCTGACCATCACGGTCCAGCGGGCGCCGCAGCTCCGGGTTACCAGCTCGGCGAAACTCCGCAACGGCATGCCGCGCACCATGAGCGAATCGATATAAACATCGTTCTTCCCGTCGGAGTGACGAAAGTCCCCCCCGGCCGCAAGGGACGCCAGGCACAGCCAAAACCACAATCCGCCGACAATCCTCATCCGCTTCTCCAGTCAACGCAGAATGACGGCATCCTGGGGACGCGCCCTGGGTGCGATTTCGACAAAATCCCTGGTGATGTTTTTGACAAAAAGATAGAAGTAGTCCGGCGCGGTGACGGTGGTGATGATCGACTCTTGCGTTCCCGTTTCCGTGACGCGTCCCCGTCTTCCTTTCGCGGTTTGCGTTTGCGTTCGCTGCGTCACTTGCTGGTGAGGCTGGGAATCGATTTGGATGACGTCGCCGACGCTGACGAAATGCAAATCGCCGCCCGTTGGCTGGGGAATATGCATCGCGGCCAGCGGCTTGCCGCCCCGAATGTGGATTATGGACAGGATGCGTATCCCGCGCGGAACCTTGGCGCTGCTGGTGGGAACGAATTCACCCTCTCCGGAAGCGGGCGAACGGTAGGCGAAAGGGTCCGCCCCCTCCTCCGGCGGATCATCCAGCGTAACCAGATCCGATTCCGGGGCAAACGCATTGGCCGGCGTATAGGATATCCCGCCCAGGGTGACGACGCCGGGCTCGGACCCCTCCTCCTTCGGCAACGCTTCGCCCGCCGCCGCCCCTGGCGCGAGCGCATAAAAAAACAAGGCGGACAGTAAACAGAAGTTGCGAGTCATACGGGATATCCCGCCCTTATCTGGTTGTCGAACTCGTCGCGGACAGCATCGCCATGAAAAAACCGAAATAGACCAGCCCCACCATTCCCCCGATAACGACGAACATCGCCGGCTCGACAAGCTTGCCGAGGAGGGCGACGCGCCGGTTCAACTGTTCCTCCGAAAAGGCGGCCGCGTGCTGAAGGCTTTCGTCGATGCCGCCGCTGTTCTCGCTGACCGCAATCATGGTGTGGGCGATGGGCGCCAACCGCGAAAGCGTGGTTTCATCAATGCTTTTTCCGAGTCCGGAACCCAGGCGCAGCGATTCGCGGACTTTCCTGAACTGCTCGGCGTAATGCAGGTTTCCCATGGTCAATTCGACGAGTTCCACCGAGGAAATGATGTCGACGCCGCTCCGCAACAACGCCCCGAGGGTAAGGCACCACATGGTGTTGGCCTGAAACCTGAAGGCGCCGCCGATTCCCGGTACGGCTATGGCCAGCCGGTCAAGGATCGCCCCGCTCCGGCGGCTCCGGCGCAGAAGCGCTATGACGGTTAAAAACGCGAAGGGGGCGGCGAGAATGAAAACCCCGTAGGCCAGAAGGAAGTCGTTCAGCCAAATGACCGTCCTGGTCGAAAGCGGCAGTTGCATCTTGCCGCCGCTGTTCATGTTGATGAATTTCATGACCACCGGGAAAACCTTGTTCACCATGTAGTAGCCTATGCCCAGGGCCGCGACGAAAACCACCGCCGGGTAGGCGAAAGCCTGCGCCAGTTGCCCCTTGATTTTACGGGACCGCTCCATCAATCCCGCCGCGTAGGCGGCCATCTTGTCCAGGGTGCCGTTGGCTTCGCCGACGGAAAGGAGGCCGATCGTGACGCGGCCGAGCCAGGGCATCTCCATTTCGAGGGATTTGCTCAGCGATCGCCCCTGGCGCACATGCTCCATGGCCAGGCGGAGCATCGTCCCGAGGTTTTTCGGCGCGTTGTCGCTTATGGAACGAAGCGCGGTTATGATCGGCACGCCCGCTCCGATTAGGGAAGCCAGTTGACGCAGGCACAATTCAACGGCCGACTTTGAAACCAGCGCGCCCTTGAGCCTGGTCAGGAATTTGTTGCCGCCCCGCGCCGCGCCGCCGCCGACGGCGCCTTTCGCCGGCTTGAGTTCCAGGACGATCTTGCCCTCCTGGCGCAATTTTCCCGCCGCGGCGGCCTGGGATTCCGCTTCCATCTTCCCGGAACGGCGCACCCCGTTTTCGAAGGCGATGTATTGAAAAACCATCACTGTTCCTCGCCGAGATAAATGACGCGCCGAATCTCCGACAACGTCGTCAGGTGCTCAAGCGCCTTCGCCCTGCCGTCCTGAAACAGGGTGGGAAGCCCCAGGTCGCCGAAAGCGTGCTCCGCCATGGCGTCGGCGCCGGCGCCGGACATGATCAATTCGCGCTCCCGCTTCCGGATGGGGACCATTTCATACAATCCCACCCGGCCCGAATAGCCTCCGCCGCAAAGCTGGCATTCGGCCGGCTCGACCAGCATGGTTTCGGGCGGGAGCCGGAACGCGTCGGCGGAGGGACCGTCGCAGGGGACAAGCCTGCGGCAGTGCGCGCAAGGCCTCCTGACCAGGCGCTGCGCGATCACCAGGCGCAAGGTGGCGGCGACGAGTTCCCGCGCCACGCCGAGGTTGGTCAGGCGCGTCACCACCGACACCGAATCGTTGGCATGGAGCGTCGACAGGACGAGGTGCCCGGTGAGCGCGCTTTTCACCGCGATATCGGCCGATTCCGCGTCACGGATTTCGCCGATCATGATAATGTCCGGGTCGTGGCGCATCACGCTCCGGAGCGCCTTGTTGAAGCTGACGCGCTCGCTGTCGACATGGACCTGGTTGACGCCGTCCATGGGAATTTCCACCGGATCCTCGATGCTCATGATGTGCGCCGTGCCGGGCGTGCGAAGGTGCCGCAGGGCGGCATACAGCGTCGTCGTTTTCCCGCTCCCCGTCGGTCCGGAGAGCAGGACGATGCCGTGAGCCTGCCGCAGCGTCGAAAGGAACATTTCCCGGTGCAGGTCGCACATGCCGAGGCTGTCGACGCTGGACAACTCGGCAGCGGTCGCCGCCGTGGCGAGAATGCGCAGGGTCACCTTTTCCCCGCGCAGGGTCGGTATGGTGGCCACGCGCATGGAGATTTCCTCGCCCAGGCTTTCGATGGTCAATTGGCCGTCCTGGGGGATGCGCTTTTCGGAAATGTCAAGCCTTGACGAAACCTTGACGGCGGAGACCAGGTCCGTCATCGCCTCCGGCGTCAATTCCCGGTCTATCCGCATCAGGCCGTCGACGCGCATCCGGACGAAGGCGCATTCGCTTTCGCTGTCGAGGTGGATGTCGGAACAGTGGATTTGCAGGGCGCGGTTGATCAACTCCTCAAGCAACGCCAGCGGCGTCCCCGTTCCGGCGTTTTCGGGATAATAGCGCCGGATCGCCTTTTCCACCCCTTCCGGCCTGCGCACCGGCGCCACCCGGATCTCCAGCCCGAGTTGCCCCTCCAGTTGCATTATGCCGGCGTCGACGTCGGCGTTGCTCTGAACCACGATCAGCGTGTCGTTGTCCAGCGCCACCGGCAAAACGCCGAGGCGGTGGGCAAGCTTGGCGGGAACCTTGTCCAGCGCCGCGCGGGAGGCTATCACCCGGTCAAGATCTATTGCGGCCGCCATCGGCTTCCTTTTCGTAACGGAACATCAGCGCCCGGAAAGACAGCGACAGCAGCGGGCGTCCGCTCGCCATGAGCAGCGGCTCGTTCTCTTCGCCGTAAACCACGCCAAAAGCTATTTTTTCAATGCGCATCAAGTAGGGCAACTCCGCCGCTTTGCGAAAAAACGCCCGGATCGAGGCGAAATCGCCGCGTAATTCGTAATCCTTCGCCGCGGCGCCGGAAAGCGCCGCCTCCGCCGGTTTCGGTGGCTCCGCTTCCGGTTCGGACGCGGCCGCCTTTCGCCCCTTTCCGCCGCCCTTGGCGGCGGGTTGGTTCGCGGTCTCCTTTTCGGATCCTTTCGCCGGCTCCGAAGCGGCGACGGGACCGGTCTGGTGGACGCGGAGACCGCAACTGATGGCAAGTGCGTACAAGGCGGCGTCGGCGTCGGACGGACTGGCGTCGAGATTGAATCGGGAACCGGCTTCCGCGGCCGCGAGGCGTTCCTGAAATTCGGCAAGCTGCTTTTCCCTGGTTTCGGCGCGCAGGAGAGCGTCCTGCAATTCCTTGTCCGTGTCTATTTGCGGCACAACGTCGGGAACGGAGTCCTCCTTCAGTCGATTTTCGATGGCGCGCATGTCCTTCCGCCCGGGATCGAGAAGAAACCGCCTGGAGCAGTAAACCATTCCCATGGCCAGGATTATGCCGACGACCATCCGGTGGAAGGTATTGAACCTGCCGTAGAAGGAGAGCAGCTCCCGTTTCCACCCGCGAACGGTTCGGCGAATTACGCGTATCATCTCGGCTACTCCTCATTCAGCGCTTCGGCCTTGACCGCGACGCGGGCGGCAATGCCGTTGAGCGGCGGATCGTTTTCCGGCATTTCGATACGGAAAACGAATTTCTGCTCACCCGTTGCCAGCGCGGCATTATTATCGACTTCGTATCTCAGGCCGTGACGCTGAAATGCGTTGCCCAACTGAACCGGTCCCTCCGGCAGCCGGGTGACGCCGTGAACGGCGAATTGTTCGGCGTCGACCTGGACGATTTCGGTTATCCGGGAAAAGGACGGTGTCCCGCTGGACAACGCGGCGAGGAGGAAAGTGAGCGTACGCGGAAGCGGGCTGTCGCTTTTGAGGCTTTTCTCTTTTTCAAGAATGGCGTCATAGCGGCTAGTGGCGGCCTGGAGCCGGTTTTTGGCCTTGTCGCGCTCCGCGGCCAACTTCTTCCATTCCATTTCCCTTTTTTCCAGCGCTTCGATGTCGCGCTTGAAGGCGTAATGCCGATCCCCCACGTACAGTCCGGCAAGCAGGATGATGATGAGCGCGAGCCAGGTTCCGGCGCGGTAGGGATCGCGCGGCGCCGGCGGCGGGCCCACCAGGGCGCAACCCGCCTCGATGCCGCCGATCTCGGCATGGGCGGCGTGCCGCATGATTTCATTGTCGAATTCCCGCAGAACGAGGAACTCGGCGCCGTCCCCCGTCATGCGGCGAATGTCTTCCAACCGCTCCGGTTCCAGTTCGCCGCAGGTGACGACGCGCAGCGGCAAATCGCGATGGGCGGCAAGCCGCTTGGCCGCGCGTTCATTGCGTTCGGCCGCGGCCTCGGAAGCGTCGGCGTCGGTTCCGATCGGCAACGGATAAAAGGTGAACGGCGTATTCTCGCAGGCCGGAACCACGTAGAGGCTGCTTTGGCGGCGCATGAACAAAAGCCTCGCGTCCTCGCCCATCCGCGCGTGCCTGGCGATGACCGCCATCTCCAGGGACCCGATTCCGTCGAATTCCAGGCCAGCCTGGTCGCACTCCCTGACAAATCCCTCGATGAGGGTGGATTCGAATCCGGCGGTCATGATGACGCTGGTTTCGCCGCCCATGCGGTAACGGTCGGCGTGGACGGCGGCGATGCGGAGGATGTTGGCGTCGATGCCGACTTCGCCGGCGGCTTCGTAGGCCATCGCGGTATGCAATTCCTCCTTGTCCGCGTCCTCCGGAAGCTCCATGGTGACGCTGTGAAGATCGGACGTCATTAAAATGCGGAGCCGCTTCGCCCCGGAGGCGGCGGCGAATTCGAGGATTTGCTTCGGAAGTTTGCGGTTATTGCGCGATGCCGCCTCGACGACCTGGTCGCCGGTTTCCCAGGTTCCTCCCCGATATTCAAATAGCCGCCCCCGCCAGGATTTTCCGTCGAAGGCGACTATCAGCATGGAATCGTGTTTGGAACCGAACCAACCCATTGCGGCCAGCGCCTTTCATGAATGGGCGGCGTGCGGCGACCGCCGACGGCGCACGCTCACTCCTCCGTCACACCGGGTTTCCGGCGCAAATACATTTCCACGAAATTGTCTCCCGGCTGGAGATTGAGCGTAAGCGGATTTCCGCCGTCGAAAAAACCGTCCATATAATTTCCCGTGATCGTTTCCGGTGTACCCGTTGGGTTGATGCCGGTTACCGTGGCGTAGACATAGAGTTTCGCTTGCGCCGAATAAATCCAGTCTGGCGTCTGCAACTCCAGTTGCCCCTGCAACTCCGGTTGATCCTTCGCCATCGTCCCGGCGATAACCATTTGAGCTTCGACGTCCGCGTCGGGGTTGGGAATGAAAAGAACATAATGCAACTCGATTTCGTTGTAAGCGTCGGAATTCGCTATCCGCCATTTCCCCTCGGTGTATCGGAGGTAACGCTTTTCCGGTTCGGCGGCGGTTTCAGCGCCGTCTTCGTCGTCTTCCGTCTGCTCCGGGTCTCCGGTCTCCCCGGAGTCTCCGGTTTCCTCCGGATATCCCGTCTCTTCCCCGGCCGGCGCCGGGTCGACAAAATATTCGTGTGCGTTGTTGTGACGCAGATAAACGGTTACGAAGATGCGGGACGACATGGATGTAGGATTTCCGGTCGACGACGCCGGCAACAGTACGACGCTTTCGAAATCCTTCTCCCCCAACCCTATGCGTCCCTTCACCTCCCGTGCCACCTCCAAATTCCGCGCCTGATTCTGGTACTCTTCCACGATCCACGACTCTCCGAATCCGTCGAAGAAGGCGCCGCCGGGGCAATGCAGATAGGGTCCGCGCCAGCCTGAGTAAAGAGCGAAAGCGTCGGCGTCATATCCGGCCTCGGCGGGCAAGGCAACAGAATCGGGTTTTATGCGCCGGTATTGACTTCCGTCAAACCTCCAGAGTTCTTCCAATTCCTTGCCTTCGTCTTTCCCGTCGGCGTGTTGCGGCAGCCGTCCCATGTCGCGGAGAAATCCGGGGCTGCCGTTTGGCGTGCCTAAAACTCCGGCGCGGATCGCCGCCAACCGTTCCCGTGTCGTCTTGGCCCGGCTTCGCTCGTCCAGATCCGTCACGCTGGTCATGGTCATGCCCGCCAGCGCGGACATGAGGCCGAGCACGATCACCAATTCCACCAGGGTCATCCCCTTGTTGTTTCTCATGCCCACTCTCCGCGCGTCGCTTTTTCAATCCAGAACGCCGGGCGCCAAAAGTAGAATTTTATCGTCTTTCCCGGGATCGCCGGCATACTTCGGATAGGAGTCGTTCTCGCCGTTGCGCCCGGTGTAAAGCAGGTAGAGGCTGCCGCCGTCGTTGACCAGGAGGTAGCAATGCCCGTTCAGGCCGTCCCGTTCGCCGCTGAAAAGGGGATCGCGAAGTCTGCGCCTGTCATGTTCAATGCCGCCCATCCCAATCAGGTAGGGACCGCGCCAGCCCCGTTCCCTGTCCTCTTGCCACGAGGAAGGGAAGCTGAATTTGCCCGCTTCGGCGATCCAGGCGGCATCCCAAAGGACGCAAAATCCTTCCCTGGCCCTTGCGAACGAAGCGTCAGCGCCCGGGTCGGCAACGTCGCTGATCGCCAGGTAGTCATTCCTGTCTGGAGCGCAATCGGCGACAAACCGCGAAAATGCGTTCCGTATATTCATCATTTCGGTCGATACGATGCCGTCGTCGAGGACCATTTCGCGATCGGCTGAAAGTTGCGACATCAAAATCGTCGCCAGCGCCCCCAGCAGCGCGATGACGATCAGAAGTTCGATCAGGGTGAAGCCCTTGCCGGCGCGCGCCATGCCGCGTTCCTCTTTCCGAAAAGCCGGGAGAGATCCGAAGGACGGCCTCTCCCGGCGACATGCGTTCTTTCAACCGGGAACGAAATGTCATGACCTTCCATCCCCGTTATTACGCTGGGCAACAGCCGCGATCAGGGGTTCAGAATACCGTCCTCGGGGCAGCTGGTGCCGATGAGCACGGCTTTATGGGGGGTGGTAATAGTGTCGGTGTCGTCGCCAAAAGCCAGGACATAAGCCATGTAGTAGCTGAAGTCGGGAACATCGCTCCCGGCAAGATTGGAGACGGGAATGGGGCACTTTCCGGCGAGTGGACTTTTTGAAATTATGCGGCCCAAGCGAGCGCATTCACGAGCAGTTCCTGAATTATCGTAATGTCGGAGCGAGAGGACGACATGGCATTAATTCTTTCACGCCATAGTTCCTTG
>JAISXA010000129.1 GCA_031270685.1 Planctomycetota bacterium
ATCGCCCTCACCGGCACGCTGTCGATCGAGGAGCTCTACGACTACGCCGACCAGCAGCTTTCGGACCTTCTCTCCTCGATTCCCGGCGTGGCGAATCTCGAGCTCATCGGCGGCGCGGACCGCGAGGTCCACGTGGTTCTCGACCGCGAGAAGGTTTCAGCCGCCGGGCTGTCCAGCCTGGACGTGGTGCAGGCCCTGGAAACGGGAGTGCTGACCCTTCCGGCCGGCCGCATCGACGACCTCGATTACGAGTACAATATCCGCTTCGACGCCGAATACGCCGCCGAACAGGCCATAAAGAGCCTCCAGGTCGCCGGCCGCGACGGGGCGCGGCGCTATGTCGGCGACCTCGGCGAGGTCGTGTTCGCGTCGGACGAAATCCGCCAGGCCGGCTTCATCGACGGCCGGCCGGCGATCGGCATCCAGCTCGTCAAGCGCCCCGACGCCAACGCCGTCGAGGTGGTCCGCGAAGTCAGGCGCCAACTGGCGCAAATCAACCAAACGTTGCGCGGCGGGACGGAATTGATATTCGTGTCCGACGACGCCGCGTTCATCGAGGCCTCTTACGCGAGCACGCTCTCGAACGTCTGGCAGGGCGTGGCCCTCACCGCGATAATCCTGTTCCTGTTCCTGTTCAACGCCCGGACCACGATCGTGGCGGCGATATCGATGCCGCTCACCATCGTCATCAGCCTGTTCGCGGTCCAGCTTTCCGGCTTCACCCTCAACGCCGTCGTGCTCCAGGCGCTCGGCCTTTCGGTGGGCACGCTGGTCACCAACTCCATCGTGGTCATGGAAAGCATCGCCGCGCAACTGGAAAACGGGGCTCCGCCCTGGAAAGCGGCGCGGGACGGCGCCAATGACGTGGCGGTCGCGGTGCTCGCCTCCGCCGGCACCAACATGGTGGTGCTGCTGCCGATCGGCCTCATGGGCAGCATGGTCGGCATGGCTTTCCGCCCCTTCGCGCTGACGACCCTGTATTGCAACATCGTCTCCCTGTTCATCTCCTTTACCCTGACCCCGATCCTGTGCGGGGTCATTCTCGCAACCAGGGACGAAAAAGCGCTGCTGACCCGCATCGGCGACCGGATCAACGGCTGGATCGACGGCGTCGCCGGAAAGGCGGCGCAGGTCATGCGCTACCTCGGACGGCACCGCTGGGCCGGCGTCCTGGTCGTCGCCGGCTCGCTCGCGCTGCTGGCGCAGTCGGCGTCCATGACCGGCGACATCGGCTTCGCCATGTTCCCCGACATCGACCGGGGCCAGCTCATCGTCAAGCTCGAGTACCCGGTCCAACAGAATCTGGGCGCCACCGCCGAAAAGGTCAAGGCGGTGGAAGCGATGGTCAAGGAAGCGGTTCCGGACCTGACCCATATCTTCACCAGCATCGGCAAGATGAACGCCGCCGAAGGCAATCCCTCCGAGGGCGCCTTTCTCGCCGCGATCAATTTGTACCTGACCGACAAAACGCGGCGCGGGAAAAGCGTGTTCCGGTACATGGAGGAGATAAGCGGCCTGCTCGCCGACTATACCGACGCCACCGTCACCGTCTCGCTCCCGAATATCATCGGCCAGGAAAGCATCCCCATCACCATGGCGGTGAGCGGCGAGGACATCGGGACGCTCGAAGCCATAACCGCCAGGCTGCACCGCGAACTGCTGGACCGGCCGTTGTACATCCGGCCCAGCACCTCGGTCCGCATGCCCAGGCAGGAAATCCGCGTCGAGCCGAACCGCGCGCTCCTCGCCGACGCCGGCATCACGCCGTCCCAGTTCGCGATGATGCTGCGCACCAATATCGAGGGCGCCAAGGCGGCGCAATACAAAGCTGGCGCCCGCTCCTACGACATCCGCGTAAAGTTCGACAAGCGGGACGGCCAGCGGCAGGTGGAGGAATTCCGGATTCCCCTCGCCAACGGGCAGAGCGTGCTCCTGCCGCAATACGCGTCGGTCAGCCGCGTCCTGTCGCCGGTGATGATCGCCCGCTACGACAAGTCGCGGATGTCGGTGCTCTATTCCTTCCTGCACGCCGACCTGCCGCTCGGCACGGCGATGGATGAAATCCGCGGGATCATCGAACGCGAAAACCTCGTTCCCGCCGGCTACGCCCACACCTTCCTCGGCGTGGGCGAAATGATGGAGGAGATGCTCGGCGAATTCGGCGAAGCGCTCATCACCGCCATCTTCCTCACCTACCTGACGCTGGCGGCGGTGCTGGAATCCTTCACCCGGCCCTTCTACATCATGACCACCATCCCGATGGGCCTAATCGGCATGCTGTGGGCGCTGCGGCTCACCGGGTTGCCGATCAACATGTTCGTGCTGCTGGGCGCGACGCTGCTGATCGGCATCGTGGTGAACAACGCGGTGCTGGTCATCGACCACATGCAGCAGCTCGCCGCGACCGGCATGAACCGGGGCGAGGCCATGCTCCAGGCGTTGACCCTCGAATTCCGGCCCATTTTCATGATCACCATCGCCGCCGCCCTCGGCATGCTTCCCCTGGCGATCGGCTCCGGCCTCGGCAGCGAGATGAACGTCGGGATCGGCGCCTCGTCGGTGGGAGGCATCATCGTCTCCGGCGTGCTGACCCTGCTGGTGATCCCGGTCATTTTCCTCATGTTCAACCCGCCAGCGACCGACGCGGAGCCGGACGCGGAGACGTTCATGGAAAACCTCAAGCGCGCCAGCACCCGCGTCTTCCGCAAACCCGTCGAACCGCGCGCGGAACAGGACGGGGAAGCGGAAAAATGAACCTCCCGCAAAGTGGACTTTTGGAGAGAATCAAACAAACCGCCGTTTGATTCTCTCCAAAGTGTCTTGGGTTTACATTTTGCGTCGGGAATTATTGCAAGGTCGGCGGTATCGCCCGACCTGACGAAAAATCAACCCATTGGTCCATAAGCAGTAACATCTTTGGAGGAAATCGGGCTAACCGCCGCCCGATTTCCCTTAAAGATTCAACCGTTTCCGTTCCAATGGGTTGTTTTTCGTCAACTCAACCCGAGCCGGCGACGTCGCAAAAAAAAGCGGCGCTGGGACGAACGTCCTGAAACTTTGAAGGAAATCAATCGAATCTCCGATTGATTTCCTTCAAAAGTCAGCAAAAGCCCACTTTACAGGAAATCGACTTTTAAGGAAAATGAAACTGCGGTTCGATTGATTCTCCGAGGATGAACCATGCCCGACGACGATGAACTGGATCTTTTGCGGCTCGACCAACTCCGCCCGAATCAACGCCGACCGGACCGGCGGTCCGGGGGCGGGAATTTCCTGAAAAGGCTGTTCAAGACCGTGCTGGTGGGCGCCGCCCTGATCTTCGCCCTCGTGCTGCTGGCGTTTATCGGGCTGTTCATATGGTACGGCTGCCGGATCGAACCGGAAGGCGACCAGCTCGCCATCCTCATCCGCAAGACCGGCGACGATCTCCTGCCGGGCGAGATACTCTCGACCCACGACGGGCAAAAAGGCATCAAGCTGGAGACGCTTCCGGCCGGGCGTTATTTTTACAACCCCTATGATTGGGACTGGCAGTTCGCCACCATCACCAATATTTCCGCCGGTCGGCTCGGCGTCGTGACCCGCCTCTTCGGCGCTGATCTCCCCGACGGCGAGATCATCGCCCCCGAAGGCTTCAAGGGCATAGCCGCCGAAATACTCCGGCCCGGCAAGTACCGCATCAATCCCTACGCCGAGCGGGTCGAGATTTTCGACGCCATCACCATCCGCCCCGGCCACGTGGGAGTGGTCGCGAACCTGTGCGGCGCCGATCCGCTCCACAGCGGTATATCCGACGGCATGAAGAACGTGTTCATCGTCGGACCCGGCGTCAAGGGAGTGCAAGGCGAGACCCTCGGCCCGGGAACCTATTACCTCAACCCATACGTCTACTCGGTCGTGGAGGTGAACCTCCAAAGCCAGCGCTTCGCCCTGCAGGGCGAGGACGCCATTTCCTTCCTTACCCAGGACGGTTTCACGGTCATGGTCGAGGGCACGCTAGAATTCGCCATCACTCCCGAAAAAGCCCCGCAACTCACGCACCAGGTCGGCGACATGGACGATATCCTGAAGAAGCTGGTCCTGCCGAAGGCAAGGGGGTTTTCGCGGATCGAGGGCAGCAAGCATCCGGCGATCGACTTCATCGTGGGCGAAACGCGCCAGGAATTCCAGGACCGGCTCGAGCGCAACCTGGTCGCCCAGTGCGCGCGCTGGGGAATCGACATCCGCTCCATGCTGATCCGCAACATCACCCCGCCCGCCGAGGTCACCGCCATCATCCGCGAACGCGAAGTCGCCCTGCAGAATCAGAGGAAGATCGAACAGCAGATGGAGCAGGCGCGCTCGCAGGCCGAACTTACCCGCCAGGAAATGCTCGCCGTCCAGAACCGCGAGAAGGTGGAGTCGGAGACCGAAGCCATCCGCGCCCGCATTCAGGCGGAACAGGAGCAATCGGTGCGGATCACCTCCAGCCGCCGCGAATTCGAAGTCGCCAGGCTCGAGGCCGAAGCCGCCAAGCTCCAGGCCGAAGCCATCATGATCAGGGCGGACGCCGACCGGGAAGTGGTGGAAATGAAAAACGCCGCCGAGGCCGACGTCGCCAGGGCGCTGGTGGACGCTTTCGGCGGCGGCGCGGATCTCGCGCGCTATACGCTGTACCGGAAGACCGCCCCCCTGATTCAGGCGATCATCTCCACCGACCGCGCACCGGGGTTCGGCGGCATTTTCGAGTCGTTCATGCCGAAAGCGCCGGGCGTTCAAAACCATGGCCAGAGCCGGTGACATGATCGATGGCGAGCGGGCGCCCGTCCACAGCCGAAAGGACGGCTTCGACGTTTACAACCGCGCCGGCGGAAAGGATTACTGGCCGGTTCTCGAAGCTTTTTTGCGGGGGCGGGTGGAAACGGAAAACCTGAAGCACAACCGGAGCAAGCGGAAGGTCTACGCCTTCGAATACGGGGGCGCGCGCTATGTGCTCAAGCGCGATCTCATGCGCAGCGCCGGTCTGCGCCGTCTTTTTCCGGGCGGGGGTTGGACCTTCCACACCCGCGCGATGCGCAAGGTGAATCGCGCGGTGGATCGCGGTTGCCGCGCGACGCCCGACATTTTTCTGGTCGCCGAGCGCTGGACCGGGCTTTTGCGGCAGGAGGTTTTCGCGCTCATGGAATTCGTCGACGGGGAGATGTTGCTGCTTGGCGGCGAAATCGCGAAATACCGTTCCGCGATCGGCGAGGTCATGGCGGAGCTGCACGCGCACGGCGTAACCCTGTCCGACGTCAACGCCCGCAACTACCTGGTCGGGCCGCGCGGTTTGAAAGTCATCGACCTGGCCTGCCGTTTCCCCGACGCTCTGGAAATGGCCCGGGACGCGGTGAAGGTCAAAATCAAATTCGCTGTGGATCTGCCGCCGCGCGGAATCGTGGACGCATCGCTCCGCGCGGCAATTGCGCTTTTTTACAAAATACGCGGAAAAGCATGATGAAAAAGAACTCGTATGCCGGGGACGACTCCATGCGGGATGCGGACGTCATCACCATCACCACCGAGAACACCATCAAGAAGGGCGGTCCGGGATTCCTCCGCCGCCGTTTCGGCCTGATCGGAAGCGCGATCGTAATTGCGCTCGCGCTCTGGGCGATCTGGTCCTGGGGGTTTTGCCGTTTCTATGTGGGTCCCGGCGAGATGGCGATCATCACCGCCAAAAGCGGCGCCGTCCTCGAACCGGGGCAAATCCTCGCCAAACCGGGGCAAAAGGGGGTTCTCGAGGATCCGCTGGGCGAGGGCAGGCATATCTGGAATCCCGTCTTATACGATTGGGAGATTGTCAAGGCGCAGTTCATTCCTCCGGGAAAGGTCGGCATCGTCACCTCGCTGGTCGGCGATCCGCTTCCGGAGGGCGAATTCCTCGCCGCGCCCGGGCAGAAAGGCATCTGGCGCAAAGCGCTCGGCCCCGGGATGTACCGGCTCAATCCGCGCGGCTACAGCGTCGAAATCATCGACGCCGTAAGCATTCCCATGGGTTTCGTCGGCGTGGTCACCAACCTCGGCGACGGCGACCTTCCGCCCGAAGCCTTTGTCGACGCCGCCGGGCGGAAAGGCACCCGCCGCGACGTCCTCCAGCCCGGCATTTATTATATCAACCCCCGCGCCTACGAGGTGGACGCGGTCGAGGTCGGCGTCAACCAGGTGTCGCTGCAGGGGCAGGCCGGCGGCGTTATCCTCACCAAGAGCGCCACCATGGACGAAAACAACCAGATGATGCAGCGGCTCAACCAAAACATCCTCGCCGAACAGCGCCGCCGCCGCGAACAATACGCCGAGTCGGCGTCCGCGCCCGGCGCCTCCCTCGCCGTGGAGTTAATGAACGATCCGGGCGCGACGGCGCGCGGCGTCATCCGCAAGCAGTTGCCCGCCGCCCAGGCTCCCCGGGTGCGCGATGGTTACGCCCCGGTCATGGAAAAGGACGTCGCTCCCGCCATCGTTCTCGACCAGTTCGTCAATTTCCCCTCCCGCGACGGCTTCGACATCAGCCTTGACATGACGGTCGAATTCGAACTGCGGCCGGAATTCCTGGCCCTGATCTACAAGGTCTACGGCGACCTGCCGAAGGTGGTTGACAAAACCATCATGCCGCAGATTCTCTCGATTTCCCGGATCAAGGGTTCGGCTTACCGGGCGGTCGATTTCATCGCCGGCGAAGGGCGCGAAAAATTCCAGAACGACCTCACCGACGCCCTCAAGGAGTCGCTGGGCGAAAAGAACATCGCCATCCACAGCGCCCTCATCCGCAACGTCAACGTGCCCGACCAGATCCTCGAGCCGCTCCAGGTGGCGTCGCTGTCCCGCGAAACCGAACTGACCAACCGCGAAAAGCAGAACACCGCCCGCAAACAGGCCGACCTCAACCGGGAGATGTCCCTGATCAAGCAATTCGGCGAACAGGTCATGCAGGAGACCGCCAAGCTCAAGGCGGAAATCGACGCCGAGCAGAAAAAGGCGGTGGCGATGATCCAGGCCGACACCCTGCGCCGGATGGCCGCCATCGACAGGGAAACCGCCGTCGTCCGGGCGGAGAAGGCGGTCGCGATCGGCAAGGCCGAGGCGGACGCGCTGCGACTGGTCGAAGCGGAACGCGCGCGCGGCTTCGGCATGAAGGTGGAGGCTTTCGGCGCGGACAGCGAGGAATACGCGCTGTACGAATTCGCCGACCGCCTCAACCCGGAACTGCGCATCAACCTGATACATGCGGGCGACGGCACGCTGTGGACCGATCTGCAACGCGCCGGCATTGGCGATATGGGCGCGTCGACGCTGCTGCGGAAGTGACGCCATGGACAAGATCCGTTGCGGCTGGTGCCTGGGAAACGATCGTTACCGGCGTTACCACGACGAAGAGTGGGGCGTCCCGCTCCGGGACGACCGGGGGCAGTTCGAGTTCCTCGTTCTCGAAGGGGCGCAGGCCGGGCTTTCCTGGTCGACGATACTGAACAAGCGCGAAGGATATCGTCGCGCCTTTGCCGGTTTCGATCCGGAAAAAGTCGCCTGTTTCACGGAAAAACGTGTCGAAAAATTGCTCGCCGATCCCGGGATCGTGCGGAACCGGCTCAAGATCGCCGCCGCCGTCGCCAACGCCAGGCGGTTTATCGAGCTGCGCGACAAGCACGGTTCGTTCAGCGCATGGATATGGTCCTTCGTGGACGGCAAACCCATCGTCAACCGCTGGACCAGCCTCGATCAGATCCCGGCCTCCTCCCCGGAGTCCGACCGCCTTTCCAGGGAATTGAAACGGCTTGGATTCAAATTCGTCGGCTCCACAATCATCTACGCCCATATGCAGGCCACCGGCATGGTCAACGACCATCTCGTCGACTGTCACCGCTATCGCGAGGTATGAGAAGCGCCATGTCCCCGCCTGAAAAGGAACTCCCGCCGATCCTCCCCGGCGTCCACCTCGTCGGGACGCCCATAGGCAACCTCGAGGATATCACCTTGCGCGCGCTCCGGGTGCTGGGGGCGGCCGGCGTCCTCGCCGCCGAGGATACCCGCGTCACCCGCAAACTCTTTCAACGATATAATTTAAAGGCTCCAAAAACAATTTATGCCTGCAACGCCCATAACGAGGAAAAGATCGCCCGCAAGCTCGCCGACCTCGCCGCCGCCGGGGAAACCGTGGTTTTCGCCTCCGACGCCGGAATGCCGGGAATCTCCGATCCCGGCCGGCGCATAGTTCGGGCTGCTCTTGAATCCGGTGTGAATGTTGAGGTTATACCAGGCCCCAGCGCAGTGACCACGGCGCTAGCGATATGCGGCCTCAACGCCGCCTCTTTCACCTTTCTCGGGTTTCCCTCGCGGAGAGACGGCCGTCTTTCAACGGAGCTCATTCGTCACGGACAACTTGCGCCCGCCATGGTATTCTACGAATCACCCCGGCGTTTGGTCCGGCTGCTTGCCATGGCGCGGGAAATTCTTGGCGCCGAGCGCGATGCCGCCATATGCATTGAATTGACAAAAAAATTTGAACGGGTTTTCCGGGGGAAGTTGGAAGAGCTCGCGAAGCAATTCGCTGGCACGGAAGTCCGGGGCGAGATTGTAGTTGTGATTTCGGGACAGGTATAAGTGGACTTTTGCTGAACTTTTGCAAATTGGGCATTCCAACCGCGAATGCCCAATTTGTAAAAATCACATTCCTTGCGGCGCCGGCGTTTTCGCTTTTTGCAAAGTGGCGATTGGCGGTTTAATCGCCACTTTGCAAAATTCCGTTGACAACAAAATATCGAATCCATACTATATGCTGTAGGTTTAGATTAGAAAGGGGCAAAATATGCAACTTGTGGAATTTTACGAAAAGGTGGAGCAGCACCCGGAATTGGAAGGACTGGGGATCGATTCCGGTTGTGCGGACAAGAGCCCGGGGATGATCGTCAAGAATACCCGGAACAGCCTCATGACCCGGCTGCCGGTTGCGGCGATCGAGGCGGCGGACTGGACGATTATAGAGGAAGTCCTCCTCGGCAAGCGCGAACCCCAGATCCTGCAGCACATGACCCGGGTGGTCGGCTATTTCAGCCGGGTCGAGAATTGGAACAAATCAAAAGTCGGCGAACTGAAGGATCGCCAAAAAGGCGATTATTCCATCGCCGGCTGAATGCGGACTTTTGGAGTGGACTTTTGGAGAAAATCAGGCGGCGGTTGGCCCGATTCCCTTTAAAACTGAATTTTTGCAAAATGGCGATTAAACCGCCAATCGCCACTTTGCAAAAATTGGAAACGCCTGTGCTTCAAGGGTTGTGATTTTTACAAATTGGGCATTCGGCGGTTTGCATGCCCAATTTGCAAAAGCTCGGTTTTTATCTGAATTCTTCCATGGAGGATGCCACGAATGGGCCGTTATCTTGGACCCAGAACCAAAATTTGCCGCCGCCTCGGCTTCATGATATATG
>JAISXA010000214.1 GCA_031270685.1 Planctomycetota bacterium
GGATCTCATGATCTTCACCATGGACCTGGGCGCGAACAACAGCCTCGACATGGTCAAGGGCGGCAATATCGCCGGCGTCGTCGCCGATCTGCCCTACTCCATCGGCGAGACGGTGGCCAACATGGGTATCCTCGCGGCCATGGGCGAAAAGACCCCCGCCTTCGTCGTGGTTCCGGCGATCAAGATCGACAAGGACAACCTGGTCGAATCCTGGAACAAGTCCCTCAATCGCAACCCGCCCAAGGAAGTCATGGACGTGCTCGGAAAATGACGACGAGCGGAGAAAACGACACCGGAAAGCGTATCCCCGCCATCGAGGCGGCGGGGATCAACATCGGCTTCAACGGCGTGCCGGTACTCCACGACGTGGACTTCACCCTCGAGGAGGGCGAGGTCCACGCCCTTGTGGGGATGAACGGCGCGGGCAAGTCGACGCTGGTGAAAATCCTGAACGGCTTCTACCGCAAGGATTCCGGCTCCGTCAGGGTGTTCGGTAAGCAGCAGGACTACGACAGCCCGCAGGGAGCGAACCGTGCCGGCATCGCCATGGTGTACCAGGACCTCAGCCTGGCGCCGTCCCTCACTGTCGCTCAAAACATCTACCTCATGCGCCCGTTCCGGTCCGGCCTGCTCCTCGACGATCGTCGCGCCGCCCGGGAGGCGTTGGCGCTGTTCGACCGCATGGGCATCGAACCCATCGACCCGCACGCCCGCGTCGAGGAGGTCAGCCCCGGCCAGGCCCAGCTCGTCGAGATCGCCAAGGCCCTGTCGCTGGACGCGAAAATCCTCATCCTCGACGAACCCACTGCCTCCCTGTCGAATGTCGAGATCGGCATCCTCTTCGCGACGGTCGAACGGCTGAAGAAGGGCGGCATCTCCATCGTCTACATCACCCACTACCTCAAGGACGTCTTCCGGATCTGCGACCGGGTCACGATCCTGCGCGACGGCCAGCACATCCTCACCAGCCAGGTCGCCGACCTCACCCTGGACGAAATGATCGACAGAATGCTTGGCGGCGAGTCACGCGAGGGCGCGGCCTGGACGCGGCACCGCGCGGCCCCCGACGACAAACCGCTCCTCGAGGCTAGGGACATCGCCACCGACGGCGTCGAGCATGCGTCCTTCACCATATACCCCGGCCAGATCGTAGGGCTGGCCGGGCTTCTGGGGTCGGGCCGCACCGAGATAACCCGCGCGATCTACGGCCTCGACCGGCTGCGCGCCGGCGAGATTCTCGTTGCCGGGAAGCCGGTCGCGATCCGCGACTCCCGCACCGCCCTGAACAACGGCATCTCGCTGGTGCCGGAGGACCGGCGACGGCAGGGGCTGGTGCTCGACTTCTCCATTGCCGACAATATGGTGCTGCCGATCCTGCGTCGCCTGAGCGGTCTGGTCTTCATCGACCGCGGGCGGAGCGCCGAGGTGGTGCGGCGCTACTTCGATCACCTCGACGTCAAGGCCACCGATCCCGGCCAGCAGGTGCGCCTCCTATCCGGCGGCAACCAGCAGAAGGTGGTGGTGGGGAAGTTTCTCGCCTGCGAGCCGAGTATCCTGCTGCTCGACGACCCGACATTCGGCATCGACATTCACGCGAAACGCGCGATCATGCGCATCGTCAAGGATTTCGCGGCGCAGGGCAACGGCGTGCTCTTCATTTCCTCGGAACTGCACGAGATAGCGGCGTTCTGCGATGTGGTGCACGTGGTGCGCCGCCGCCGTCTGGAGGAAGGCATGCGAAACGACGGCCTGACGGAGGACGACCTCTTGGCCATGGTGCAATGAACCGGGCCTAACGGTATTTTCGAGGAGACGGGATGGGCGTGAAGGGCGTTTCGGCGTGGCGGCGGAACTGGCGGGATTACGTCATTTATCTCGTCTTCGCCGGCATCTTTCTGTTTTTCGCCGTTTTTCTGCACGACAAGGGCTTTTTGTCGAAGAACAACCTGATGAACATCGCGCGCCAGACCGCGATGATCGCCATCATGGCGGTGGGCATGACGTTCGTGCTGTCGGCGGCGGAGATCGACCTGTCGATGGGCGGCATCGTCGCGCTTTCGGCGCTCGTCGGCGCACTGACGCTGCGCTATACCGACAGCGTCCCGTGCGCCGCCGCCGCCGGACTGGCGATGGGGGTGGCGGTCGGCGGTCTCAACGGTTTTTTCGTGGCCAAGGTCGGGATACCTTCCTTCCTGGTTACGCTCGGCATGACCGGCATCGTCACCGGCGTGGCGCGGTGGATCAGCAGGCTGCAGTCCGTCCCCATCAACAACGACGTCTTCACCTGGGTCTTCGGCTCCGGCAACATCGGTCCCGTTCCGATCCTGTTCGTCTGGACGGTGGCGGTTGCGGCGGCAGGATCCCTTGGGCTGCGCCGGACCCAATTCGGCCGGGAGACGCTCGCGACCGGCGGCAACAAGATAGCGGCGCTGTACTCCGGCGTCAAGGTCAACCGTATCAAGTTCTGCGTTATGCTGCTCAATGGCGTCATAGCAGCATTGGCCGGCATCCTTTACTCCGGGCGCCTCCAGGGGGCGCGGTACACCCTGGGCGAGAACGACGTCATGCTGGTGGTGGCGGCGGTGATCATCGGCGGCACCAGTCTGTTCGGCGGCAAGGGCACGGTCGTCGGCTCCATCGTCGGCGCGCTCATCATGGGCATGGTCAACAACGGCCTCATCCTCATGGGGTTGTCGGTCGACCAGCAGATGATCTTCAGGGGCGTCATCATCATCCTGTCGGTGACGCTGACCATGGGCAAGCGAACGGGATAAAGCTACAACCGCATTCATCGAATGATCCGTTTTCCCGAAGGAGGGAGTTCATGTTCCTGAGCGTTCTCATCCGGCGCAATCCCGCCTTTCTCGGGGCGGTGATAACGCTCCACCAGCGCGGCGAACTGCCCGCCAACTGCTACGTGATCGACGCCGACGCGGTGCGGGAAAACGCGAGGCTGCTCGCTGCCTCCGGGGAGAAAAACAAGGTCGAGGTGCTGGGCATGACCAAGCAAATCGGGCGCTGCCCCCCCGCCGTCAAGGCGATGGTCGCGGGCGGCGTGCGGAGCTTTGTCGCCGTGGACATGGACGACGCCCGCGCGCTTCACCGCCACGGATTCCGGATCGGCCATCTCGGCCACCTGGTGCAGATACCCAGGAGCGACGCGGATGCCGCCGTCGCCATGCGGCCCGACTATATTACCGTCTTTTCCATTGAAAAAGCGGTGGAGGCCGCCGCCGCCGCGCGGGCGCGGGGAGTGACCCAGAACATCCTTATACGCGTCCACGCTCCCGGCGACCGCTTCTACAAGGGGCACGAGGGCGGCTTCCCGGCCGAGTCGGCGACGGACGCGGCGAAGCGGATCGCGTCTATCGACGGACTCCGCTTCGCCGGCGTCACCACCTTCCCGGCGCTCCTTTTCGCAGAGGAGGAGAAAGCGGTGACGCCGACGCCCAATCTTTCCACGCTCGGCAAGGTCGCGGAAGCGCTGGGACGGGCCGGCTTCAAGGACCTGGTGATCAACGCGCCCGGCACCACCTCGTCCGAGGTCATGGCCAAGCTGGCGGAGGAGGGCGCAACCCAGGTGGAACCGGGCCACGCCCTCACCGGCACCACGCCCCTGCACGCGGTGAGGGAACTTCCCGAATCGCCCGCCGTCGTCTATCTTTCGGAGATCGCCCACGTTTACAACGGCAGTCCGTACTGCTTCGGCGGCGGCCTGTACATCGACCCGGTGTTCCCCGGCTACCGCGCCGAGGCGCTGGTCGGCTCCGACCCGGACCAGGCGTTCGCCAATCGCATCCAGGTCGAATTCCCGCCCGCCAACGCCATCGACTATTACGGCATCCTCCACCCGAACGGCAAGCCCGCCGCCTCCGGCGATTCGGTGGTGTTCGGTTTCCGGCCCCAGGCGTTCGTCACCCGCGCCTACGTGTCGGCGATATCGGGCGCGGCGTCGGAGAATCCGCGCGTGGAAGGCATCTGGAAATCTGACGGCTCGCGCTCGGAATGGCCGTTTTGAGGGTGAATCCGATTTTCCTCTTTGATGAAAAGGAGAACAGTATGCGCGCATGGTTGGCATTGGCGTTTACCCTGATGTTCGGCGTCTCGGCGATCGCCGCCGACGCGGAACCGCCGAACAGGACGGTCGGCCCCAACGGCGAGGATCCCACGCCCTACACCGACGTCGTCCCCACCGCCGCCCAGATCGCGAAGGCGAAGGAAAGGAAGCTGAAGGGCGTGCTCCTGTTGCACCAGACCACCGACTTCACCAATGCGCTCCAATCCGGCGTCAAGGATGCCTTCGCCAAGGCCGGCGTCACCCTGGCGGTGGTCACCGACGCGGAGATGGACTCGAACAAGCAACGCACCGACATCGAGACCTCGCTCGCCCTCTCCCCCGACATCCTCATCACCCTCATCCTCGATCCGGTCACCGGCGCGGTCGCGTTGCGACAGGCCATAGACCAGGGCGTGAAGGTCGCGCTCATCAGCAATCTGCCCCAGGGATTCGCGCACGGCAGGGACTACGCCGGCATCGTCACCGACGACCTGTTCGCCATGGGCAGCTCGGTCGCCGAGATGATGGCGGACAGGCTGGACGGCAGGGGCAAGGTCGCACTGCTCTACCACGACGCCAACTACTACGTCACCAACCAGCGCGACCAGGCCGTGGCGTCGGTTCTCAAGAAAAAGTACCCGGGGATCGAGATCGTGGTCGAACGCGGCATCGCCAACCCCGCCGACGGCGAGACCCTCGCCGGCGCGATCATGACCCAGTATCCCGACGTCCAGGCCATCTACGCCCCGTGGGACACCATCGCCGAGGGCGTGGTCGCGGCGGCGCGCGCGATCGATCGTAACGACCTTATGGTGTTCACCATGGACATCGGCGCGAACAACGGCCTCGATCTTGCCAAGGGCGGCAACATCGCCGGCATCGTCGCCGATCTGCCTTACGCCTTGGGGGAGGCGGTCGCCAACGTCGGCATCCTCGCCGCGCTCGGCGAGAGGACGCCCCCGTTCGTCGTCGTCCCCGCCATCAAGATCGACAAGGCCAACCTCGTCGAAGCGTGGCAGGAATCGCTCAACCAGCGGCCGCCCAAGGAAATTTTGACACATCCGGTTTTCGGCGTGATGGAGTCATAAGAAAGACATGACGATTAATCTTCTGTGGGATAGTCATCTCAGAGAAGAGAGGAAGCGCCATGTCCACAACGTCGTACCTTTATCACG
>JAISXA010000149.1 GCA_031270685.1 Planctomycetota bacterium
TTGAACTCCGCCGTGTGCTGCCGTTTGCCCGTCTTCATAAACAGCCTCCTATCGACATAAAATATAGGTCGGCTGCTTTCCTTGGGCAGTGGTCCTAAAAACGGGGGGCATTATACAGGACGCCGACGTGGAATATTACGGCATCAAGTTCAGAAAATGAATTCGGCAAGCTCCCCGTCCGCCTTGCGGCAGTGCCGGCGAAAGTCACCACACCCCTTGACGGACGTCCTGGCGGGACAGCCGGGCGCGGGCCTTCCGGACGTCGCCCGGCTCGACGTAGCGGTAGCTGCCGCCCTTCACCTCGGCGCGCAGGGCGAGCATGCGCTTCCTCCAGCCTTGTTCCCATTCCTCGAGGGTCTGCCCCTGGTCGCGGAGGAGTTTTTCGAATTCGTTGAGCGCGGCGCGGGTGACGGCCCGGTTCCACTGGCGGTCGAAATCGCGCGGCTCCCGGGCGCCGGCGGCCGCCATTTCGACGACGGCCGGAACGTCCAGGCCCCACGCCACGCGGCAGGCGCGCAGGAAGCGCCCGCTAAGCGGCACCGGCCATTTGAGATAGGGGTAGGGCCGGGTGGGGTCGGTGGCGGACAGTATCGCCTGGCGCACCGCCTCGGGTCCGGCGCGTTCGACCTCCTTTTCCTCGCGGACATAGAGCGCGTTGCCGGTGGCCATGCGCAGGTCGAACACGATGCCCCACATGGCGGCGTAGTCGTCGGTGGTGAGGGGGTCGCCCATGATCTTGTTCATCAGCCCGCGCACCGAGGGACAGCGGTTTTCGCGGATCAGGCGCGCGAGCGCGTCGAGGCGGTCGACGTTCACCGCGCCGACGTCGTCGACGGCGATGGCCGCGCCGTTGTGGTCGGCGACGATGCGGCCGGTCTCCATGTTCATGGCCATGCCCTCGTTCAGCCACAGCGGGACGGTGGGCAGTTTGTTGCGCGTATAGTTGGGAACCCTGGCGATCACCTCCGGCGGCGTCGGGTAGTGGACGGCGCGGTGGCAATACTGATGGAAACCCTCGTGCATCAGGGTCGCCTCGGGCGAGGGCGGGGCGCCGGTGCGGTAGAAGACGTGCACCTCGCCGTCGAGGTTGCAGAAGCCGTGGGTGGTGCGCGGAGGATAATCGTGCAACGCCGCCTGGCGGTCGTATTCGAACCTGGAGAGGTGAACCCAGATCGGCATCGCGTCGCCGGGCGGCAGCGGCATTTCCTCGAGGCCGTTGTAAATGTCGAACATTTTTTCCATCATCAGCGCGACTTCCCTGGTCTTCTCCTGGAGCCGGGGGTTGAGCCGCGCGCCGACGATGCGCACGCAGTAGTGGTCGGAACGGTATTCGGTGTTTTGCAGCGTCCCGCCGGCGGCGCCGGGCGTTTCGTCCGCGCAACCGGAGACGGCGGACGGCGCCGCCGCCAGCAGCGCGAGCGCCGACAGTATCTTGAACAGCCTCATAGCGCCTCCCGCAAAGGGCGATAAAGTGCGAACCCGCCGATAATACGACAAATGCCGGCTGGCGGCAAGACGGCCCCGGCATTCAATTGCCGCGCGCCCGGCGTTTCATTCAACCGAACTTTCGCCAATTGGGCATTCCAACCGCCGAATGCCCAATTGGTGAAAATCGCACCCCTTGCGGCACAAGCGTTTTCGCTTTCCGCAAAGCGGCGATGGGCGGTTTAATCGCCATTTCGCAAAATTCCGGATTCAGGGAACGTATGCCGGAACCGTCATTTCCGCCCGGCGACGACGGCTTCCGGATGGTCCCCGTCCGCGGGGGAAGACGCCGCGCTTCCGGAACGCACCACGTCGACCACCAGAATTTCCGGCCGCGCGAGCAGCCGCACCGGCGGCCCGGAAAACCCGACCCCGTTCATAACGTACAGCCGGCTTGTCTTGCCTCCGGCCGTTCCGGGCGGAAGCGTCGACAATCCCTGCGGATGGCCGTTCACCAGGCGCATGAACGGCCGCGCCGGAAAGATCTGCCCGCCGTGGGTATGCCCGGAGAGCTGGAGGTCGAAGCGCCCGCGCGCGCCGTCGGGAACCGGCGGCCGGTGGGCCAGGAGCAGGACGAATTTTTCCTGGTCGACGCCGGCGAGCGCCGCGGCGCTGTCGGCCGCCCCGCGAACGGCGGGATCGTCCACGCCGGCGACGATGATGCCGGCGGCTTCCGCCCACCTGCCGCGCAGCACGGTCAGCCCGGATTCCTCGAGGAAATCGAGCCCTTGCCGCATGCTCCGGTACACTTCGTGATTGCCGACCACCGCGAAGCGATGCGGCGCCTGCAAGTCGCGGAACGCCCGGCGTTCGCCTTCGCGCCGCCGCAGGTCCGCGTCGACGGTATCGCCGACGGCGGCCACGATATCGGGGGACTCCGCATTTATGATCTCGACGATGCGGCGCAATTCCTTTTCCGCGTTCAGGCGGGCAAGATGCAAATCCGAAAACGCGGCGATGCGGACGCGGTTGCGGCCCTCGGGGAGCAGGGCGGTCGGGATTTCGATCCGGACGACTTGATAGGCGCGCGCTTCATGGAGGGCGTACAGATAGACAAGAAGCGAAACACCGAACAGCGCCGCCGCCCAGCGCCCCGGGCGCGGTCGGCGCCGCATCCCCGCCGCCGGCCGCGCAAGCGCGAGCCGGAAGGCGATCCGGATCGCGTCCCCGGCGGCGAAAACGATGCAGGCGATGATCGCGAAGCCGAGATAATAGTCATAGCCGTTTTGGACAACCGTTCCCCAGCTTTGCGCCGCGACCCACCTTCGGAACAGATGCCGGTACGCGAACAGGCAGGCGATATGCGTCACCGCCGGCCAGTTCCACCAGCCGCCGCCCAGCGAGCGGCGAAGAGCGGCGTAAAGGTATATATGACTTATTTCCAGCACTGAAACCCTTCGCGGGAATCACCCTTCCAGAACGATCCGCGCGGCGCCGAGAAACGGGCAATCCGCGGCCGGCGCGCGGCCGGGCGCCGGCGGGGGGACAAGGAGCGGCGGCTTGACCTGATTCTCGGGCCGGCCGGCGGCGGCGGCGCTTTCGCGGTGCCGGCGATACGAGCCGTCGGCGAGAAGCGCCGCCCGGGGCGGCTTGATGCGGCCGTCGCCGCGTTTGGCGCGGTATTCCACGTTCGCCCCGCGCAGCGCCGCGTCGAAACGGCCGGCCAGCGACCGCAATTCCCGCGACACCCGTTCCTCCCCCTCCGCGAGCCGCGCCTCGCCGTCGCGAAGCTCGACCGCGAGGACGTACCTGAGCCCGTCCCAAAGCTCCCAGGTCAGGGTGAATCCGGTCAGCGGGAGATCCGCGCCCGCCTTTACCATCGCCCGCAGCGCCTGATCCTCGGTGACTTTTTCGCCGGTCGCGGACAACACCGCGCCGGCGCGGCGCAGGAAGGCGACTTCCGGCGTGTTATGGTCGAATCCCCGCGCCTCCACCAGGTCGGCGAGGTCGTAGCGGTAAAACCCGCCCGAGGTGGTGACGATGAGACGGTAGGTTTTTCCCGCTTCCAGTTCATGGGCGAAAAGCGTTTCCGCATCCGGCCGGACGTTTTCGGCATCGCCGGGAACGAACTCCATGAAGTGGCCGCCCACGCCGAGCACGCCCGACGGGTCGCCGTCGCGCAGCGGGATGGTGAAATTGCCCTCGGACGCGCGCAGGCCCAGGCAGCGCATCGGGACGTCCCCCCACAGCTCCCGGACGCGGGGCAGGAAAAACGCGGCCGCGCCGCCCTGCCAGGTGAAGATCATCTCCGGGTTGGGCCAGACCCGCCCGGGCGCGAGCCCGCCCTCGGCCTTGAATATCTCCCGCAGTCGCCGCGCCCGGGAGGGCGAGGGCTTGAACCTCCGCCGCAAGCGCCGCGCGGTGTCGGGGTCGGTCGCTTCCGAAAGGCGGAGATCGCCCGCCGCCAACTGGTCGAGGAGCGTTTCCGCCCACGCGTCCAGGCGCTCGGCGAGAAGCGTCAGGGTCGAGGGATTGACGGCGGCGAAAACCTTCAGCTCCTCGCGCGCCATGGCGAAAAGGAGCGTCGTCCGCAAGCGCTCCTCCGGACCGGCCGCCAGCTGCGCCCGCCAAGGCGAAGCCATCCGCCGCCGGACCGGGATCGACTGCGAGGCGAGCTGCTTGCCGCTCATCGACCCGTAGGGAACGCCGCCGGCGGTTTTTCCCATTTCGGCCGGGCTGGCCAGGACCAGGTATTTGCCGGCGTTGACGGCCGGCCGGTCGCGATAGGCGTTGTACATCCAGAGCAGGTGCTGGCTGTGCAATTCGCGGATGAAAGCGCGGCTGGCGGGGCAGAACTTCGGGTCCGCGGCGGTGCCGGAGGTAAGGGAGAACATGTCGGGCGTTCCGGGGATCAGCACATCCCGCTCGCCCAGCTTCATTTTTTCGATTTCCGGCGCGAAACCGTCGTAGCCGCGAATCGGCGTCGCCGCGCGGTACGCCCGCCGCAGCTCGCGCCCGGAAAGCGCCGCCAGCGCGCCGAAGCCGTGCGCCCGGCCGAACGCGGTTTCCGCGTTCCGGGCGAGTATGCCCCGGAGCGCCCGTTCCTGCGCGGCCTCGGGACGTTCCCGGTCCTCCCGGAAGCGCCGCCAGCGGGAGGCCATGACCTTGTCGAAAAACCAGCCGAGGATATTGGCCATCACCGGTTTTCGCTTTCCGCGGACTGTTGAAGGAATTGAAGTTTTGCCAAGCGGACGTCAGAAGGAAATCAATCCAGACGCCGCCCGATTCCTTTATACGGATTCGGGGGGGAGGGGACAATACGCGACCCGCCGCCGCGCCGCCGAAGCTCTCCTGGTTGTCGACTTTTAAAGGGAATCGGGCCAACCGCCGCCAGATTTCCCCCAAAGATGTCACCGCTTACGGGCCAACGGGGTGATTTTTCGCCAGGTCTGGCGATACCGTTGACCTTGCAGTAATTCCCGGCGTAAAATGGAAACCCAAGAAACTTTGGAGAGAAGCAAACGGCGGTTTGTTTGTTTCTCTCCGAAAGTCCACAAAACTTCGGATGGAGGGCATATTTGCGGCAAACAAGAAACTTTTACCGCCAAGTTTACGCTGTGGTCAAGTCCATCCCGCGCGGCAAGGTGACAACCTACGGCCGGATAGCCGGTTTCCTCGGCGGATACTATTCCGGCCGGGTCGTTGGTTTCGCCATGCGGCGGGCGCCGGAGGGCGAGGGGCTGCCATGCCATCGCGTCATCAACCGGCTCGGCGAAATGGCGCCCGGCGACGCCTTCGGCGGCGCGGCGGCGCAACGGCGGCTGTTGGAAAAGGAGGGGGTGCGCTTCAAGCCGGACGGACGCGTCGACTTCGACCGCTCCCTTTGGGATCCGGACCGCGCGGCGCGGCGAACGGCGAAACGGCGGCGGTCATAGCTTGACGGGCGCCGGCACGAAATTTCTTTTCTCCGCGCATCCGGGCATGGCAAAAGAGCGGTGCGGCGTCATGGCGTTTCCGGGATCTCCACCCTGCGCCCGATTCTGGCGGATTCCACCGCGGCCATTACCAGTTTCACGGCGAAGACGGCTTCCTCGGCGGAAATCACGGCCGATGGTTCGCCGGCCGCGATGCAATCGACAAAATGCCCCAATTCGTGCATCCAGCCGTCGCCCGGGGCCACGGGGATCGTCTCCGGCTCCGCCCCGTCGCGATACAGCGCGAGCGTTCCGTCGGCGGCGAGCGCCAGGGTTCCGCCGTCGGCGTGGATCGAGAAGGTCATCGAGAAGGGGTAGCCGGCCGCGTATTCCCACGCTCCGACCGCGGTGACCAGCAGGTCGTCGGGATAGTGGTAGCAGGCCGCGATATGGTCGATCCGCCCGGAGGATCCCCGCCTGCCGCCGACGAAGGCGCTGACGGCGGACGGACGCCCGAAGAGATGGCTGATGTAGTCGGCGTCGTGAATATGCAGGTCGAGCGGCGCGCCGCCGCTCTTTTGCTGGTCCCGCGCCCATCCCCGCCACATCCAGCCGGGCAGCGGGGAAACGCGGGAGAAGGCGGCCGTTCTCGCCTTTCCCAAAGTCCCGCCCAGCAGCAATTCCCGCGCCGCGACGTAAGCGGGCCAGAAGCGGATGCATTGGCCTACATAGAGCGAGCGGCCGGCTTGCTTCGCCGCGTCAGCCATTTCCCGGGCCGCGTCGTAATCAAGCGCCAAAGGCTTCTCGCAAATGGCGTGTTTCCCCGCCGCCAATGCCCCGAGGACCGCGTCCCGGTGCATGAAGGTGGGGAGGGTGATGTCCACCACGTCGACATCGGCGTTCGCCAACAAAGCTTCGAGGCTTTCATATAGCTCGATGCCGGAGAGGGACGGCGCGTCGGTCCGGTTGCCTATATTACCCCCGGCTCCGGAGAAATCCCCGGCGCGTTTCTTCGCGTCGGGCTCGGCGATGGCGACTACCGCCGCTTTGCCGGCCAGTTGCCGGTAAACGTCCAAATGGGTGGTTCCCATATACCCCAGACCCACGAGTCCGATCTTGATCACAACGACTCCCCCGCTCCGGGGTCGAAAGGTCGACTTTTAACCGAAGTCTTGCAAAATGGCGATTAAACCGCACCACAACTTCATCACAAATGGTTCTGATCGCGCAAGAAAAAATTCGTGCGTAAGCCCTGAATCTTTAAAGGAAATCGGGCGGCGGTTGGCCCGATTTCCTTTAAAAGTCGACGTTGTGGATCGTCTTCAAAACTCCTCAAGTTCCTTCCTCCCTCTCCGATAATAACGACAGCCTACGCTCTCTCCCCGGACGACGCAATGCCGGGCGGGGAAGTCGGCGACCGGCGATCATCCGCGCCGGGCAGGGATGCGAAGCGGATGCGGCGGCATGGAAGCCGCCTTTCATGGAAGCTGTCGATGCATCAAGGATGATCGCGTCATGAGCATGGCAAAAGCCCCGCCGCCAACGGCATGCGGGCCTGAACCTACTCCCCGAACCGGCCAAGCCGCCAACGCTCCGCCCGCCTTCGCGGGGGGTGCGCCACCGCTATGCCCCATCCTCAGTTATGAAGCCGCGACGCATCGCCGACGCGCGCGCTGCCAGCACTTGGCGAAAGGCGATCCGCCCGGATCGTCGCCCGGAATGCATTCTTCCCGTCGCTCCCCGGGAATGCGTGGACAGTACAAGAGGGGAACGAATGTCGGCTTTTCCAGAAGATCGGGTAATCCGCCTCCCGATTTACTGTCGTCTTTAAAATCACAACCCTTGCGGAACGTTGACTTTTGGAGAGAATCAAACAAACCGCCGTTTGATTCTCTCCAAAGTTTCTTGGGTTTACATTTTGCGTCGGGAATTATTGCAAGGTCGGCGCTATCGCCCGACCCGACGAAAAATCAACCCATTGGTCCGTAAGCAGTAACATCTTTGGCGGAAATCGGGCGGTGGTTTGCCCGATTTTCTCCAAAAGTCCACTTGACTCGTTTCGTATGTTATGTTATGTTTAGTGTGTATAAAGCTCCGGAGGAATCTCCGGCGTTGTTTTATTTGCCCAAAAACCGGCCCGCCCATCCCGAAGAAAAGCGCGGCCGGTTTTACGATATAGATGCGATTGCCTGTTTTTACTGAAGTTTTGCAAAGTGGCGATTATACCGCCAATCGCCACTTTGCAAAAAGCGAAAACGCCTGTGTCGCAAGGGTTGTGATTTTTACAAATTGGGCATTCGGCGGTTTGAATGCCCAATTTGCAAAAGCTCGGTTTTTATCTGAATTCTTCCATGGAGGATGCCACGAATGGGCCGTTATCTTGGACCCAGAACCAAAATTTGCCGCCGCCTCGGCTTCATGATATATG
>JAISXA010000049.1 GCA_031270685.1 Planctomycetota bacterium
GTCGGTTCGATCATAAGCGCTCCGCCGACCACGAGCGGGAAATACACCGTCGGCGGGTGAAAGCCGAGGTCGATGAGCCGTTTCGCGATGTCCAGGGTCGCCACCTTGTATTGCCGCTGTTTGGCGTCGGTGAAGACGCACTCGTGCATGCAGGGCTGGTCGTACGGTAGATGGTAGTGGCCGCGAAGCCTCGCCTGGACGTAGTTGGCGTTCAGCACCGCCAGTCCGCTCGCGGTGCGGATTTCGGGGCCGAGGGAAAGAAGATAGGCGTAGGCGCGCAGCGCAACCCCGAATTGGCCGTGGAAGCCGTGCAGGCGGCCGATCGACAGGGGCGGAGCGGACGAAAGCGAATATTTGCCGTCCTTGAGCGCGACTCGCGGTCCCGGCAGATAGGGCGCGAGCGTCCCGCCGACCGCCACCGGCCCCGACCCCGGTCCGCCGCCGCCGTGCGGGGTGGACATGGACTTGTGGAGGTTGAGGTGGATGACGTCGATCCCCATTTTATCCATGTCGACGCGGCCCATGACCGCGTTGAGATTCGCGCCGTCGGCGTACACCAGGCCGCCGCGTTCGTGGACCAGCCGGCTGATGTCGGCCAGTTCCGACTCGAAGACGCCAAGGGTGTTCGGGTTGGTGACCATGATGCCGGCGGTCTCGCCGTCCATGAGTTCGGCCACCGCCGGGAGTTCCAGCCTGCCGCCAGTGCCGAGCGGCGCCTTCACCTCGCGATAGCCGCACATGGCGGCGGTGGCGGGGTTGGTGCCGTGGGCGGTGTCGGGTATGAGCACCTTGGTCTTTTTTTTGCCGCTATGCCGGTGGTGGGCGGCGATCATGAGCATGCCGCAAAGTTCGCCGTGCGCGCCCGCCGCCGGCTGGAGGCTGGCCGCCTCGAGGCCGACCATCGCCGCCAGCAGCCGCTCGAGCTCGTATATCAGGCCTAGAGCGCCCTGGCACGCTTCGTCCGGCAGCAGCGGATGCGCGGCGGCGAATCCGGGGAGGCAGGCGAGGGCGTCGTTGAGCTTTGGATTGTACTTCATGGTGCAACTGCCTAGCGGGTACATGCCGCTGTCGACGCCGTAGTTCCAGGAGGAAAGGCGGGTGTAGTGGCGCACCACCTCGAGCTCCGAAAGGTCCGGCCAGTTCGGGCCGTCGCCGGCGACATCCTCCGGGAGCGGAGCCTCCGGAACGACGCAATCGGGAATGCTCATGGCGGAGCGGCCCGTCCGCCCGCGCTCCCAGAGAAGCTTTTCATTCAGCAGCAGGCCGGACGCGCCGACCTGGCCGCTATCCTTGCATTTTCCGTTCATTTCCGAACCTCCCGCAAGACCGCGTCGATTTCCTCCCGGGCGCTGGTTTCGGTGACGCCGAACAGCCATTCACCCGGCCGGTCCGGGTAGTAGCCGGAAAGCGGAAGGCCGAGAAGGATGCGCTTTTCGCGCAACCGGGCGTGGGTTTCGGCGAAGCCGGCGGGCGCGGCGAGGACGAATTCGTTGTAGGTCGGCGCGGAGAATACGCTCTTGAACCCTTTGTCCACAAGCCCGTTTTTGAAATATTCCGCGAGATCGCGGTTGATCCGCGAGAGCTTGCGGAAACCGCTTCCGCCGACGGCGGCCATGAAGATCGCCGCCGTGAGCGCGCTGTGGCCGGCGTTCGAGCAGATATTGCTGACCGCCCTGGCCCGGCGGATATGTTGCTCGCGGGTGGACAGCGTGAGCACGAACCCGCGCTGCCCGCGGTTGTCGACCGTCTGGCCCACCAGCCGCCCCGGCATTTGCCGGACGAATTCCAGCCTGGCGGCCATGAGCCCCAATCCCGGCCCGCCGAAGGACTGGGCTTGCCCCAGGCTCTGCCCCTCGCCGAAGGCGATGTCCGCGCCAAGGAGGCCGGGGGACTTGAGGACGCCGTAGGCGAAGGGCTCGCTGAAGCCGACCGCCAGCAGTCCTCCGGCCCGATGGATCGCTTCCGCCGCCCCGGCGACGTCTTCGACGACTCCGAAAAAGTTCGGCGATTGCAAAAGCAGCGCCGCCGGTTCCCGCAGGCCGGCGAGCGGCGAGAAATCGGTGCGGCCGTCGGGCAGGGCCGGAAGCGCGGCCGGCGTCGCGTCCTCGGCGGGGGCCAGGTAGGTCGCGAGCGTTTCCCGCCAATGCGGATGGACGAGCGAACTGACCGCGAGGTTGCGGCGCCTGGTCGCCCGCTGCGCCATCAACGCCGCTTCGGCCATGGCTGTCGCGCCGTCGTACATGCTGGCGTTCGCCGTCTCGAGGCCGGCGAGGCGGGCGACCAGGGTTTGGAATTCGAATATCGCCTGGAGCGTGCCCTGGCTCAGTTCCGGCTGGTAGGGCGTGTAGGAGGTGACGAATTCGCCGCGCCCGGCGAGGGCGGGCACGACCGACGGGATATGGTGCGGCTGCGATCCCGCGCCGACGAAGACTTTCCAGTCGCCGCCTCCGGAGGCGGCCATCGCCCCGATGCGGCGCTTCAGGTCCCATTCGGAAAGCGGACCCGGAATGTCCGGGGCTTTCGCCATGCGGCACGATTCGGGTATGGCCCGGAACAGGTCGTCGATCGACCTGACGCCCACCGCGTCGAGCATTTCCCGTCGGTCCGCCTCGGTATGCGGAAAATAGCGATGATTCATCGGGGGGATTCCTCGAGTCGTTTTTTATATGCCGCGCGATCCATCATTTTCCCGATTTCGGCCGGGTCGGACGGCTCGATCTCGATCAGCCAGCCGTCGCCGTAGGGGTCTTCGTTGACCTTGCCCGGATCGTCCCGAACGGCGGCGTTGATCGCCGTCACCTTGCCGTCGACCGGGATGTACAGCGGGCTGACTGATTTCGTGGATTCGAGCGCGCCGAATTCGTCGCCCTTGGCGAACACCGCGCCCACCTCCGGCAGTTCGACGAAAGTCAGGTCGCCGAGCTGGTCCTGGGCGAAATCGGAAATTCCGATCCGGAAGGGGGCGGTTTCGCTTATCCATTCGTGGTCTTCGGCGTAACGCAGGTTTTCGGGCAACAACAGTTCGTCCAGTTCTTTCATGGCCGGCTCCTGATCGGGAAATCATCATTCATGGCAGCTCATTCAACGCCAATTTTCTTCTCGCCGTGCGGTTCGGGCGAATTTCGTCGCGGATCTCCACCTCGATCTCGCGGCGGCCGTCCTTGAGAACGATTATCGATCCCGGGGAAAGATGCGCATCGACGCGGACGAAGCCGCAGGCCAATCCGTGCGGCATCCAGCCTTCGGGTCGGTCCGGGCTGGCGATGCTGACGATCCCGCCGCCGATCCTGCCTATCGCCATGTCGGTGACGATGGTGGTCACCATGCCCGCCGGCTTGCCGCCGACAAGCGCCGTCGCGTCCGCCGGTTCGACGCGGCGGGGATCGTAGCCGGCGAAGGCGAGGGTGTGCCGCGCGGACGGGGCCGCCTTTTCCAGGGCCGCCCGGCCGACGAAGTCCTTGGTGAATGCGCCGTCGCTTGAATAGGGCAGGGCGAAACGCCACGGGTGATTGACGTAAGGCCAATGTCCGATGTCCCGGTGCGACAACGCCAGCGCCGCCCCGGTCCGGAGCGAATCCCTGGCGGCGAGTCCGCAGGGCAACAGTCCCTTTTCGCCGCCAAGCGCGAGCAGTTCGTCCCAAACCGGGCCGGCGCGGTCGAGCGGGAGGAAGATCTCGAATCCGAGTTCGCCGGTATACCCGGTTCGGGAGAGCAGCGCGGGAACTCCATTCCTCAGCCTGACCGCGCTTTTCGAGAAATCGAAGTCCCCCTTGAAGGAAAAATACGGCAATTTTTCGAACAGCGCGGCGGGGTCGGGAAGGATCATGGCCAGTATTTCCTGCGCCTTCGGGCCTTGCAGGTCGATCTTGGTCGCGCGCTCCGCCGGTTCGCCGATTTCCGCCGGCGAGCCGGGGAGACCGCGAAGATGGCGCGCGATTTCCGGCCCCATGCCAGCGTTCACCACCACCGACCAGCGCCCCTCCTCGATCGGGTAGACGATGGCGTCGTCGATGCAGTCGCCGTTTTGCCCGAGGAACGCCCCATAGCCGGCGCGTCCGGGCTGGAGGGTGGAAATGTCGCGCGTGAAGGCGCGATCGAGGAATGCCCGCGCGCCGCTTCCGCCGACATGGACCACGTCCATGTGGCTGGTGTCGAACAGGCCGGCGGCGGTCACCACCGCCATATGCTCCTTGACCGCGCCGGCGCGGTACCAAAGGGGCATTTCCCAGCCGCCGAAATCCACCAGCTTCGCGCCAAGCTCGCGATGGCGGGAATGGAGAACTGTCCGTCGCAATTCGGTCTCGCCGCCGTAGTACATGGCTGCTCCCGGGAAACCAAGTTTTCACTGAAGTTTTGCAAAGTGGCGATTAAACCGCCAATCGCCACTTTGCAAAAACCGAAAACGCTTGTGCCGCAAGGATCGCGATTTTTACAAATTGGGCATTCGGCGGTTTGAATGCCCAATTTGCAAAACTTCAGGTTACACTCATTGTTTATGACGATTCGCATTTTTCGGCAATAGTAATGTTTGCGGACTTTTAAGGAAATCGAACGGACCGCCGTTATGGCGGGTGTCGGCGATTTATTAATACGCCCTTGCGGAAAACCCCGGCGCTATTATCCTAGTCCCAGGGAACGGGCATGCGCCGGCGCGGTTCCGCGGGGGCGCGCGCCGCTGATCATGGAGGATTGCAAGATGGCGGTTTACGGCAAATTCCTTTACTTCGGCGGCGAAGGATCGCAACCTGTCGGCGCGGACGCGTTCGCCGACGCGGTGAACAGCCCCGATGCGTGGGAACCCGTCGCCGATGTGGTTGAAGTGGACGGCGGTTTGCTCGTTCATATCGACCTTCCCGGCGTGGATCGGGAGTCGCTGGAAGTGACGGTTGACGGGACGCACCTTGTCGTGCGGGGGGTACGCCGGAGGGCTTGCCCGGGCGGCTGCCGGCGATACATCAGGATGGAGATAACGCGCGGCGCATTCGGCAAGGTCATCCCCCTGCCCGAACCGGTCATGGCTTCCGAATGCACGGCCCGTCTCGGTGACGGGGTGCTGGAGGTCTTTGCGCCTTTCGGGAAAAAGCCGGCGTATGCGGTTGCGGCGGTGAGAATCATCAAATCGGAAGAGTAGTGGACTTTTGCAGGAAATCAAACGAACCGCCGTTTGATTTCCTTCATGCGGGGCGGCGGGCTCCGTTGTCCGTGAAAGGCATTGCCCATGACGACCGATCAAAGCGGCGGCGGCGAAATCGGGGACGCCGAAAGGCCGGCGGCCCTTATCGACCCCAACCACAAGCCAGGCACCCCGGATACGCTTCCCGTTCTGCCCCTGCGCGAGTCGGTCCTTTTTCCGGATATGCTGCTGACCCACTCCGTCCAGGATCCGCGCGACATACGCCTGGTGGACGACGTGCTGCTCAAGGACCGCTTCGTCGCCTTCGTGCCGGTCGCCCGCCCGGCGGAGGACCCGACCGATCCCGCGATTCTTCGCGGGCGAGGCTGCGTCGGCGTCATCCTCAAGATGATCAAGTTCCCGGACGGCGGGGTGCGGCTGCTGGTGCAGGGCTTGAAACGTATCGATATCCGGGCGATCCTGCAGCGCGATCCCTATTTCACCGCCCGGACGGCGGTCGCCCCGGACATCCTGGAGAAGAGCGTCGCCGTCGACGCGCTTCACCGTTCGCTTCGCGACGAGTTCGCCAGACTGCTCGAGCTTCTGCCGCACGCTCCCGGAGAGGCGAAGCTTTCCGCCGCGAACATAACCGATCCCGGGCGCTTCGCCGATCTGGTCGCCGCCAATCTCAACCTGAAGCTGGAGGAGCGTTGCGCCATCCTCGACGCATCGGACATCAAGCGGCGCCTGGAACAGATTTCCGTGCTTCTCGAGCGGGAGCTGCAGATCGTCGAACTCGGCACCAAGATCCATGAGGACGTGAAGCAGAAGATCAACCGGGGGCAGCGCGAATTTTTCCTCCGCGAACAACTTCGCGCCATCCGCAACGAACTGGGCGAAGGCGACGACCGCGTCGAGATCGCCGAGTTGGAAAAGGCGCTCGCGGACGCGGGGATGCCCGAGGAGGCGCTGAAGGAAGCCAAGCGGGAACTGTCCCGCCTCGAGCGCATGCAACCCAATTCGGCCGAATACACGGTCGCCCGCACCTATCTCGACTGGATGGCCGCGTTGCCGTGGAACAAGACGACCGAGGACCGGCTGGACGTGGCCAAGGCGCGGAAGATTCTCGACGCCGACCACTACGACCTCGCCAAGGTCAAGGACCGGATCATAGAATTCCTCGCCGTGCGCAAGATACATCCGCAGGGTAAAAGCCCGATTTTATGCTTTGTCGGCCCTCCCGGGGTCGGCAAGACCTCGCTCGGCCGCTCCATCGCGCGGGCGATGGGGCGAAAATTCGAGCGCATCAGCCTTGGCGGCGTCCGCGACGAGGCGGAGATACGGGGGCACCGCCGGACCTATGTCGGCGCGCTTCCCGGCAGGATCATCCAGGGCATCCGCCGCGCCGGCGCCGGGAATCCGGTGTTCATGATGGACGAAATCGACAAGCTGGTCTCCGACTGGCACGGCGATCCTTCCTCGGCGCTTCTTGAGGTGCTCGACCCCGCGCAGAACGCCGCCTTCCGCGACCACTACCTGGATGCGCCCTTCGACCTCTCGCGGGTCGTGTTCATCACCACCGCCAACACCCTGGACGCCATTCCCTCGGCGCTCCTGGACCGCATGGAGGTGCTGGCGATCTCCGGGTACTCGGAGGAGGAAAAGCTCGGCATCGCCCGCCGCCACCTTATTCCCCGCGTCCTCGCGGACAACGGGGTCAAGAAGTCGCAGCTCAAGTTCGACGCCGCCGCCCTGCGCGCGGTTATCGGATCCTATACCCGCGAGGCGGGGTTGCGCAATTTCGAGCGCGAACTCGCCGCCATCGCGCGCAAAATCGCGGTGAAAATAGCCTTCGGCGAAAAGGGGCCGTTCACCGTCAAGGCGGAAGACGTCAAAAAACATCTCGGGCCGCCGCGCTTCTTCGCCTCGGAAGTCGCCAGGACCGAACCGCCCGGCGTGGCGCTCGGCCTCGCCTGGACCGCGTCCGGCGGCGACCTGCTGTACATCGAGGCGGCGCGGATGCCGGGCAAGAAACACCTTACCCTTACCGGCAGGCTCGGCGACGTGATCAAGGAAAGCGCGCAGGCCGCGCTGTCCTGGATCCGGACCAGGGAAAAGAAACTGGGAATTCCGGAGGATTTTTTCGAGAATGAGGACATCCATCTGCATTTTCCCGAAGGTGCGACTCCGAAGGACGGCCCCTCCGCCGGCATCACCCTGGTCTGCGCGCTGGTCAGCCTTCTCACCGGCACCCCGGTGCGTCCGCGCCTCGCCATGACCGGTGAAATCACCCTTCGCGGCAAAGTCCTTCCCATCGGCGGATTGAAGGAAAAGTCCCTGGCCGCGCGCCGCGCGGGCGTCCGCGACGTCATCATTCCCAAGGGGAACGAGCACGATCTCGGCGAGCTTCAGCCCGAGGTTCTCCGCGACATCCGGTTCCATCCGATCGAAACCATCGGGGAGATGTTGCCGATCGCCTTCCCGAAAATGCGCGCCGGACCGGGCGGGGAAGGCAAGGCGCCCTTCGGCGACCGGAGGGCAAAGCCGGCGCGCGCGGCGAAGAAGCGGGCGAGGAAATGAGCGTCGGCTTGCGTTCGCCATGGCTCTGAAATACAGTTGCGCGGGTTTGGCGGTCGGCGCCGCCGAAGCGTGCGGGTTTTTCGAATTCGCCGCGGCGGGCGCCGCCGCGGCGAGGAAAGGGATTGGATGACCACCGAAAATTCCGGCGAACCGAGGGGAGAAGCCGTGCCGGGGCCGGGGCCGGCGTTCCCGCCTCCTCCCCCGAATTACGGGTACGATTATTACGGGTATTACGGGTATGGAAATCCGCCCGGTTCCGGCATCCCTCCCCGGCGGGAGGGCGGGAAGGGCGGATCCGGGGCGCGTTCATGCCTGGTCATCGGCGGCGCGATACTGGCCGGCTTGATCTTTTTCGCGCTTTCCGCCGCGTGGCTCCCGTTGCTGCTTTCCGCGATCGGCGGCGCCGGATTGAAGGGGGCGGGCGGGTCCGGGTTGGAAAGGGGCGGTCCGAATGTCCGGAAAATACTGGTGCGCCCCGGGGAAATGGGAAGCGGGACGATCGCCATTATCAATGTCGTCGGCGTTATCGATGGAAACGGTTCGCCCCTTGAAGGCTCGGGAATGATCTCGGTTGCGGGCGAGCAGTTGCGCGCGGCGGCCGAGGACGACGAAGTCAAGGTCGTGCTTTTGCAGATTGACTCGCCGGGCGGCGGTCTCACCGCAAGCGATATGCTTTACAACGAGATCCTGCGTACGCGGGCGAAGGGCAAATTGGCGGTGGCATGGGCGTCCTCGGTCATGGCAAGCGGGGGTTATTACGTTGCCGCCGCCTCCGACGGAATCATGGCTTCGCCGACGGCGACCGTCGGGTCCGTCGGCGTCATGCTCCAGCATTTCCAGATCCGGGAGTTGCTGGACCGGCTCGGCGTGAAGGTCGAGCCCGTCATCTCCGGTTCGAGGAAGGATATCGGGAGCATATTCCGGGAAATGACGCCCGAGGAGCGTTCCTTGCTTCAGCAAAACGTCGACCACGCCCAGCGGCGGTTCGTCGAGGTTGTCGCCAAGGGCAGGGGAATGGACCCCGCCGCCGTGGAGCCGTATGCCGACGGGCGGATATTCACTTCCGACGAGGCGAAGGAGGCGGGCCTGATCGACCGCATCGGGTATATCGAGAATGCGATCGAATGGGCCGAAGAGCTTGCCGGCGAAAAGGGAATGCGGGTGATTGCCTACCGGAGGGTGTTCTCGCTGCTGGATATCCTGTTCGAATCCGGGCGGGTTGCGGTGCGCGAAACGGCGCGCGAAGTCCTGGACGGAATACTTGACCGGGTGGTGGAAGCGGGGCGGTGACGGCTCCTTGAGTCGACTTGCGGCGCAGGCGTTCTTGATTTTTGCGAAGCGGCGATTGGCGGTTTAATCGGCATTTCGCGAAACTTCAGGGGAAACATCGTCGCCGCCGGTATAAGTTCTGGCAAAATCGCGGTAAAGAGATATTATTGGCTGTCGCGTCGCCGCCGATGACCATGGCGGGCGGGGCGACTTATATTATTTGCTGAACTTTTGCGATCCTTGCGGCACAGGCGTTGTTGATTTTTGCGAAGCGGCGATTGACGGTTCAATCGCCGCTTCGCAAAACTTCAGTTATTGGCAATCGAAAGGAATGTTCATGAAGACGGGACGCAGACTCGTCCTGGGATTGATATTGTTCGCCGCCGTCTCCGCGCCGCTCCGCGCGAACGGCGGGGAAGCTTCTTCCGCCCCGCCGCTGTTGTTCGTCGGATCGATCGCCTCCCCGTCGCGGTTCATCGAAGGGCTTGACGGATTCGCGTCCGCGTTATTCGCGAACACCGGCACTGCCTTCGAGCCTGGCAGCATCGCGAAGAACATGCTGACAAACTTCCCGCTCCCGGTCAATAATATCGACATGGACGCGCCGATGTTTTTCATCGTTCCGGCCGGCGCGACGTTTGACGATCTGTGCGCGGTGGTAAGGGTTCCCGATTACGACGAGTTCCTGAAGGGTTTGGACCACACTTCGCTGATCAACGAGAACGAGGAAGGTTCGGCTCCCAGGATATCCGCGCACCTGCCGGGGTTCGGCTACTGCTGGATCATGAGGGGGGACGACCATACCGCGCTTCTGGGCCAGGAATTCGGCGTTCTTCAAGCGGTCCAGGGCATGTACGGATCCTTGTCCCTGGAGCATCCCGGGGAATGGCTCGCCAGCGTTTCGTTTCCCGAGCCGATTCGTCTCGACCTGAACGCGGCGCTGGCCTCCGGCGGCGCCGACATGGTTCGGGAAATCGAGAGTTCACGCCCCCGGCTATCCGGCATGACCGATGCGCTGGGCATGAATTCCGGGATGTTGATGGGATTTCTCGACCTGGCGCGGGCCGTCATCGAAGGCGCCGTCGCCGAAGCCGAGACGCTCAAGGACGTCAGGCTGTCGGTCAATTTCGACAAGGACAACTTCGACGCGTCCCTGGCGCTCACGCCCGATGCGGGCAGCGCGCTGGATCTGATGCGAAGCGCGGTTCTGCGTCTTGCCGGCGGCGACCGCGGCGCGCCGAAGCTGGCGGCCGCGGTTCCTTCCGGGGCGATCGCCTTGAAGCGCTACGTTACGCCGCTTCAGGACCCGGACTACCGCGAAAAGCTGGCGGAATGGATCGCCCTCGCCGCCGACAAGCTGGCTCCCGCGAGGAAGGACGAATGGGTCGCGGCCTTCGGCGATCTCGCGGCGTCGGATCCGTCCGAGGCGGTGCAGGCGCTGGTGAGCCGCGCCGACCGCGACCTTTCCATCGCCTATATCAAAACCGGCGATGCCGAGGCATTCATCAAGCAGTACGACGCTTCGCTGCGTCTGGCGGCTGACTTGGTGAATGCCTTCGTCGGCGAGGCGCCCGGCAAGGGGCTGAGCCTGCGGCTGCGCAAGGAATCCGCCGGGCACGGGGACATGTACGTTTTCGATCCGGCCATGAGCGCGGGGTCGAAACTGGCGGCATTATATAACCTGATCCCGCGCGACGAGTGGACGCAAATCGACCAGGCGCTGTCCAGTTTTGATTTCTTGATCGGCTGGTCCGGGGACACGGTCGTGATCGTGTCCGGCCCGGTGTTGCCCGAGGACCTCGCTTACGCGATCGGGGTTGTGGAAACGCCGGGGGACGTTCCACTGGTCAGTCTTCCCGAAGCCGTCGCCGCGCTTGCGCGGACGCCCGGCGGCGAAAGCGGATTCTATTCGGTTGTGGATTATCGCGGGCTCGCCGACCTGGCCGTGAACTATTTGCGCCGGCAGGGCGAAACGCTGGGCTTCGATCCCGATGAATTGAACGCGTTGTCCAGCGCCTTCGTCGGCGGGCGGCGGTTCGCCGGAATCTCCACGACCGCCGACGTCCGCTCGCTGTTCTTCAACCTGACGGCCGGGGTGCCCGGCCTCAACGAAGCGAATAGAAACTACTCCAAAATATTTCAGTACCTCTATGACGGAAATTTTTGACGAAGACGAATAGTTGAGCGACGGACGCGTTTTATGCCGGCGCGCCTTGAGTGGACTTTTAAAGAAAATCAAACAAACCGCTGTTTGATTTCCTTCAAAGTTTCAGGGCGTTCGTTTCAGCCAGGTTTTTTTGCAACGTCGCGGGTTTGGGTCGAGTTGACGAAAAAACAACCCATTGAAACGAAAGCGGTTGAATCTTTAAAGGAAATCGGGCGGCGGTTGGCCCGATTTCCTTTAAAAGTCGACCTTGAAAATCCGGAACGAATTTCCCCGCCCCGGTCAAGCGGGGCGGCTTTCCGGGTTCAAGGCGGCGTCGCTGAAACGCCAACGGCGAAAGGAGATTAGCGAACCATGAAACAACCAGACGACACCGACATCTTTCCGCGCGACGGCTTGCGCACCCGGCAGGGCTCCGAGCCGCAGGCGATACAACTCGATTACGCCGAGCACCTGAAGTACGATCTCGCCCGCGATCGCTACACCTCCACCAGGCACAACCGGTACATAGCCCTGGCGAGGGCGGTGCGCGACCGCCTGATCGACCGCTGGATCGAAACGCAGCAGGCGCATCATGACGACAAGGTGAAGCGCGTCTACTACCTGTCCCTGGAATTCCTCATGGGCCGGGCGCTCGGCAACAACGTCATCAATTTCAAGCTCGGGGGCTCGGTAAAGAAAGCATTCGACGACCTCGGCATCGATTGGGAGGAGCTGCGGGACGTGGAGGTCGACGCCGGCCTCGGGAATGGCGGCTTGGGGCGCCTGGCCGCGTGTTTCCTCGATTCGCTCGCCACGCTCCAGATCCCGGCCGTCGGCTACGGCCTCCGCTACAATTACGGCATTTTCCGCCAGACCATCGATAACGGATACCAGGTCGAGCATCCGGACGATTGGCTCCAGGACGGCAATCCGTGGGAGATCCAGCGTTCGGAATTGCGCATCCCGGTCCGTTACGGCGGCAGGGTGGAGCAGTGGACGGAAAACGGCTGCACCCGGCACCGTTGGGTCGACGCGAAACCCGTCCTGGGCATGGCGTACGACACGCCGATCGTCGGCTACGGCGGCCATACCGTGAACACCTTGCGCTTGTGGTCGGCGCACGCGACCGAGGATTTCGATTTCGAGGATTTCAACCGCGGCGACTACGTCGAATCGGTCGCTTCGAAGACCGAGGCGGAAAATCTCACCAAGGTGCTGTATCCCAACGATCTGCACTATCTCGGGAAGGAGTTGCGCCTCAAGCAGCAATACCTTTTCGTCGCCTGTTCGCTGTGGGACGTGGTCCGCCGCTTCAAGCACGACAAGGAACCGTGGAGCGCCTTCCCGGACCGGGTCGCCATCCAGATGAACGACACGCATCCGTCGCTCGCGGTTCCCGAGCTCATGCGCCTCCTCGTCGACCAGGAGAATCTCGATCCGGAGCAGGCGTGGGACATCACCGTGCGCTCGCTCGGCTACACCAATCACACCCTGATGCCGGAGGCGCTCGAGAAATGGCCGGTGCCGATGCTGGAAAAAATCCTGCCCCGGCATTTGCAGATCATTTACGACATCAATTACAACTTCATGCGGCGGGTCGCGATTTCCTTCCCGGGGGACGTCGGCAAGCTGTCCCGCATGAGCCTCATCGAGGAGAGCGAGCCCAAGCAGGTGCGCATGGCCAACCTGTGCATCGTCGGCTCGCACTCCACCAACGGCGTCGCGGCGCTGCACACGGAACTGCTCAAGAGCCGGGTCGTCCCCGATTTCGCCGACATGTATCCCGAACGGTTCAATTCGAAGACCAACGGCATCACCCAGCGCCGCTGGCTGTTGAAGTCGAATCCGCCGCTGGCCGCGCTCATCACCGACCACATCGGCGACAAGTGGATCACCAATCTCGATGAACTGCGCAAGCTGGAACCCCTTGCCGGGGATTCGGGATTCCAGGAAAAGTTCAGGGCGACGCGGCGGCAGGCGAAGCTGAAGCTGCTGGAGCAGGTCAAGCGGGAGAGCGGCTTTGTCCTCGATCCGGATTCGATATTCGACACTCAGGTCAAGCGCCTGCACGAATACAAGCGCCAGTTGATGAACGCGCTGCATATCATCATGCTCTACAACCGTCTGCGCAAGAACCCGGACCTGGAGTGGACGCCGCGGACCTTCCTCTTCGGCGCGAAGGCGGCGCCGGGCTACGATCTGGCGAAGCTCGTCATCAAGCTCATCAACAACGTCGCCACCGTCGTGAACAACGATCCAGTCATCGGCAATCGGCTGAAGGTGCACTTCCTCCCCAACTACCGCGTGTCGCTTGCCGAGAAGATCATTCCCGCCACCGACGTTTCGGAACAGATTTCCACCGCCGGGACCGAGGCGTCCGGCACGGGGAACATGAAGTTCATGCTCAACGGCGCCGTAACCATCGGGACTCTCGACGGCGCGAACATCGAGATTCTCGAAGAGGTCGGCAAGGAAAACATCTATATTTTCGGCCTCAACGCCGGCGAGGCGAAATCCCTGTCCGAAAATTATGATCCATATGCGATGTATCAGGCGAATCCGGAGATCAGGGAGGCGCTCGACCTGCTTTTTGGCGGCCATTTCTCCGTGGGCGAGGGGCAGATCTTCGAGCCGATCCGCAAGTCGCTCCTCGAGTGGGGCGACCGCTACCTCCTTATCGCCGATCTTCAATCCTATTCCGAGGCGCATCAGGCGATCCAGCGGGACTACCGCGACCGCGCGCTGTGGACGAAAAAGTCCATTCTCAACACCGCCCGGTCCGGCAAGTTTTCGTCCGACCGCACCATTCTCGAGTATGCCGGGGAAATTTGGCATACGCCCCGGCATCCTCTCGACTCCAACTTCAAGCGGTCGAATACGATCGTCGAGGCCAAGGGGCGAATGCGCGAGCCGGAGTGAGAGGCCGGCGACAGGGTTGCGGCTGGTGGACTCGTCGCCCGGCGACAATATTATGAAGGTTGCTTATGGCCGAAAAGGTCAATACGCTTGATTATGTTCCGGGTTTGTTCCGCGCCTTGATGAACAACACGTATTTGAAGGCGTTGCGAAACGGTTTGACCCTTACCTTGCCCCTGGTCATGGCCGGCTGCGCGGCGGTGTTGCTGCTCAACTTCCCGCTGCAGGGTTACCAGGACTTGATGGACCGTGTCTTAGGCGCAAGGTGGCGGGAGCTGCTCCTGCTTATCCATAACGGCACGTTGAGCGTCATGTCGCTGGTGATGGTCGTCACCATCAGCCACAGCCTTGCCGAGCACCATAACCTTGTCCGGCCGGTCGATGTCGTCAATCCCGTCGTGCCGTCGCTCGTCTCGCTGGCGTCCCTTGTCGCCCTGTTCCACATAACCCCGGATTTTACGGGTTTGCAGCAGCGATGGCTCGGCGTGCTCGGAATGTTCCTCGCGATCATCGTGGCGGTCGCCTCGAGTTGGCTTTTTTTCGCGCTCCGCCGCATCCGGTGGCTGAACATCACTTTCTTCTCGGAGGAGGCCGACTCCGCAATCCCCAACGCCTTCAGCTCGCTCCTGCCCGGATTGGGGACGATTTTCCTCTTCGCGCTCATCAAGCTGATCGCCTCTATGCTGGGCATAGACGATCTCCACCAGGCGTTCTACAACGGCCTTTCGACGCCGTTCCTCCATCTCGGAGGCGCATCCTACGGCACCGCCATCCTGTACAACTTCCTGCGGCACGCGTTCTGGTTCCTCGGCATACACGGTTCCAACCTCATGGAGCCCGTCTCCAACGCCATATACGTTCCGGCGCTGGAAGCCAATATCGCGAGCGTAACCGCCGGGGAGGCGCCGCGGTATATTTTCAACAAGGCTTTTTTCGACGTCTTCCTGTCCATGGGCGGGTCGGGATCGACGATTTGCCTCATTATCGCGTCCCTGGTTTACTCGCGCCACGGAAGCATGCGGGAAATTTCCCGACTCTCCCTGCTTCCCGCCGCATTCAACATAAACGAGATGTTGATTTTCGGCATGCCGATAGTGTTGAACCCGGTTTTTCTCATACCCTTCCTGCTCGTCCCGCTCGTATTGTGCACGACTTCGTATTTGGCGGTCCTGTACGGCCTGGTCCCGTACACTTCCCACCATGTGGACTGGACCGCCCCCGTTTTCATCAGCGGCTATACCGCGACGGGTTCCCTCGCCGGTTCGATTCTGCAATTGTTCAACATCATCCTGTGCACGGCGATCTACATGCCGTTTGTGGCGCTGGCCGAACGCATGAAGAAGGATATCTTCAACCAGGCGTTCAAGGAGTTGATGCCGGGTTTTTACCAGGGCTCTCCCGGCAAGGACTACACCATCACCCAGGAGGCGAAAGCCCTGTCAAGGTCGTTGACCAACGATCTCTCGCGCGCTCTCGAGCGCAATGAGTTGTTCCTTGAATATCAACCGCAGGTTGACAGCCTGACCGGGAGGGTGTTCGGCGTCGAGGCGCTGATGCGCTGGAATCACTCGCATCTCGGGCGCATTCCGCCCGGAATGTTCATCACCCTCGCCGAAGAGGCGGGCCTGATCAAGGACATGGGGCGCTGGGCGTTGGACGAGGCCTGCCGCCAGCTTACCGAATGGCGCAAGGACGACGTCAGCGTCATCATGTCGGTCAACCTGTCCGTGCGCCAGCTGGACGATTCCGGACTGGTCGACGACATGCGGGTCATCCTCGACAGGCACCAGCTGCCGGCCGAGTTGCTCGAGGTCGAGGTCACCGAGTCCACCGCGCTCGGTCCCGAAAGCGACAAGACCGACATCCTGCAGCGCATCCATTCGCTTGGCGTGCACCTTGCGATAGACGATTTCGGCATGGGGCACAGTTCGCTCGTCTATCTCAAGAAATTCCCCGTCGACACCCTGAAGTTGGACCGGGTCCTGACCAAGGACGTGGAGGGAAGCAAGTACAGTTCGGAGATTATTTACACCATCACCGAACTCGCCAACACGCTGAAGATCAAACCGCTCGCGGAATTCGTCGACAACGTTTCCCAACTCAAGGCGCTTCAGGCGATCGGCTGCACCCTGATCCAGGGCTACCTGTTCAGCCCGCCGCTCGGGCCGGCGGACTGCGCCGGGTTCATCAAGAACGGGGCAATGGTTTATTGAGTTTTCCGAAGCCGCCGCCTTTCGGCGCGGCGTCGATTCCGTCGCCGGTCCGGAGCGTCATCGGACGCGGTGAAAACGCCGTCATCCATGTTCGGAGACCGGAGTTGACTTTTAAAGGAAATCGGGCCAACCGCCGCCCGATTTCCTTTAAAGATTCAGCCGCTTTTGTTTCAGTGGGTTGTTTTTTCGTCAACTCGACCCAAACCCGCGACGTTGCAAAAAAAAGCGCAGCTGAAACGAACGCTCTGAAACTTTGAAGGAAATCAAACGGCGGTTTGTTTGATTTCCTTCAAAAGTCCGCCGGAGATAAATGGTGGTTTTCTTTTCTCCGCGTGTTATACTGCCTACCAAGCGTTGTGGCTTTCGCCCGGATCGGGAGGCTTTGAGTCGACTTTTGGAGAAAATCAAACAAACCGCCGTTTGATTCTCTCCAAAGTTTCTTGGGTTTGCATTTTGCGCCGGGAATTATTGCAAGGTCGGCGGTATCGTCCGACCTGACGAAAAATCAACCCATTGGTCCGTAAGCGGTAACATCTTTGGAGGAAATCGGGCGGCGGTTGGCCCGATTTCCTCCAAAAGTCCACTTTGACGAACCCGGAATGTACCCTTTGCAGGATTGACGCCAATGAAAGCGAAACAAGTGACGGCCGGCGCGGCGGCGCTGCTGGCGCTGACGTTGTTCTGGGCCGGCGGCGCCGGCGCCGCCGAGTCGCGCCAGGAGGTGTTGTCCAACGCCGACGTGATGGGACTGGTCCGGGTTGGGCTTGCGCCCGACGTGGTGAACGCCAAAATCAGGACCTCGCGCAATTCCTTCGACACGTCCTCCCGCGCCCTGATCCGACTAAAGGAAAGCAATATGCCGGATTCGGTTATTCAGGCCATGCTCGCCGCCTCGGCCGATCCGGCGTTGCGCGTTCAGGCCGATGACGGCCGCATCGACCGGGAGTTGTACAACATCGCATCCGGGGATTCCGAGGCCAGGGAGTTCGCGCTCGCGTGGTTTCTCGCGAATCGCGACTCCCTGATCGATTCGCTTAGGCGCCGGCTTGCCGGTTCCGATCCCGACGCCAGGGGCGCCGCGGCGCTTACGCTTGGCCGTCTGGGCGACTCGGAAAGTCTGCCTTCCATCCGGAACCTGCTGAACGACCAATCCTCCCGCGCGCGAGCCCTTACCGCCGAGGCCCTCGCGCTCCTGAACGACCGGCCCGCGGTCACCGCCGCCGAACAGGCGGTTATCAGGCAAATCGAGCCGCTCGACGGCCAGTTGCGCCTTGTCGGATACGCCAAGCTGACGCCTTCGGCTGAAGCGGTAGGCAAGGTTTTGGGAAATAACTCCAACGCCGACAACCGCGTCGCCGCGGCCTGGGCGCTGGGCGAAATCGGAAGGGGCGTGGTCTCCGGGCGCGGAGCGCTTGAAAAAGCCCTCGCCAACGACACGACCTCGCGCGTCCGCCGCGCGTCCGCCCTGGCGCTCGCGAAATTTCACGATTCACGCAGCGCCGAGGCGCTGCAAAACGCCTGTCGCGCCGATCCCGAGGTGCGGAAGACCATCCTCGTCGCCTTGGCGGAATACCCGGAGGCGATCGGTTTTTTGGTGGAAGTCATGAATATTCCGCCCGATCAGATCGCCGCCGACGAGACGGCGGCTGCGCGCGCCAGCTTGGTGCGGCTGACCGGGCGCGATTACGGGCTGGACGGATCCGGCTGGACGACCTGGTTGGCGCAACATGGCGGATCGCTTACGCCTCCGGCGGCGCAATCCACGGCCATGCCCGCTTCCGGCCTTCAACTCGCGGGGCTTGACGCGTTTCCGTTCCGGGGTGGGGCGGCATTCCGGTCGCCTTCCGAAGTGGACCTCGAGGCATGGGCGATCGTCGCGGATTCGGCGTCCATCCCTACTACACCCCCGTCCGGGGCACTCGCCGGAACTCCTCCCGTCCCGTTCCCCGGAGGACTCAACCTTTCGCCACCCCCCAACGCGTCTTCCTATGCCCCTTCGTCTCCCGGCTTCGCGTTTTCGGCGCCTTCGATGGATGCGTCGGGCAGCGCCGCCCTGGTCAGCCCGGCTTCGGGAATAGCGCAGGTTCCTTTCGCGCCGAGCCATATTCCCGAGGTTGATATACCCGAGAGCGAATCATCCCCCGGAGGTTTGCGCACCTGGAGTTCGGACCCCGGGCGTATGCCGCGCCCGAGAACTTCCGAACCTGAAATCGCCCCCGAGATGCGCACTTGGAGTTCGGATCCGTCCCGCATAGCCGGCGGATCGACCACATCGGCATCGCCCCCGTCACAAGGATTCGCACCGACCGCACCGACCGCTCCCGCAACTCCTCGCGTCGCGGACGCCGGAGACTCCCGTTTTTCGTCTCCCGGCCTGCCGGCGACCCAGCCGTCGTCCCCCCCCGGCGGCATTTCGCTTCCTCCTCCTCCAGGCGGCATTACGCTTCCGCCGCCGCCGTCCGACATGTCCGATTTCCAGGAACAATCGTCGCCGTTCGCATCCGAAACGATCGAAAGCGGTCCGGCGACCCTCGAGGCATCGGTGGAGTTTATGTCTCCGGTCGGCGAAGCCGGGGCGTCGGACGACCCGTTCGGTCTCCCGGCGTTCGAGCCTTCCGCGCTGGACGCCAATACCGCCGAAGCGGGCGGCGAAATTCCGGTCGCGGAGTTGGAATTGCCCGCTTCCGAGCCGTTCACATCGCCGTATTTCGTGGATCCGGAGCCGGGACAGGTGGTGATCGGCGATCCCATCATATTCCCGGACCGCTCAATCGCGCCGGCGGACGAAAATCCACCCTGGTACTCGCGGGAATTCCAATCCGACGACGTTTCAACCGCCATCAATGATTCAAGCGCATCGGGGGCGGATTCTACCGAACCGTATTTCGCCCCCGCCGAATCGGAACCGTTCGCGGCGCCGTTTTCAGAAGAATCCGTGACGCCGGCGGCTCCGGTCCATGATGCCGCAACGCCCGACGCGCCGCCAGGCGGCGTTTCGTCGACGCCGGAAATTTTTGTCGATCCGTCGCGACCGCTGCCTCCCGTCAAGGAGGAGGGATTGATCAAGCCGCGAAAGGGGCAGGATATGCCGCCCATGCTGGGCGAGGGATTTAAATAGGCCGGGCGTGGAATTCTCTTTCCAACCTTTCGGGGACTCGGTCTGCCGAGTACTTGTTTTCATGAAATAACTGCTTGATATTTTGATATATGAAATGGCATATACTTTTCACTTCACGGTGAGGACGATGTTCGAAAACGTCAGATTTTTCAGGAAAAATCCACGCAAACCGAAAGTTTTATTTTACGTCTTGACCGGTGTGATTTTCGAGGTAATTTCAATGCCGTTAGCGACGGTGTTTTTGAGACTTGTCGGTGGGGAACGCGTGGCGCGCGAATCAGCAAATGCTTGCGTGGACCGTGACCCGCGGCCCATTTTTCCCGCCTAACCGGTTTTTGCCCGGCGGTGATCTTTTAACCGTTGCGGAGCCGATAATGGCGGGGATGGGGATGGTATTCCGAAGCGACGGGGATTTTTCTTTATGACGACACCCTTGTATAAGCGAAGCGATACGCATTTGCGGCGCGCGGAATATTTCCAGGCCGAAGGCCTTCCCTGTCACGCGCTTGAGGAACTCGATTATGCGGTGGCCGCTTCGCCCAAGGAGGCGGAACCCCTTATTTCCCGCGCCGATTGCCTGCGCCGACAGGATAGGTTCGCCGATGCCGAGTCGGATCTTTGCCGCGCCATTGCGCTTGCCCCCGGGAATCCCGAGCCGTGCGTTATGATGGCGCAGGTCCTGGCGGCGATGCGTCGCGAGGGCGAGGGGTTGGTTTTCCTGGAGCGCGCCGAGGCGCTCGATCCTTCATGGCACAGAATCTACCTCATTCGCGGCGACATCGAAATGGCGCTCGGCAGGTTGACCCGGGCGGTCGAGAGCTACCGCCGCGCGGTCGATCTTTCTCCTCGGAACATCGAGTCGTTGGCCATCCTCGCCGGAGCGTTGGTCGATGCCGGGCAGATCCGCGAAGCCGCGTCGACGGCGGCGTCGATCCTCAAGATCGCCCCCAACAACGCGGACGCACGCTTCGTTCGCGCCGTCGCCCACCTCAAGAACGGCGACGAATCCAAGGCTATCCTCGAGCTCAACCGGGCGGTGCGCCTCGCCCCCGACCATTCCAAAATCCGCACCGAGCGCGGCTGCCTGATGCTGCGGATCGACCGTTTCGACGATGCGTTTCATGACCTCGCGCGGGCGGTCGAAATCGAACCGGAAAACCGGCGCGCGCTATGCGCCCTCGGCGAGGCCGCATGGCGGACCGGCCGGGTGCGCGAGGCGATCGAAGCTTATGGGCGGGCCATCGCCGTGGGCGCGGCGGGATCGGAGGTGTTTTTGGGGCGCGCCGAGGCGCTGGCGTTGGCGGGGCGGCGCGAGGAAGCGGTCGAGGACTGCGCGCGGGCCTTGCGCGCCGATCCGGGTAATCCCGATATCCATGCCGCGCGCGGAGTCTTCAACATGGAGATCGGACGCTATGACGACGCGATGCGCGATCTCAACCAGGCGATCGCCCTCGACGGCGATTTGGTGGAAGCTATCCTCGCGCGCGGCGAGCTTCGATCCCGGCAGGGCGACGCCTCCGGTTCGACGGCCGATTTCGCCGCCGCAGTCCGCCTGAACCCCGACGAACCCGACCTGGTCGCGCGCTGGATACGCTCCGTCGGCGACGCCGGCGACGCGGTCACCGCGCTGAAACTTATCAAGCGGGAAATTCCCGCGCATCCCAATTCGATTTCGTTGTTGCTGCTCAAGGCGGACCTGCTCGCGGAATCCGGTCTTGCCGCCGAGGCGCAGCAGGCTTATCGCGACGTGGTTGAGTTGTTTCCCGGCGAGGTGGAGCCGCATCTGCGCCTCGCCGAATTTTGCGAAAGCCGCCGCGAATTCGCCAAGGCGCTTGTGGAGTACGATCAGGCGCTGCGCATCGATCCCGGCGATTCCTTTACCCGTCTGATGCGGGCGGCGCTCCTCCACCAGATGGGCAGAAGCGACGACGCGCGAAGCGAACGCCGGGTCGCGAGCGACCTCCGCCGCTGGCACGGCAGATAACGCCGCGTCGGTTTGCGCTTGCGCTCCCGGGGAATGGCGGCGGGCGGGCTCCGGGTCAATGTTCCTTGCGATGGCTGTGGCTGGGGTAACCGAGCTTTTCACGGTAGTTGACGATCGAGCGGCGTTTCAATTCCACGCCCTCCCTGGCCAAGCGCTCCATGATTTCGTTGTCGCGAAGCGGCCGGCGCTTGTCCTCGCCTTCTATGATCTCCCTGATCTTGACCAGAACCGAAGCGTTGGACGTCGCCTCCCTGCCGGGAGCGGCGCCGCTCGCGCGGGAGAAGAAGTCCTTGAGTGGCTTGATGCCCAGCGGCGTGTCGATGTACTTGTCCTTGACCGCGCGGGAGACGGTGGAGATGTCGTAGCCGACCCGGTCGGCGATTTCCTGCATAAAGAGAGGGGCGGGGGCGGGGCTCTTGCGCGACAGATAATCGCGCTGGGCGGCGATGATCGCCTCCGCGACCGAGATGAGGGTTTTCTCCCGTTGCGCGACCGCCTTCACCAGCCATTGCGCGTTGTTGTATTTTTCCCTGAATTTCCGGGTCAGGCCGGAGCGCCGCATCTGGTCGCAGAATTGGCTGAAGGCTTCGGCCTTTGCGGGATCGCGTTCCAGGCGCTCGCGAAGCATTTTTCCCCGGCGCGAATTGTCCAACAAGGCGGTGAAGAAGTCGGATACCTGCGGGTTCGCGCCCGACGTCAGCCGTACCGAGAACCGGTCGTCTTCCATCTCCTCCACGATCAGCTCCGGCTTCACCGCCAGCGCCGGCGGAGTGGAAAAGTCCGCGCCCGGGCGCGGATTGAGCCTGCGGATCAGGTCCGCCGCGCGCTTGACGTCCCCGATCTCGCATTTGAGCGCCTTGGCGATCTTGGGCATGCGATTGGCCGCGAGGTCCTCGAGGTGGTCCCTGACCACGCCGCGCGCGATGTCGTCGGCTTCCGGCCGGTTTTCCAACTGCAGCAGCAGGCATTCGGAAAGGTTCCGCGCGCCCACGCCGTCGGGTTCAAGCTTCTGAACCTCCCGGAGCGCCTCCGCGAGCTCCGCTTCCGTCGGCGGTTCCCCGCCCTCGGGGACGGCATCGACCAGCGGCACGGCAAGCCAGCCGTTGGCGTCCAATTTCTCCACCATTCCGCCCGCCAGGCGGCGTATGCGGTCGGTCATGGGCGTTTCCGCGAGTTGGGTCAACAGGTGCTCGGCCAGCGATGGGGGGCGCGCTTGGGCGTTCGTGATCGGGTTGAATTGTTCGTCGTCTTCTCCGCCGTTGGCGGCGGAGCGCGCCGGGCGGTCGTCGTCGTAGACGTCGTCCCAGTCGATGTCGAGATCGTCGACGCGCTCGAGGCCGGACGCGCCGTCGTCGTCCTGATAGACATCCCCGGCTGACGCCTCCTCGGACGGGGAGTCGTCCGAATCCATAGGCGCGTCCACGAGATCGGGCGCGTCGTCCGCTTCCAGTTCGGACAGTTCAAGCATCGGATTCTCGAGCTGTTCCGCGCGGAGCCGCTGTTCCAGCTGCATGATCGGCATTTGCAGAAGTTCCATCGACTGGATCATCTGCGGCGTCAACGCCATTTCGAGGCGTTGGGCCACCTGCATCGCAAGGCTGGCGGACATGCCCGAACTCATGGATCATTCCATATGGCAATGAAATTGCAAAGAAACACACGGAAATACGTATTCATAATGAAAGCCGTCCTCCGCGTGGACTTTTGAAGGAAATCAAACAAACCGCTGTTTGATTTCCTTCAAAAGTTTCAGGGCGTACGTTTCAGCCACGTTTTTTTTGCAACGTCGCAGGTTTGGGTCGAGTTGACGAAAAAACAACCCATTGAAACGAAAGCGGTTGAATCTTTAAAGGAAATCGGGCGGCGGTTAGTCTGATTTTCTTTAAAAGTCGACTCCACGTCAACCTCCAAAACAAAAAGCCTTCGCGGACCGTGGCCTTTCCTCGCCAGGCCGGTCCGACCGGTTACGGGATAAGGCCAGTCGGCGGAAACCCCTCCGGACACGAAGAAAATTGCCGTCTCGGGAAAAACGCATTGCCAACAACGCGTTTTTTGTTAACATCAAGCTGTCGCAACTGCTAGGGTTTCGCCAGCGCGACCACGCTCGCATCCGGGGGAGAACCCATGCGCCGCCTGTTCCTTGTCATGTGTCTGTTCCTGGCAACCGGTTTGTCGCCGTCCGCTTCAGCCACCCCGCCCGAGGCGAAACACCCGTGGGACAACAAACGGGTCCATTATCTTATCGAATATAACGGGACCATACGCGAGAAGGGCTTTTTCGTGCGCCGCCCCGGGACGTACCAGCGTCAACCGTGCGTCGTCATCGAGGATGAAAAAACTTCCATTCAACCTTTTCAAAGAAGCATGAAGAGCAAGACCATCACCACCCCGGACGGCGTCGCGCTCTATCGCGAGGAAGATTTGCTCCATGGCGATTCCGGACGGGAAGAAATCACTGTCGCGGACGGTTTCGCCGAATTCGCCGCGAGCGGCTATTTTGGCCAGAACGCGCGAATACCCGTGCCCCAGGGCGTGCTTTTCGAAATCTCTGGAGAATGGCTCGCAAGCCTCGGACTGCGCCCGGGAAATGCCGCGGTCGCGTATCTTCTGGACCGGGATGCGAGGCGGGTGACGCGGGAAAACGTCGTCATTGGCGCGCGCACCGACAATGCCGATCCCACCGGCCCCGCCGCCTGGACGGCGGAATTCCGCTCCGAGGACCGGCTGCCGTTGTTCGCCCGCTTCACCACGGACGGGCGCCTTCTCCGCCTCGAATCCGAAGGAATGATTTATCAGGTCGCATCGCGACGGGAGTACGAGGAGGAGCGACGGATAAGCCAGTCCCCGATCACGCCGCCCGAGCCGATTCCGTTGCCGACCGATTCGGCCGTCGCGGGGGGAATCGCCATCGGCGCCGTCCTTCCCGCATGGGACAATTTCGCGTGGCTGGTGCTGCGCGGCGGCCCGGTCGCGGCGTGGCGGAGCGTATTCCATACTTCCGAATACGCCGAGATCGTCGATGCCGGGCAGTTCACCAATATCGTCGCCATCCGAAACGCTCCCCGGGTAGACGTCGCGGCGGTTCTGCCCATGAGCGTGCCCCCGGACATCCAGCCGTATCTTGTCGCTTCCGCGCTATTGCCGGCGCAGAACCGCGCCGTCATAGACGCGGCCCGCGCCTCGGTCGTGGACGAGCAAACGCGGCGTCCGGAGCAGAACGTGCTCAAGGTGATCAGCTATCTCGCGGGGTGGATCAACCAAACCGTCGTTTTCGCGCCCGATGCTTCCTCGGCGGCCTCGGTTCCGGATGTCCTCGCCGACCGGCGCGGCAACAGCCTGGACCATGCGTTGCTTTTCGCGACCATGGCGCGGGCCCTGGGCATCCCGACCCGGCTGTGCCAGGGATTTCTCGCCCGTCCGGGGCTGGCGGTCCATCATGTCTGGGCCGAGGCGTGGATAAACGGCGGTTGGATTCCGGTGGACACCACGGTGAGCAGGGTCGGGTTTCCCGCCGGGTACGCGCTTTCCGGGCGTTCGGCTCCCGACGGCGGCATGGGCGGCGATGTGGCCGCATTCATGCGGAATCCATTGTTGACGCTGGAACTGGTTTCCGCCGGGCGCGAGACGCCCGCGCGCAACCACGCCGAACTTGTGATCGGCGACCGGCGCACCTATGCCGTCGCCGAGGGGGATTGGATGGCGAATCTTTACTGGGGATTCGCGCTCCGCCTGCCGCGGGGATGGAATGGCGCCGCCAAACTCAATTCGGTGGAAATCTCCAGCCCCGACCGCCTTGCCAACGTCAAATGCGAAGCGTTGGAGGGCGATTACCGGGCCGGCAGGACCGAGCTCGACGGCAATATAGCGAATTTGCAGGCCGGTTTGAACCGTTTCCGCCTTCTCGACAGCCGCATGGTTTCCTTCGATCCCGATGGCGCGACGCCGGCGCTGTTCATAGATTTCGCTTGCGAGCAGAACGGACGGAATCTTCGCTGCCGGCAATATGTGGTGCCGCGCCGCCAGCGCGCGTTACGCATTTCGTTCTGGGCTCCGGCGGATCAATTCGACCTCTATGCGCCCGCATTCGACAGCATTCTGGCTTCCTTCGAATTTTAGCTGGAGTTTTGCAAATTGGGCATTCAAACCGCCGAATGCCCAATCTGATTTCCTTCAAACGTCCACCGATACTTCCGATAATGCAAAAAAGTATGAATCTTCGTCGCGCGCCGCGTCGATATACGTTTCGGGACTGCGAACCCGGTCAGGAGTTCCGTGACGGCGAAAGCAAGATGCGGACTTTTGGAGAAAATCAAACAAACCGCCGTTTGATTCTCTCCAAAGTTTCTTGGGTTTACATTTTGCGTCGGGAATTATTGCAAGGTCGGCGCTATCGCCCGACCTGATGAAAAATCAACCCATTGGTCCG